>NZ_JBICJR010000053.1:0-274980 GCF_043103245.1 Pseudomonas sp. YQ_6
GCCCGTGCAGGCAACCGATCCATCAGCCCTGTAACGTGGCCATGTCGATCACGAACCGGTACTTCACATCACCGGCAATCATCCGCTCGTAGGCCTGGTTGATGTTGCGGATATCCAGCATTTCGATATCGCAACGGATGTCGTGCTCGGCGCAGAAGTTCAGTACTTCCTGAGTCTCGGCAATGCCCCCGATCAACGACCCCGCCAGCACCCGGCGCTTCATCACCAGGTTGGCCGCATGCAATGCCGGGTCGATCGGTTCGATCAGGCCGACCAGGATGTGCACACCGTCGAACTTCAGCGTTTCCAGGTACGGGTTGAGGTCGTGCTGCACCGGAATGGTGTCGAGCAGGAAATCGAAACGGCCAGCAGCGGCGCGCATCTGCTCGGCATCGGTGGAGACGATCACATGGTCGGCCCCCTGGCGGCGCGCTTCCTCGGCCTTGGCCTGAGAGCGCGTGAACAGGGTCACTTCCGCCCCAAGGGCCTTGGCCAGTTTGATGCCCATGTGGCCCAGGCCGCCCATGCCGAGGATGCCGATCTTGTGGCCCGGGCCAACGCCGTGGTGCTTGAGCGGCGAATAGGTGGTGATGCCGGCACACAGGATAGGGGCAGCGCTGGGCAGGTCCATGCCGGCCGGTATGCGCACCACGAAGTGCTCGCTGACCACGATGCTGCTGGAGTACCCCCCCATGGTGTTGCTGCCGTCGACCCGGTCCGGGGTGGCGTAGGTCATGGTCGGGCCCTCGAGGCAATACTGCTCCAGGTCCTTGGCGCAGGCTTCACAGGTACGGCACGAGTCGACCATGCAGCCGACGCCTACCAGGTCACCGACCTTGTGCGCGGTGACCTTGTCGCCCACCGCCGTGACCCGGCCGATGATCTCGTGGCCCGGCATCAGCGGGTACACTGCAATGCCCCATTCGTTGCGCGCCTGGTGGATGTCGGAGTGGCACACGCCGCAGTACAGGATGTCGATGGCGACGTCATCCGGGCGCGGGCTGCGGCGTTGGAACGTCATGGGGGCCAGGGGGCTGGTGGGGGTTTGAGCGGCGTAACCGATGGCGGTATACATGCAGGGCCTCGCAGTGAAGTGAAACGATTCAGGCGACGCATTCTGCGCGTCGTTCGCCGCCTCGCCCACGGCTGATTCTCCGGCATGCATGCCTGATTCTCCGAAGGAGTCATCTAACACCTGGCGCCACGCCCTCAATCTGCGATGATCAAACTGTCTGATTCTCTGCCCTTGGTCCACCATGCAACTGACCCGTCACGTCGACGCCAATGCGCCGCTTTGCGCACTGATCCGCAGCCTCGCCACGCGCCCAGGCTTTGTGCCCACGCACCTGCCCCAGGTACAGGTGCTGAGCTGGGACCACTATGTGGCCAGCAGCCCGCAGATCTACGAACCAAGCCTGATGATCCTGGCCCAAGGCAGCAAGCTGGCGCGCCTGGGGCCGCGCACCCTGGAGTACGGCGCCGGGCATTACCTGGTGCAGGCGTTGTCGGTGCCGTTCATGTGCGAAACCTTCGCCACCCCTGACGCGCCATTGCTGGGCGTGGCGGTGGACATCGACCGTGGCGTGCTAGGTGAACTGGTGCAGAGCATGGGCCTGGTGCCGGACGCTGCAGTACAGGCGCAAACACCGCAATCGATGACCTCCGCAGCACTGGATGCGCCAATGCGCGAAAGTGTGGAACGGCTGCTGCACTGCCTGCAGGACCCGCTTGACGCCAAGGTACTGGGCCCGGCGCGCGTACGCGAGGTGCTGTATACCGCGCTGCGCGGCCCGCAGGCCGGTGTGTTGCGAGCACTGGTGGAGCAACAGGGGCACTTCGCCCGCATCGGCGCCGCCCTCGCCCACCTGCGCGAGCACTACGCCGAGCCTCTGAGCGTGGAGGCACTGGCCGCGCGGGCCAACATGAGCGTTTCGACCTTCCATGAACACTTCAAGCGCTGCACCGACATGGCACCGATGCAGTACCTCAAGCGCTTGCGGCTACTCAAGGCGCAGCAGATGCTGATCGGCGAAGGCCTGGGAGTAGCGCAGGCAGCGCACCGGGTGGGCTATCAGAGCACCTCGCAGTTCAGTCGCGAGTACAAGCGCCAGTTCGAGCGCAGCCCGGGGGATGAACAGCCCTATCTGAGCTTGCCTGTGTAGCGAAGCCAGTTTATCAAGCATGCCCACACAGTGGTCGGCGCTTCATGTTTGCCGTTCGACCATGGCGATAATTGCGGCCTTGAGCTCAGCCTTGGCCTGCCCGGCCTCCAGTTCCCCTGCTGCAGCCGCCTGGGACAGTGCATCCGCTGCCCCCACCAGCAGGCGCATGCCGGCAACCCCTACATTGCCGCTGGGCGAAAACCCGGCCAAGGCTTCACGGCACTTGTCCAGGAACGGCTGCTCGTACGCCCGCTTCAGCGCCTCCATTTCCGGCGACCCGGCCAGCGCTGCCGACACCCCAGGTATCTCCCGGCCCTGGCTCATTACGCAGTCCACGTAGGCCTCGGCGATCACCCGGGCGCGGCTGGCCAGGCTGGCTTCACAGCTGGCCAACGCTCGCGCCAGCATCTGCGACTGACGCGCATCGTATTCCTGATACAGCGCCACCAGCAGCCCGTTGCGGGTCTCGAAATGGTCGTAGACCACCGGCTTGGTCACCCCCGCCTGTTCGGCCAGGCGGCCCAGGCTCAAGGCATCGGTACCCTCCTCCCGCACCAATTGCCAGGCCATATCCAGCAACTGCCTGCGTCGGTCGTCGCGGCTCAGGCGCTTGCGGGAACGTGCTTGATCATCGCTTGACATCGATTACCTACCAAAAGTAACTTACTAATCGTAACTTACCTGGAGTATATAACGCTTCAGGCCACCCTGCATCCTTGAATGGAGAGCCACCATGCACGCTCTTATCGTCGTCGGTCACCATGACCCGCAATCCCTCACCCACGCGCTGGCCCGGCAGGTTGCCGACGGCCTGGCCAGCGTCGGCCACAGCAGCGAAATCGCCGACTTGGCCAGCGAAGGCTTCGACCCCCGCTTCAGCCTGGCAGACCATGCCGTGCACCGCCGGCTGGCAGCACCGCCGGCCGATGTACTCAACGAGCAGGTACGCATCGAGCGCGCCGATGCCCTGGTGCTGGTCTATCCGATCTACTGGTGGTCGCTGCCGGCCTTGCTCAAGGGCTGGGTCGAGCGGGTATTCAGCAACGGCTGGGCGTTCGACTATGAAGGGGGCACCACGGTCAAGAAATTGCGCGGCATGAAGGTTCACCTGGTCGGCATTGCAGGTGCCGATACAGGCACCTTCGAGCGGCATGGCTATGGCGAGGCGATGCGCGTGCAGATCGAGCACGGCATCTTCGACTATTGCGGCGCAGAAGTACTCAGTTCCACATTGCTGGATGACAGCGAAGGGTCTGACCAGCTTCCCCACTTGCACCACGCACACGCTTTGGGCAAAAAACTGTTTGCAGATTGCCAGGCCGCAGCCTGAACCGGCGCAGTGCCGCTACTCAAGTAGCGGCAGCCTCGGTTCTGCAAGCCACCCATTACAGGAAATCAGACGACCCGGCTACCATTGAGAACGATTCACACTCACAGCCGGAAGCCAGGCGTTGGACAGCACATCGACCCGTAAACTGGGCTTTTTCTTCAGCGACCACCATCGCTGGTTGCTCCAGCACATCCAGAAACGCCTGCGCAACCACACCGACGCCGAGGACACCGCCGCCGAAACGTTCTGCCAGATGCTCAGCGCACGTGTCGACCCAGACAGCATTCAGCAGCCTCGCGCCTACCTCACCGTCATCGCCCGTCGGCTGATCTTCGATCGCCATCGCCGTCGCCAGCTCGAGCAGGCCTACCTGGAGCACCTGGCTCTGCTGCCTGAGGCCGTAGCGCCATCGGCCGAGGAGCAACTGCTGCTGATCGAGGCCCTGGTGAGCATCGATCAGGCACTGGACGGCTTGCCGGCAGTCGTCAAAGCCACCTTCCTATACAGCCAGCTCGACGGCATGCACTACGCCGACATCGCGGCAAAGCTGCAGATCAGTGAACGCTCTGTCAGCCGCTACATGAAACAGGCGCTGCGCCAATGTTACCTGTGCGAGGTGCAGGCATGAGCAGGCCTGCCTTGGACCGGGTCAGCGAGCAGGCCATCGACTGGATGGTCGAGCTCAGGGCCGCTACGCCTGACCCGGCGCTGCTGCAACGGGTCAGGCTGTGGCTGCAGCAAGACCCCGCTCACCAACAGGCCTGGAACCGCCTGGAGCAACGCCTTGGCCATCCGTTCGCGGCGTTGCTCGCCCTGGATCAGCGGTCCCCTGGCCAAGCAGCAGAGGCACGCCGATTGCTGATGCAGCCTACTCGCTCACGGCGTGACGTAGTTGGCGTCATGGCCAGTCTGGGGCTGTTCGGCGCGGCGCTGTGGGGTGGATGGCGCAGCGACACCACCCAAGGATGGCTGGCCGATTTGCACACGGGCCTTGGCGAGCGGCGCAACTTTACCTTGGCAGACGGCAGCCGCCTGAGCCTGAACAGCGCCAGTGCGGTCGACGTGCAGTTCGATGCCGGACAGCGCCTTCTGGTGCTGCGTCACGGCGAGTTGCTGATCCAGGTTGCGCGCGATCCGTTGCGCCCCTTGCGCGTGCGCACCGCGCAAGGGCAAGTGCAGGCGTTGGGGACGCGGTTTCTGGTCAGCCAGGAGCAGGACGCCACACGTGTTGTGGTACTGCAGCACAGCGTCCGCGCCAGTCTGGCCAATGGACAGTGGGCGGAGCTGCAGCAAGGGCAGGCTGCCCTGCTACGGAACAACACCATAGAACGCCTGACAGGCGAGCAACAGCAACGTGCTGCATGGCTGGAGGGCCGCCTGGAGGTCCTCGACCAGCCTCTGCATGTGGTGATCGACGCGCTGCGCCCCTACCAGCGCGGCTACATCCGGCTCGCCCCCGCGGCACGCGATCTGCGGGTGCAGGGCGTATTTCATCTGGACCAGCCACAGCAAGCGTTCAAGGCGTTGGCCGAGGCCCTTCCAATCAGCGTGCAGCGCTATGGCCAATGGCTGATGTTGATCGACCTGAAATCCGCCTGATAAAAATATTTATCAAAATCATTCGCAATCGTGGCAAGTTTTCTTTGCTCATCCCACATACCTCCTGACAGCCACTTCATTCGGGAGTAATCCGTGTACAACCCCTTGCCCCGCGCCCTGCCTCTGGTCGCTGCCCTGGCCAGCTTCAACGTGCTTGCCCAGGCGCAGACCCAAGTGTTCGACCTGCCACCCGCCAGCCTGGCTCACACGCTCAACCGCATCGCCAGCCAGAGCGGCCACATCATCGCGCTGGAGCCAGCACTGGTGCGCGGCAAGCAGGCACCTGCCGTGGTCGGCCACATGAGTGCCGAGCAGGCCATGCAAGCTGCGCTGGCCGGTAGCGGCTTGCAGTTGTGGGTTTCCGCCGAGGGCCATTTCAGTGTGGCGGCTGGCAATCTGGGCAGCGACGTCATGGAACTGGGCAGCACCAGCATCACCGACAACTATGTGGGTGCAACCAGCGAAGGCACCGGGTCGTATGCCGCCCGCGCGGTGACCCTGGGCAAAGGCACGCACACCCTCAAGGAGATTCCCCAGTCAGTCACCGTCATCACGCGCAAGCAACTGGATGACCAGGGCATCACCGACTTGCAGGACGCGCTTAACCACACCACGGGCATTGTCGGCGCGCAGGGCATTGGCCCTGGCGTGGTCGTGACCTCGCGTGGCTTTCAGATTGATGACTGGCAATACGACGGTGTGCCAATTACGCGAAACAACTATTCGCTGGGCAACTGGGCAACCCAGGACCTGGTGTTCTTCGACCGGGTGGAAGTGCTGCGCGGTGCTTCGGGCCTGTTGCAAGGCACCGGCAGCCCAGGTGGCGCAATCAACCTGGTGCGCAAGCGTGGCCAAACGGCGCCGGCCGTTACGCTGACAGGCAAAGCTGGCTCCTGGGACCACTATGGCCTGCAGCTGGATGCCGGCGGCCCGCTGACGACCGACGGCCGTGTGCGCGGGCGACTTGTCGCTGACGAGGACCAAAGCGACAGCTTCATCGATTATGTCTGGAGCAAAAACCATTCGCTGTACGGCTCGCTGGACATCGACCTGACCGATGCGACGACAGTGGGCGGCGGCATAAGCTACAACCGTCAGCAGTCCCGGCCGATGCTACGCGGCCTCCCACGCTACGCCAGTGGCAAACCGGTCGACCTGCCGCGTTCGACTTACACCGGCGCCCGCTGGAGCCGCGCAGAAACCGACGTCACCACGTACTACCTGGACCTTGAACACCGCTTCAACGATGACTGGACCTTCAAGGCCGCAGCCGTACGCATGGATGAAACCAACACATCCACCCACCAGCGCGTGCAAAGCACCCGCCAGGGCGTTGCGCCTGACGGCAGCGGCATCACCTACGCCGACTGGCTCACCGATTTTCACTCGACCAAGCTGGGCCTGGACATGAACGTGGTAGGCCACTTCAACACCGGTCCCCTGGCCCACGAAATCACCGTGGGAGGCAACTATTCCAAACTGACGTCGGATGACGCCTATTGGCGCAACTTCGACGCCGGCGGCAACATCTTCGACATCGACCATGACCGCCCGGAGCCCAGCCGCGACAGCGTATTCGATGGCGACGCTGCACGCTCCAACAGGGCCAGCTACGACATCCGCCAGAAGGGCCTGTATGGCGCCTGGCGCATCAAGCCTACCCAGGATCTGACTTTGATCCTCGGCACGCGTGTCAGCTGGTTCGACTACAGCTGGGATTCGATCGACTTCGAGAGCCTGACCGACGCCGGTACCCGCTACCCCACCAGCCGCATGACCGAAACGGGCCAAGTCACCCCTTATGCCGGCTTTGTCTATGACCTGACCCGCGAATGGGCCTGGTACGCTAGCTACACCGACGTGTTCGTACCGCAAACCGAACGCGCCGTGGGCAATGCGCCGCTCAAACCGGTGATCGGCAGCAACTACGAAACGGGTTTGAAGGGCGAACTGCTCGAAGGCCGGGTCAACGCCTCGATCGCACTGTTTCGCTACGACCAGGAAAACCGCGCCGTCACCGACGTAGCCTCGGGCTTCGCCTGCGATGACTGGTACTGCTCCACCGCAGCGGGCAAGGTGCGCAGCCAAGGCGTTGAAGCCGAAATCAGCGGCGAAGTGCTGAGTGGCCTGCAGCTGTTCGCAGGCTACACCTACAACACCACCAAGTTCCTCGATGACCCTGACGAGAAAGGCCGCACCTTCAGCCAGTGGACACCCAAGCACATGCTGCGTGCATGGACCGATTACACCCTGCCACTGGACGGCCAGCGCTGGAGCACCGGCCTGGGCTTCACCACCCAGAGCCACACCCTCGGCTACGAGCGTACCTACACCGTGCCTGGCTATACCGTGTGGAGCGCACGCCTGGCGTACCAGCTAACCCCCGAAGTGAACCTTGCCGTCAACGCCAACAACCTGTTCGACAAGAAGTACTGGGTTGCAGGCTTCAACCAGCTCAATGGCAGCAACAACTATGGCGAGCCACGCAACTTCATGCTGACGGTGAAATACACCCCGCAACTCTGACCCCGGGTCAGCCTGCCAGCGGCCACTGCGCCAAGGGCCGGTAAGCGCCCTTGCGCGACTCGTAAAGCGTGAAGTGGCGCGCGCTGAGGTAGAACTCCGGCGCGCTGCTGGCCTCGGGTGGTTGCCCGCGGTAATCCCTGGACAGGGTCAAGTGTGGCCGATACTCACGGTTGGCCGCCTCCCCCCCCAACGGCAGCAGTGCCTGCTGCAAGCCGTACACCAGTTGCAACAGGGCTGGCGGTGTCTGCTGTGGCTCCAGCACCAGCGCGCCGGCCCGCTGCCACACCTGCAAGCGGTCAAGCAGAAGCCGCGGTGCCATGGCCGGCAGCGCCAGTTGATCGACTGCCGCACAGATCGAAGGCACCTGGGCGGTATCTACATCGCCGAGGAACAACAGCGTGACGTGGAAGTTGGCCGCCGGCACCGGTTTGCCGCTGCGCAGGTTCAGCCCGCGCCGCCACTGGGCCAGGTCACGGCGCTGCGCGTCGCTGACCGGCAAGGCGAAGAACAGCCGCTTGAACGGGCTACCGCTGGGACGTATATCCTGAACCATACAAACTCCCTGACATGAAACGTTTGCGCAAGGCGGTAGGGTATTACACCAATGTCGCCCCGCAGTTTCATAACAATAAGTACAAACTACCCCCATGATTGTTTATGCTGGCGGGCTCATGCCTCGGAGCATGGCCATTTTTCGACAAGTAAACGTCCATGAAAATTGCACTCGTACTTATCTTCGTCTTCTCGATCGCCTATGTTCACCTGCGCGGTCGGGTTCGCCACAAGCTGACTCGCCAGCTGGGCGACCACTCCAGCTTCCTGGCCCCGATCAACACCTTCCTGTACCTGTTCTCCAAACACCCGGCCAAGCCCTACCTGCCGGTCGAGGCCTTCCCAGAACTGAAACCGCTGCAGGACCACTGGCAGGAGATCCGTGAGGAAGGCCGCCAGTTGCTGCACGTAGGCGAAATCAAGAAATCCGACAATTACGATGATGTCGGTTTCAACTCGTTCTTCAAGACCGGCTGGAAACGTTTTTACCTGAAGTGGTATGGCGAAAGCCACCCGTCGGCAATGGCCCTTTGCCCGCGCACGACCGAGCTGTTGCAAGGCATCGGCACGGTCAAGGCCGCCATGTTCGCTACCCTGCCTCCGGGAGCCAAGCTGGTGCGCCACCGTGACCCGTATGCCGGCTCGTACCGCTACCATCTGGGCCTGGACACGCCGAATGACGACGGCTGCTACATCGACGTGGACGGCGAGAAATACGCGTGGCGCGATGGTGAGGGGGTGATCTTCGATGAAACCTACATCCACTATGCGGCCAACACCACCGAGCACAACCGCATCATCCTGTTCTGCGACGTCGAGCGCCCGCTCAAGTACCGCTGGGCAACTGCGTTCAACCGCTGGTTCAGCCGCAACGTGATGGCCGCTGCCGCAGCGCCCAACGATGCCAGCGACAAGACCGGTGGCATCAACCGCCTGTTCACCCGCATCTACAAGATCCGCGAACGTGGCAAGGCGCTGAAAAAGCGCAACCGCATGCGCTACTACCTGGAAAAATGGGCAGTGGTCGCGGCGTTGGTGCTGGTGTTCATCTACATCTGAAGGCTCAACGCAGGCCACTGTACGAGTGACCTGCGTTTACCCACCAAAGTACCGCCTCGCACGTGCCACGCTTCGACTAGCCTGAAAGCTCCACTCGCAACCCTCCAAGGTGAAGACGATGAGCATGATGGACTGGGACGCCTACCGTAAGCAGTTGATGGCCGGCATCGGCGATCTCAAGCAACTCTCCCCCGACACCGTAGCCGGCTACATGACCGCCAGCGGTGCAGGCGCCAAGACCAACCACCTGGATGCCAAGACCCGCGAGCTGATCTCCTTGGCCGTGGCTGTGACCACCCGCTGCGACGGCTGTATCGCCGTGCATTCGCAACAGGCCGTCAAAGCGGGTGCCAGCCGCGAGGAAATTGCCGAGGCCCTCGGCGTGGCCGTGGCCATGAACGCCGGTGCCGCGCTGGTGTACTCGGCCCGCGCAATGGACGCGGTGGGCAAGGCCAACGGTTGAGCACAAACGGCGTCGGCGCCCTTGCGCGACGGCGCCGCGCCACCCAGACTGGGCGGCTCACCCCGCGCAGGAACCCGCATGATCCACATTCGCCCCATGACGCCGGAAGATTTCGATCGTTTCTGGCCCACCTTCCAGGCCATTGTCCAAGCCCGTGAAACCTACGCTTTCGACCCGGCGCTGAGCTTCGAGCAGGCCCGCCAGCTGTGGCTGGAGCTGCCCTTGCACACGCTGTTGGCCGAAGAAGATGGCGAGCTACTGGGGTCGTATTACCTCAAGCCCAATGCTGCCGGGCCTGGTGCGCATGTGGGCAATTGCGGCTACATGGTCTGCGAACAGGCGCGCGGCCGGGGCGTGGCGCGCTTGATGTGCGAGCACTCGCAAAAGCTGGCGCGTCAGGAAGGCTTTCTGGCATTGCAGTTCAACTCGGTGGTAGCCACCAACGCAGTGGCCGTGGCGCTATGGCACAAGCTGGGCTTTGAAACAGTCGGCCGTTTGCCCAAGGCCTACCGTCATGCCCGCCTGGGGCTGGTGGACTGCCTGGTGATGTACAAATGGCTGGCGGATGAGCCGGTGGTGGAGAAGCCGCCGCTGCTGATCGGGCGCAAGAACATCGAGGCACGGGTATCGCGGCGCCGCGGGCGCTAGCTTTTCAGGCAAGCCTGCCTCCCCAGCCAACTCATCACGCTGGGGCCTGATGTTCTTGCCGAATGGGGCTCCGGCGCCGAAAGAACGCACAACCTGTTGTTTTTTCTCAGCATTCACAGCACACCAACATTTGACGCCCCAGCCTTTCAATGGTCAGATGCGGGTCAGTTTCAGGTGCCCTGCGCCGCCGCGCGCAGGGTGAAACGGGAAACCGGTGCGTCGTGTTGCCCACGACAAGTCCGGTGCTGCCCCCGCAACGGTAAGCGAGTGAACCCTTCGAGATACCACTGTGCTCAAGCATGGGAAGGTGAAGGTTTCATGCCCCTCGCAAGCCCGGAGACCGGCCTGGAGCTTCACTTGGCAACCCGCGGTGGGCGGGCGCAGGCCGGAATCCGTGCGCGCGCCTGCCTGCATGGTTCGCCTTTGCGTGTTTTCCACCGGGATCCATTCATTCCTGCAGCAGTGGAACGACATGTCCCGTATGTTCAAACTTCACCCCCTGGCGGCCTGCCTGGCCGTTGCCCTGCCGGCGCTGGCTGATGACCGCGACCCGCAGCCTCTGGCCCTGCCTTCCACGGCCATCACCGACACCCTGGACAGCCGCACCATCGACCTGGCCACGCCGACCCGGGCCGGCTCGCGCCTTGGCCTCAGCGCCCTGGAAACACCGGCCAGCACCAGCAGTATCAGCGAACGGCAGATTCAGCAGCGCAACAACATCACGGTGCAGGATGCAGTGACCCGCTCGCCGGGCATCACCTTCGTCGGCTCCCCGGGGGACGGCGGTACAGGCCTGTCTGCCCGCGGCTTTGCCGGCCACAGCTCAGTGATGACCCTGTTCGACGGCGCGCGCCTGTACACCGGTGCCGGCACACAGACCTTCCCGGTCGACCCGTGGATGGTCGAACGCATCGAGGTGATTCGCGGCCCGGCCTCGGTAGTGCATGGCGAAGGCGCCACCGGCGCAGTGATCGACGTGATCCCGAAAAAACCTTTTGCCGGCGAGGTGCGCAACCACCTGCGCCTGGGTTACGGCTCGTGGGACCGCCAGCAGCTCGGCCTGGACAGCGGCGGCAGCCTCAGCGAACGCCTGAGCTACCGCCTGACGCTGAACCAACAGGCCGGCAATGGCTGGGTCGACCGCACCGCTTCACGTAGCCTGGCCCTGAGCGCCGCGCTGCGTTTTGACGCCAGTGATGACCTCAGCTTCACGCTGGCCCATGACCGCGGCGATGCACAACCTGCCAACTACTACGGTACCCCGCTGATCGACGGCCACTACCACAGCAGCCTGCGCAAAAAGAACTACAACGTGCAGAATGACGTGCAGCAGTACGTTGATGAATGGACCCGGCTCACGACCGACTGGGCGTTGAACGACCAGCTCAGCGCCAGCAACCAGCTTTACTACATCAAAAGCCGCCGCCACTGGCGCAACGCCGAGGACTACAGCTGGGACGCCGGGCGTCAGCAGTTGCTGCGCGGCAGCTACCTGGAAATCAAGCACAACCAGGAACAGTTCGGCGACCGTCAAACCTTCACCTTCGACCACACCCTGTTCGGCCTGGCCAGCAAGACCGTGCTCGGTGCCGAGTACAACAAGGTGCGATTCAACGTCGACAGCAATTCACCCTACAACGATGTGGGCGGCGACTACCTCGACCCGTGGCAGCCGCAGCCCGGCGGGTTCCATAGCGACTCGCCGTTGCGGCCGCAAACGCTCTCGACCACCCATACCTTTGCCCTGTTTGCCGAGAACCGCCTGCAATTGAGCGATCGCCTGTCTTTGGTTACCGGCGTGCGTCGCGACCAGAACCACATCGACCGCAACAACTTGACCAACGACAGCCGCAGCGATCGCAGCCTGCACGGGGGCAACTGGCGCGTCGGGCTGGTGTACGCACTCAACGACGACCTGTCGTTGTACGGCCAGTACTCGACCAGTGAGGACGGGGTCAACAACCTCATCAGCCTCAGCCCCGCGCAGATGAACTATGACCTGACCGAGGCGAAGCAGACCGAGGCAGGTCTCAAGCAGCGCTTTTGGGAGGGACGTGGCGAATGGACGCTTGCCGCCTACCACATCGTCAAGAAAAAGCTGCTGGTGGACGACCCGATCACCCACGAGAAGCAACAAGCCGGGCAGCAGACCTCCGATGGCCTGGAAGCGACGCTGGAGCTGGCCCTGGCCCATCAGTGGCAGGTGTCGGCCAACGCATCGCTGGTACGCGCCAAGTACGACGACTTCGACGAAATGGTCGGCGGCCTGCCGCAGGACCGCGCAGGCAACCGGCCGGCCAACGTGCCACGGCGTACCGCCAACCTCTGGTTGAGTAAAGGCTTCGGCCAGCAGGTCGAGGCCGGCATTGGGGCGCGCTATGTGGATGAGCGTTATGCCGATACCGCCAATACCCAGAGCGCCCCCGGGTACACCGTGGTCGATGCCAACATCGCCTGGCAGGTGTTGCCGGATGTGAAATTGGGGTTGCAGTTGAACAACCTGTTCGATCGCGAGTATGTGCAGGCGGCGTTCAGCGGGCAGCAGTGGTTGATGGGGATACCACGGTCGTACTTCGCGACGGTGGATTACAGCTTCTGATCTGGGTGGCTTGTGCCGCGAGAGCCCGGCACTGGCCACACAAAAACCCCTACCCCTCTTTCATCGCCTTGTTATACGATAACGTTTCACATGACATCAATTCCTATTAGATACCCCATGACAAGTGCCAGCGCCACGCCCACGCTGATCACCCAGCGCCTGCAGAGCATCGATGCCCTGCGCGGCCTGGTGATCCTGTTCATGCTCCTGGACCATGTCCGCGAGACTTTCCTCCTGCACCGCCAGGTCAGCGACCCCATGGCCATAGACACCACGGAACCGGCGCTTTTCTTCAGCCGCACCCTCGCCCACCTGTGTGCGCCTGTGTTCGTCCTGCTGACCGGTCTTTCGGCCTGGCTGTATGGCGAGAAGCATCAGGGCCGTGGCGACGTCTCGGCGTTCCTGTTCAAACGCGGGCTGTTCCTGGTGGTGCTGGAGTTCACCCTGGTCAACTTCGCCTGGACCTTCCAGTTGCCCCCGAGCGTGATCTATCTGCAAGTGATCTGGGCCATCGGCGTCAGCATGATCGCCCTGTCGCTGCTGGTGTGGCTGCCGCGCGCCGCGCTGCTCGCCCTTGGCGCCAGCATCGTCGCCGGCCACAACCTACTCGACGGCCTGCACTTTGGCGTGGATTCAGCCCTGCATGTGCCGTGGGCAATCCTGCATGATCGCGGCTGGCTGGCGTTTTCCGAAAACCTGCACCTGCGCACGTCTTACCCGGTACTGCCGTGGATCGGCGTCATCGCCTTGGGTTACGGCCTGGGGCCCTGGTTCGCCCGCGGCAGCGATGCCGGCCAGCGCCAGCAAAACCTGCTGGTGGCAGGTTTGCTCGCGCTGCTTGGCTTTGTCCTGCTGCGCATGTTCAACGGTTACGGTGAGGCACCCTGGAGCGGTTACCCAACCTTCACGCAAACCCTGATGAGCTTCTTCAACATCACCAAATACCCACCGTCGCTGCTGTTCCTGACCCTGACCCTGGGCTGCGGCCTGCTGCTGTTACGCGCTTTCGAGCGGGCCGGCCAGGCGCGCTGGATCACTGCCCTGGCGGTGTTCGGTGCGGCACCGATGTTCTTCTATCTGCTGCACCTGTATGTGCTGAAGCTGCTGTACCTGGCCTGCGTGGCGCTGTTCGGGCTCAACCATGGCGACTACTTCGGTTTCGACGGTGTTGCAGCGATATGGCTGGGCGCAGTACTGCTGGCGGTTTCGCTGTACCTGCCGGTGCGCGGGTTCGCCCGCCTGAAGCAGCGTCGCCGTGACATCCGTTGGCTGAAGTACTTCTGAAAAGCGTTTTCACCTGGTGACGCGATGGTCTACCATGCGGGCCGCCGGTTTCCACCACGGAACTAACAGGGAATCCCAGGCCTGCCAATACGGGCCAAACGGAACTGCCCCCGCAACTGTAGGTGCCGAGCCTGCTCCATCGATGCCACTGGGCCTACCGCCCGGGAAGGCCGGAGCCGGGCCGTGACGCACCAGTCAGGAGACCTGCCGGCCTACATTCACCAACCGGCGGGGTGTCCGGGATTGGCCATCCGTGTTGCCCCAGCCACCCGCTGGGGCTCGGCGATGCCTGTCCGTGCGTTCCTCACCAGAACTGTCCGATAGGAGATCGCCCAGCATGCTGCCCCGTTTCGCCACCCTGCTCGCTGGCCTAGGCTTCACTGGCCTGGCCCAGGCCGCTGCCACCCACTATCCGCTGACGGTCGACAACTGCGGCAAGCCGCAGGTTTTTGCCCAGGCGCCGCAGCGCGCCGTCACCATCGGCCAGGCCGGTACCGAGCTGCTCTATGCCCTGGGGCTGGGTGACAAGCTGGCGGGCACCTCGCTGTGGTTCAACAACGTATTGCCGGAATACCAGGCGGTGAACGCCAAGGTGCCGCGCCTGGCCGACAACGACCCCAGCTTCGAGGCGGTGGTCGGCAAGCGCCCGCAGCTGGTCGCGGCGCAGTTCGAATGGATGGTCGGTGCCCAGGGCGTGGTCGCCACCCGCGAGCAGTTCGATGAGCTGAAGATCCCCACCTACGTGCTGCCATCGGACTGCGAGGGCAAGGACAACCTGGTCGGTGCAGACGGCACCCGCCTGCAAGCGTTCCAGGTAGACAGCATCTACAAGAGCGTCAGCCAACTGGCCGAGATCTTCGACGTTCAGGACCGCGGCGCGGCACTGAACGCCGAGTTGCAAGGGCGCCTCGACAGCGCCAGGGCACAACTGGCCGGCAAGGACCTGTCGGCAACTTCGGCGCTGTTCTGGTTCTCCAGCGCCGACCTGGACATCGATCCCTATGTGGCCGGCCGCCAGGGTGTCGCCGACTTCATGTTGCGCACCCTCGGTGTGCGCAACGTGGTCGAGTCCAGCGAAGAATGGCCAAGCGTAGGCTGGGAAACCCTGGCCAAGGCCAATCCGACCTGGCTGATCATCGCGCGCATGGACCGCCGCCGTTTCCCCGCCGACGACTACCAGAAAAAACTCGAATTCCTGCGCAGTGACCCGGTAACCCGCAACATGGACGCGGTAAAGCACGACCGCATCATTATCCTCGACGCCGACGCCATGCAGGCCGGCATCCGCCTGTTCCGCGGCGTGCAGACGCTGTCCACGGCCTTCGCCAGCGGTAAAGCAGCCCTGTGATGATCCGCCTTTTACCCTGCATCGCGGTTGCCCTGGCCGCTCTGTTGGCCGCCCTGCTGGCCGGTACCGCCATTGGCGAAACCAACCTGTCGCCCAGCGTGGTTGGCCAGGTGCTGGCCAACCACCTGTGGCAAGCCGCCTACCCGGTGGACCCGATCGACGCCGGCATCGTCTGGAACTACCGCCTGACCCGCACCCTGGTCGCGGCCGCTTGCGGCGCCGGGCTGGCCACCTGCGGTGTCATCCTGCAGGCGATGTTGCGCAACCCACTGGCCGAGCCCTACCTGCTAGGGCTGTCTGCCGGTGCCTCGACCGGCGCGGTGCTCGTCGGCCTGCTGGGCCTGGGTAGCCTGGCATTAAGCATGTCCGCAGGGGCTTTCATCGGTGCCGGTGCCGCATTCGCCCTGGTGCTGGTGCTGGCCCGCGCGGCCGGCCCCAGCAGCAACAATGCACAGGTCATCCTTGCCGGTATCGCCGGCTCGCAGCTGTTCAATGCACTGACAGCCTTCCTGATCACCAAGTCGGCCACCGCCGAACAGGCGCGCGGCATCCTGTTCTGGCTGCTGGGCAACCTGAGCGGCGTGCGCTGGCCTTCGGTGTGGCTGGCCGTACCGGTGGCGGTTTTCGGCTTGCTGGTGTGCCTGTGGCATCGCCGTGCGCTGGATGCCTTTACCTTCGGGGCCGATTCGGCCGCCTCGCTGGGCATCCCGGTGCGGCGCACCCAGTTGCTGCTGATCAGTTGTGCAGCGCTGGTGACGGCTGTGATGGTGTCCATTGTCGGCGCCATCGGTTTTGTCGGGCTGGTTATACCCCATGCCCTGCGCCTTCTGCTCGGCCCCGGGCACAGCCGTCTGTTGCCCGCCAGCGCACTGGGTGGTGCGCTGTTCCTGATTGCGGCAGACATTCTTTCGCGCACGCTGATCACCGGCCAAGTGATCCCGGTGGGCGTGGTTACGGCGCTGATCGGTGCCCCCGTATTCGCGCTGATTCTGGTCAGCCGTCGGGGGCGCCCATGACAGCCATGGCAACTGTTCGCATCTCTCCACTGACCTGCCATGGGCTGGGGCTGCAACTGGCCGGCAATACCGTGCTCAGCGATATCGACCTTCGCGTTGTCGCCGGTGAAACCCTGGGCATCGTCGGCCCCAACGGCTCGGGTAAATCTTCGCTGTTGAAGTTGCTGGCAGGGCTGCGCACACCCGCCTGCGGCAGCGTGCAGCTCCTGGGTGAGCCATTGGCACAGATGCCCCGCCGACGTGTTGCCCAGGCGCTGGCGCTGGTCGAGCAGCAGGCCGACACCCTCGATGCGATCAGTGTGTTCGACGCGGTTGCCTTGGGCCGTACGCCGTGGCTCTCGGCCCTGGCACCGTTCTCCCGGCAAGACTGCGCCATCGTCGAGCAAGCCCTGGCCGACCTCGACGCCCTGCACCTGCGCACGCGCCAGTGGGGGTCGCTGTCCGGTGGCGAGCGCCAGCGTGTGCACATCGCCCGCGCGCTGGCCCAACGGCCGCAGGTGCTGCTGCTGGACGAACCGACCAACCACCTGGACATTCAGCATCAGCTAAGCCTGCTGCAACAAGTGCAGGCGCTGCCGGTCACCACCCTGGTGGCGCTGCATGACCTCAACCAGGCGCTGACCTGCGACCGTGTCGCGGTTCTCGACAAGGGCCGTCTGGTCGCCCTCGGCAAACCCTTCGAAGTGCTTACCCCAGAGCGCCTGCTGAGCACCTTCGGCGTCCACGCCCACTACCTCATCGACCCTTTCGACGGCGCGCGGATCCTGCGCTTTCGCGCCCCCTGAACCTGGTAGCCTGCCCATGCTCTTGCGTCATCGCCAACAGGCACGTTCCCACAGCTCAGCGTAATCGCAACTGCATGTGCGTGGTCTGCCACACCGGATCTTGCTCCACATCCACCACCGTGAACCCTTGCCGCTCCCAGAAGGCAATGGCACCCGGCAGAAACGGATGAGTATGCAAGTAAAGGCAGTCGAAGCCTGCCTGCATCGCCCGTTCGCGCAAGGCACCAAACAAGGCAGCAGCCAGGCCATGCCTGCGGTAGGCCGGCAACACGAACAGCCGCACCACCTCGACTACTCGCTCTGCGCAGTAATCAAGCTGGGCAAAGCGATGGTCATAGGGCAAGTAACCGATCACCGCAACAAGCCGCCCACCCTCACGGGCTTCCAGAAAGCAGCCGGCACCGTCCAGGTAAGTGTCGGCGAAATGCGCCAGGTCATGCGGCAAGGGTGCGTTGGCGAGCATCGGGAAAAGCGCGCGCCGGGCGCTGTCGACAAACGCCAGCACTTCGGCAATGGTTTCACGCGCTACAGGTTGCAGGGTCCAGTTCGGCATCGGGCTATTGCCAGTGTGGTTGGGAGCGCACGGTTCTACCGTAGCGTGCCGCTCAAGGCAAATCACAGGGCTCGTCGTGGCAAGGCGGACATCGGTATAATCATCAGTCTTCACTGCCCGACCAGGCCACACCATGCCTCGCCTCCCGAAGTTGCTGTTACCCCTGTTGCTGGCTGCTGCACTCACCGCCTGCGATCAGAAACCCTCCCGTGAAGATCAGATCCTCAGCCAGCTGCCGCTGCAGGACGCCTATAAGCACAACATCGAGCGCATGTCCGCGCTGTTGGGCCGCAGTCATCCGCAGTTGTCGCAAGCGACCATCCAGGCCGTACTGCGCAAGCACCTCACCGTCGAGGACCAGCGCCGGGACCTGTTCCGCCTGTACAGCGAAAAGAACTTCAGCGACGCCGAATTCGCCACCATCGTCGCCGCCACCCAGGACCCTGCCAAAGCTCGCGCCCTGGAAGACACCGAAGCCGGCAAACGCTTGAGCGAAAAACTCACCGCCCTGATGCGCGAAACCGCCCGCGATGTGAACGTACAGGCCGTGGTCGAGCAGCGCATGCAACAGGTGGAAGATGAGCTTGATGCGCTGGACAAGGCAGGCTCTTGAGCGCTGCCCGCCAAGGTAACTTCCGTTCAGCCGCCCTTTACGATCACCCGAGGTCAGGATTGCCACACACCAAGCATGGATTGCGCCTGGATCTACGTACACTCATTCTGGTGCTCTGCGCCCTTACCGCAGTGGTCATGCTGTGCGCCAGCTATTTCGCCAGCTACCGGGTGCAGCGCCAGCTACTGATCGACAATGCCCTGGAAGCCAACCGGGTGTATGCGACCAAGCTGGCCAGCATCACCGAAACCTTCATTGGCAACGCCTTGCAGCAACTGATGTTCAGCGCCAGCGTGCAAAGCCGGCAGTTGAGCGATCCCGCAGCGCTGCAGGTGGAAAGCGACCGCGTACTGGGCCAGAGCATGGCCTTCAACTCCACCTTCGTGATCGACGCCAACGGTGTACTGCTGGCAGTATCCCCCGCCCCGCTACGCCACCTTGTCGGCACCCACGTGCAGTCACCCGGCGCTCTGGAAGCCCTGCACGAACGCCGTCCACTGGTTTCCACGCCCTACCTGTCGGCGGCGGACAACCTGGTGGTGGCGCTGTCGCAACCCATTTTCGACCGCAACGGCCGCTACCTGGGGTATGTGGGTGGCAGCCTGTACCTGCGTGAACGCAACATCCTCAACAGCCTGCTGGGCGAGCATTTCTACAAGGACGGTTCGTACCTATATGTGGTCGACCGCAACCGACGCCTGCTGTACCACCCCAATAGCGAGCGGGTAGGCACAGTGGTGGAGGGCAATGCGCTGGTCGACCAGTTGGCGACACTGGACAGCGGTACCCGGCAGTTGACCAATAGCCTGGGCGTGGAAATGCTCGCCGGCTTCGCCACGGTCCCGAGCGCCGGCTGGGGCGTGGTAGCGCAGCAGCCATTGGCGCAGACGGTGGCACCGCTGCACCATCTGGTGCTGAACGTGATCGCCAGTTCGGCGCCCTTGGCGCTGGTTGGCAGCCTGCTGCTGTGGTGGCTGGCCCGTACCATCGCCCGCCCGCTGTGGAAACTCGCCGCCGGTGCCCGCACGATGGACCGCGCCGGTACCGCCGAGCACTTGCATCAGGTGCGAGCCTGGTACTTCGAGGCGGCAGAGCTCAAGCGCGCGTTGCTGTTCAGCCTGAACTTGCTGCAAGAGCGTATCGGCCGGCTCAATCGGGACGCCCAGACCGATCCGCTGACCGGCCTGGGCAACCGCCGCAGCCTGGAAATCAGCCTGTCGTTACTGGAGGCTGAAAACCGGGAGTTTGCAGCCATTGCGCTGGATATCGACCATTTCAAACGGATAAATGACAGCCATGGACACGAAGTGGGCGACCAGGTACTGCGCCAACTGGCGGAGCTCATGCGCCGTTGTTGCCGCGAGGGTGACCTGTTGTGTCGCACCGGCGGCGAGGAGTTCCTGATACTGCTGCCTGGGGCCACCCTGAACGTGGCGGCCGCGGTGGCCGAACGGTTGCGGGTGACCGTACAGGAGATGCCGGTGGAATCGGTGGGCGCCGTGACGATTTCGCTGGGGGTGACGCACTGGGATGGCAAGACTCACGGCGAGCCCATGAACGCACTGGGCGAGGCTGACCGGGCGCTTTACCGGGCCAAGCAAGAGGGGCGCAACCGGGTCGCTTTTGCCTGAACGTCTTGTGTTGTACCCATCGGGCGGGCTTGCCCGTGAAAATGCCGGTACAGGCAACGATGATTCGGTGGCTTGTAACAATTCCTGTCATAAAACTGCAGCGTTTCAGTCATAGGATTGACCCCGACCTGACATTTTTACTTCATGGATGAGCGTCTCATGCGTCGTGTGGTTTTCAATCAGAAAGGTGGCGTCGGCAAATCCAGCATCGCCTGCAACCTCGCCGCTGCCAGCGCCGCCGAGGGCTACCGAACCTTGCTGGTCGACCTCGACCCGCAGGCCAATGCCACCTTCTACCTCACCGGGCTGGTCAACGACACCATTCCACCCGGCATCGCCGACTTCTTCCGCCAGACCTTGTCGCCGGTTACCGCCGCCGGCAAGAAGCACCGTGTGGCAATCACCGAAACCCGCTACCGCAACCTGCACCTGGTCACCGCCAGCCCAGACCTCAGCGACCTGCAAAGCAAGCTGGAGAGCAAGTTCAAGATCAACAAGCTGCGCAAGTTGCTGGTGACGCTGGGCGAGGACTATGAGCGGATCTACATCGACACCCCACCCGCGCTGAACTTCTACACCTTCAGCGCGCTGGTGGCGGCCGAGCGTCTGTTGATTCCGTTCGACTGCGACAGTTTCTCGCGCCAGGCCCTGCACAGTGTCATGGCCGAGGTCGAAGAACTGCGCCAGGACCACAACCCCGCGCTGCAGGTGGAAGGTGTGGTGGTCAATCAGTTCGCCGGCCGCACCGCGCTGCACCAGACCCTGGTCGAGCAGCTGCGCAACGAAGGCATGCCGGTGCTGCCGGTGTACCTGAGCAGTTCGATCAAGATGCGTGAATCGCACCATGCCTCGGTGCCATTGGTGCATTTGGCGCCGCGGCATAAACTGGCCCTGGAATTCATCGATTTGCTGGATGTGCTTGAGCGTGCGGCCTGACAGGCCGTTGGGGCTGCTCCGGCTGTAACCTGCTGCACCGGTCGAATCAGGTATACCGAGGTCGCCCTCGACAAAGCGCCTTGCAGCGCTCGGCTATCTACTGGCAAGCACAATAACGATGGCGCGGCCCGACTGCGCCACTTTCAACATGGCTGCCAAAGGAAACCGGAGAGCACCCGCATGTCCGCACATCATGAGGTATCCCCCGCCACCCTGCGCAGGGTGATTGCCGCTTCGGCCATCGGCAATTTCGTCGAATGGTTCGACTTCGCCGTGTACGGCTTTCTCGCCACGCTGATCGCCAGCCAGTTCTTCGCCAGCGAAGACGCCAGCGTAGCCTTGCTCAAAACCTTCGCGGTGTTCGCCGTGGCCTTCGCCCTGCGCCCCTTGGGCGGCATCGTCTTCGGCGCCTTGGGCGACCGCCTGGGACGCAAGCGCATCCTGTCGCTGACCATCTTGCTGATGGCCGGCTCAACCACGTTGATCGGCCTGCTGCCGACCTACGCCAGTATCGGCCTGGCAGCCCCGGCGCTGCTGACCCTGGCACGCTGCCTGCAGGGTTTTTCTGCCGGCGGCGAATATGCCGGGGCCTGCGCCTACCTGATGGAGCACGCGCCTGACGACAAGCGTGCCTTTTATGGCAGCTTCGTGCCTGTGTCGACCTTTTCCGCCTTTGCCTGTGCGGCAGTGATCGCTTATGGCCTGGAAGCCAGCCTGTCGACCGAGGCGATGAATGCCTGGGGTTGGCGCATTCCGTTCCTGATTGCCGCTCCGCTGGGACTGGTCGGCCTGTACCTGCGCTGGCGCATGGAAGAAACCCCGGCGTTCCGCGAAGCCGTCGCCCAGGGCAAGGAGCACGAGCATTCACCGCTGAAAGAAACCCTGCGCCACCATGGCCGGGTCATTCGCAACCTGGGGGCGTTCATTTCGCTGACCGCGTTGTCGTTCTACATGTTCACCACCTACTTCGCCACCTACCTGCAACTGGTCGGCAACCTGACCCGTGCGCAGTCACTGCTGGTAACCACCGTGGCCTTGCTGTTCGCTGCGGTCGGCTGCCCGCTGGCCGGGGCATTTTCGGACCGGGTGGGGCGGCGCAAGACCATCGGTTTTACCTGCCTGTGGGTGATGCTTTGCGTGTTCCCGGCGTACTGGCTGGCCAGCTCTGGCTCGATGTCGGGTGCGCTGCTGGGGGTGATCCTGCTAGCGGTGGGGGCATTGTGCAGCGGCGTGGTTACCGCAGCATTGCTGTCGGAAAGCTTCCCTACCCGTACCCGCTACACCGCTTCGGCGATTACCTACAACGTGGCCTACACGCTATTTGGCGGCACAGCGCCGCTGGTGGCAACCTGGCTCATCGGACAAACCGGCAGCAGCCTGGCACCGGCATTCTACCTGGTGGTGATTGCGCTGGTGGCGTTGGTAGGCGGGTTGGCGTTGCCGGAAACATCGCGGATTTCTTTGCATGATGACGTAGGCGTGGACGGTGTGCGAGCTGGAGTCCGAAGGACCGTTTAAGCTTTCTGGGGCTGCCTTGCAGCCCCACATTCACAAAGTCTTCCTGCTGCTTTTTTTTACGCCAATCCCTTCTGAAGAAGTTCGATAATCGCCCACTTTCCCGGTGAAACGACCTTGTCCAATTGACGGAACTAACCAGTCAGTACAAAACTACGGGCATTCAACAACAACAAAGCGATGCCCGTCATGAAGCCCCTTATTCTCGTGCTCAACGGCCCCAACCTGAACATGCTGGGCACCCGCGAGCCTGCCCAGTACGGCCACGAAACCCTCGCTGACCTGGCTCAGGGATGCGCCGATACTGCCCAGGCCCACGGCCTGGAAATCGAATTCCGCCAGACCAACCACGAAGGCGAACTGATCGACTGGATCCACGCCGCCCGAGGCCGCTGCGCCGGCATCGTGATCAACCCTGGCGCCTGGACGCACACCTCGGTCGCCATCCGCGATGCCCTGGTGGCCAGCGAACTGCCGGTGATCGAGGTGCACCTGTCCAATGTGCACAAACGCGAGCCCTTCCGTCACTTGTCGTTCGTATCGTCCATCGCCGTCGGTGTCATCTGCGGCCTGGGCAGCCACGGCTACCGCATGGCGCTGAGCCACTTCGCCGAATTGTTGCAGGAGCGTGCGGCATGAGCCAGCAAGCCATCCTCGCCGGCCTGATCGGCCGCGGCATCCAACTGTCACGTACCCCGGCCCTGCACGAACACGAAGGCGACGCCCAGGCCCTGCGCTACCTGTACCGGCTGATCGACGCCGACCAGCTGCAACTGGACGACAGCGCCCTGCCCGGCCTGCTCGAAGCCGCGCAACATACCGGTTTCACCGGGCTGAACATTACTTACCCGTTCAAGCAGGCGATCCTGCCGTTGCTCGACGAACTGTCCGACGAGGCCCGTGGTATCGGCGCGGTAAACACCGTGGTGCTCAAGGACGGCAAGCGCGTCGGTCACAACACCGATTGCCTGGGCTTTGCCGAAGGCTTGCGCCGTGGCCTGCCGGACGTTGCACGGCGCCAGGTGGTGCAGATGGGGGCCGGTGGCGCTGGCTCGGCCGTGGCCCATGCCCTGCTGGGTGAAGGGGTAGAACGGCTGGTGCTGTTCGAAGTGGATGCGACCCGTGCGCAGGCGTTGGTGGACAACCTGAACACCCATTTCGGCGCGGAGCGCGCCGTGCTTGGCACCGACCTGGCCACAGCCTTGGCCGAAGCGGACGGGCTGGTCAACACCACGCCGGTGGGCATGGCCAAGCTACCGGGCACGCCACTGCCGGTGGCGTTGCTGCATCCCCGCCTGTGGGTGGCAGAGATCATCTACTTCCCGCTGGAGACCGAACTGCTGCGCGCGGCACGGGCACTGGGCTGCCGCACGCTGGATGGCAGCAACATGGCGGTGTTCCAGGCGGTGAAGGCATTCGAGCTGTTCAGCGGGCGGCAGGCGGATGCGGCCCGGATGCAGGCGCACTTTGCCAGTTTCACCTGATAGAAAAGTGTTGGCTTCTTCGCGGGCACGCCCGCTCCCACAGGTACTGCGCAAACGTTACTGATTGCACTCTCCCTGTGGGGCATGCCCGCGAAGAGGCCGGTAGAGGAGCATCACCCTTTTTCATCCAGCAAAGCCTGTATCACCTGTTCCTGCCCACCATAATCCCCCTCGCCAAAGTGCACATGGCGCACCTGCCCCTTGCGGTCGACAAAGTAATGCGCCGGCCAGAACTGGTTGCCCCAGGCATTCCACACCTTGTAGTCATTATCTACCGCCACCGGATACCCGATACCCAACCGGGCTACCTTGTCCCGCAAAGTCGCCACATCATGCTCGTAGTCGAACTCGGGCGTGTGCACCCCCACCACCACCAGCCCTTGATCGGCATAGCGCCGCGCCCAATCATTCACATACGGCAGGCTGCGCCGGCAGTTGATGCAGTCCCAGGTCCAGAAGTCCACCAGCACCACCTTGCCCTTGAGTCCCGGGGCATCCAGGGGCGGCGAATTCAACCACTGGCTGGCGCCCGACAGCGACGGCATGGCGCCGTAGCTGTCGCGTGCCTTCAGGTGCCCAGCCAACCCAAGCCCCGTCAGCGCCAGCGCAAAACCACCTGCCTTGAGCATCCTGCGCCGATCAGTTTTCATGGCAACCTTCCGTGGCATAGGTGAGGTACTGCACGCTTTGCCGCTGGCCATGGGAGTCAAGGTAGTCCATTCGGGTATTCACCAGGCCGCAGGCGTTGCTCTGATCGTCCTGCACCGACAGCACTTTCTTCACATCCAGAGTCTCACCGTAGCGGTACTGCATGACCCCGCCATCCTGCATCGGGGCAGTGGCGGCCTGGGCAGCGATGGCGCCGAAGCTGAGCACGGCGAACAGGCTGGCGTTGGCGATAGTCTTGACGTTCATGGCATCTCTCCTGGGTAACACTTGGGGGTGGGGAGTGTTGCTCCCCGGTCGAGAGCCATTTCACGTCAGCCAGGTATCCCGCATGTGTCGCCCAACGTTGTGATGTGCCTTCTGCTGTATCCCTACCCGTGCCAGATACACTGCAATACAAACTCCCGCAGGCAAGGGCGAACGCGCTCGGTACACTGCGCCCAACCCACTTTGCACAGGAACCCAGCGCATGGAACACGTCGATCACATCCTGATCGTCGACGACGACCGCGAAATCCGCGAACTGGTCGGCAATTACCTGAAGAAGAACGGCCTGCGCACCAGCATCGTTGCCGACGGCCGGCAGATGCGCGCCTTTCTCGAAGCCAACAGCGTCGACCTGATCGTGCTCGACATCATGATGCCTGGCGACGACGGCCTGCTGTTGTGCCGCGAGCTGCGCGCCGGCAAGCACCGCAATACGCCGGTGCTGATGCTGACCGCCCGCAATGACGAAACCGACCGCATCATCGGCCTGGAAATGGGCGCCGACGATTACCTGACCAAACCGTTCTCGGCCCGCGAACTGCTTGCCCGCATCAACGCCGTACTGCGCCGCACACGCATGTTGCCTCCCAACCTGACCATCAGCGAAAGCAGCCGCCTGCTGGGTTTCGGTCAATGGCGCCTGGACACCACCGCGCGCCACCTGCTCGACAGCGAAGGAACCCTGGTGGCCTTGAGCGGCGCCGAATACCGCCTGCTGCGGGTGTTCCTCGACCACCCGCAGCGGGTGCTCAGCCGCGAACAACTGCTTAACCTGACCCAGGGCCGCGAAGCCGACATCTTCGACCGCTCCATCGACTTGCTGGTCAGCCGCCTGCGCCAGCGCCTGGGTGACGATGCCCGTGAGCCCAGCTGCATCAAGACCGTGCGTAGCGAGGGCTACGTGTTTTCGCTGCCGGTGCAATTGCTCGAGACCCCTTCATGAAATGGCCGCGCACCCTGGCCTCGCGTCTGGCGCTGATCTTCTTCACCGGCCTGGTGTTGGCTTATGGTCTGTCGTTCGGCCTGCAGGCCTACGAGCGCTATATCAGCAGCCGCTCGATGATGCTCAGCAACCTCGAACAGGACGTGGCGACCTCGGTTGCCATCCTTGACCGCCTGCCCGCAGCCGAGCGTGCCGCCTGGCTGCCACGCCTGGAACGGCGCACCTACCGCTATCGCCTCGACCAGGGCCTGGCGGGCGAAGCGATGCCCAGCAGTGACCCACCGATGGCCGCCGCGTCGATCGTCAAGGCCATTGGCAGCGACTACCGCCTGACCTTCCTGGAAATCCCGGGGCCCAATGCGCACTTCCAGGCGCACCTGAACCTGGCCGACGGCGCGCCACTGACCATCGACGTGACACCAGCACCAGTCCCGGTAGCCCGTTGGTTGCCCGTGGTACTGCTGATTCAGCTGGCTGTGCTGTTGCTGTGTACCTGGCTGGCGGTACGCCTGGCCATCGGCCCGCTAACCCGTCTGGCCCGGGCAGTGGACAACCTCGACCCGGACCAGCCCGGCGTACAACTGGATGAAAGCGGCCCACGCGAGGTGCGCTACGCTGCCGTGGCCTTCAACGCCCTGCAGGCGCGCATTGCTGCCCACCTCAAGGAACGCATGCAGTTGCTGGCGGCCATTTCCCACGACCTGCAAACCCCGATCACTCGCATGAAGTTGCGGGTCGAAGTGATGGATGAGGGGGTCGAAAGGGACAAGTTCTGGAGCGACCTAGATGAAATGGAACACCTGGTGCGCGAAGGCGTGGCGTATGCCCGCAGCATGGACAGCAGCACCGAAGCGACCTGCCGGGTCAACCTTGATGCCTTTCTCGACAGCCTGGTATTCGACTACCAGGACAGCGGCGCCCAGGTCGAACGCCACGGCAGCAGCGGGACTCTGCTGGAGACCCGCCCGCATGCGCTGCGCCGGGTACTGGTGAACCTGGTCGACAACGCCCTGAAGTTTGCAGGTGCTGCCGAGCTGCAAGTATCCCGCGAGGGCAGTACCACCATCATCCGCGTGCTTGACAACGGGCCAGGGATACCCGGTGACGAGCTGGATGAAGTACTCAAGCCGTTCTACCGGGTGGAAGGTTCACGCAATCGCAGCACGGGTGGCACCGGTTTGGGACTGGCCATTGCCCACCAGCTGATCCAGGCCATGGGGGGGCGGCTGACCCTGAGCAACCGCGAACAGGGCGGGTTGTGCGCGCAGATCGAACTCACCTGAAGTGCGATCGTTGGCAGGAACGGCCTTGGATCTCGATCGGGCCGCTCCTGTAAAGCGCGAGGTCGCCTCTACAAACAGATACACAACTGCATCCCACTGACACACTGCAGATACCCCGCCTCGAGACACTCCCGGTCACACAACCACACCCCGGGAGTCCCTGATGAAAGCCCTCACCTTACCCTCCGGCTGGAAGCTGTTCGCCGCCCTCGCTGGCCTGACCTTGGCGATGACCGCCGTAGTCCTGGCCAGCCAACCTGACCCGGACGGCTTGCGCAGTGCCATTCGTGCCACCGCACGCAGCTCGTTCGCACTGTTCCTGCTAGCGTTCCTGGCCTCCTCGCTGGTGACCTTGCTGCCTGGCACATCAAGCCGCCGCATCCTGCAGGAGCGACGCTACCTGGGGTTGGCATTCGCGTTCTCCCACACCGTGCACGGCGTGCTGATCTATCGCTACGCCCAGCAATTCCCCGAGCTGTTCTGGGCCGGCCGCACACTTACTTCCAGCCTGCCCGGCACAGTCGGCTACCTGTTCTTGCTGCTGCTTACCGCCACCTCGTTCAAGGCCCCCATGCGGCTGTTGGGCGGCCGTGCCTGGCAAGCGCTGCACAGCAGCGGCATGTGGGTACTGGCTGCCGTGTTCTGCCTGTCGTTCTACAAGCGTATCCCCATGGGGGGGTGGTACCCGCTGGCGTTCGCCCTCATGTTCAGCGCCATCGCCATCAAGCTCACCGCCAAAGTGGCCCGTAAACAACGTCGCAGCACCCGCGCCCTTGCCTGAAGAGAGAACCGCAAATGACGACCTTGACCCGTACCCTGACCACCGTTGATCGCCTCGGCAGCTGGAGTGCCGACGTGCCATTACGGGTATTTCTGGCCTGGGAGTTTTTCGAATCCGGCCTGGAGAAATTCAACGGCAGCAACTGGTTCGCCGACCTGCAGTCCAACTTCCCGTTCCCCTTCAACCTGCTGCCCGCGGAGCTGAACTGGCAACTGTCGATGTGGGCCGAGTTGGTGCTGCCGTTGCTGCTGCTGTTGGGCCTGGGTACCCGGCTGGCATCGTTGGGTTTGATGGTGGTAACCGTTGTAGCGATAGCGGCAGTGCACTGGCCGGCGCACTGGTCGGGCCTGGCGGAGCTGGCCCAAGGCTATGCGATTACCGACCAGGGATTCGGCAATTACAAGTTGCCGCTGATCTACCTGGTGGCGTTGCTGCCACTGCTGCTCAAGGGCGCCGGGCGCCTCAGCCTCGATCATTGGCTTGGCATGCGGTTCGGCAGATGAGGGTTGGGGGCTGCTGCGCAGCCCCCTATGCCTTCAAACTGTTCCGACAATGACGCCCTGCTCGCGCAATGCCTCCAACAATGCCAACCCTTGCTGCACATCCCCGCCCAATGCCTGCAGCCGCTCTCTTCCAGTCCCCTGCTCCACCAGCAACCGATAGGCCATAGGTGCCAACCGGGCAAAGCGCACCTGCAACCGGGCATCGCGATAAACCAGCAGCAAGCTCGGCGATGCTGGGGTAGCCGTTGGCTGGTAGTCCACGCCAATGCGTTCCACCGGCCAACGATAGGCCAGGACCCGCGCCACACAAGACAACAACGGCTCTCCAGCCAACAGATCACCACCCGGGTCATGCGCCGGGTCCTCGGCATCGCTCAGGTACAGTTGCGCCTCGACCCACTCATAGTGCGCCAGCTCCAGCTGCCAAGGGGTGTCCAGCGCCACATGCTGCAAGTAGTCGACGAACGTCTCGGCAATTTCGGTAAACAACGGCGTCTGGCAACGGTAACTGGCGTAGAAATCACGTACTCGGGCATGCCAGCGCTGCTCGCCCAACGCCTGGCGCATCACCGGGAAGCTGCCAGCCAGCAAGCCTTCGATAGCGCCATAGAACAACTCACGGTAAACCTTCAGGCGCCGGGCCTCGACGCCGGGCGGCGGGGCATGGCGCTGTGGGTCGCGCAGGTGACGGGCCAAGGCATACTGCTGCGCACGCAGAGTCTCATTCATCTGCCTGCCCTCCGGCAGCGCATTGCACAGCACGCATACGCGCCGTCTCGGCCAACAGTTCGGCCAAGGGCGGGTAGTTGAAATCACGTTCAAGCACCGTCGGCTTGACACCAAAGCGCACGCAAGCGCTGGCGTACAACGCCCAGACATCCTCCTTCACGGCGGCCCCATGGGTATCCACTTTGAGGTCCGGCGCTTCATCGTAATGCCCGGCAACGTGCATCCCGGTCACGCGCGCCGGGGGCAAGCCTGCAAGGAATTGCTGGGCGTCGTAGCCATGGTTGCAGGCGTTGACATAGACATTGTTGACGTCCAGCAGCAGGTCACAATCCGCTTCTTCGAGCACCGCCTGGATGAAGTGGAGTTCGCTCATCGCCTGATACGGCGCGGCATAGTAGCTGATGTTCTCCACGGCAATGCGCCGCTCCAGCTGCTCCTGAGCCTGGCGTATGCGCGCGGCCACATGGTGTACGGCTTCATCGGTGAACGGGATGGGCATCAGGTCGTACAAGTGCCCGTCATCACTGCAGTAGCTCAGGTGCTCGCTGTACAGTCGCACCTGGTAGCGATCGAGAAACTGCCGGGTCTGCTCGAGGAAATGGCGGTCCAGCGGCGCACTGCCACCCAGCGATAAAGACAACCCATGACAGGTGACAGCAAAGCGCTCCGCCAACTGGGCCAAGCCCTTGCCATAGGCGCCGCCCACGGCAATCCAGTTTTCCGGCGCACACTCCAGAAAGTCCACTGCGCCGGCCTCCATGGCCAGCAGTTCCGGCAACAGGCCGCGACGCAAGCCTAGCCCGATGTTCAACATTGCAGGAAACATAAAAGTTCTCCAACAAGCACAACGCCCCACCTGGCCAGCAGGAGGAGCGTTATGGCGTTTCATGGGGTAGAAAGTCAGGGCTTGCCGGTCAGGTGGCTGAACAAGCCATCCGGCATGGCCTTGCCATTGGCCTGGTAAATCGCCTTGAGGTGATCCGCCGCTTCCTGCTCGGAGATGAAACCGTCATGGTTGCGGTCGATCTTGTCGAAATCAGGGGCACGGTCCTTGGCCACCGCCAGAAACTCATCGCGCGAGACCTTGCCATCGTGATTGCTGTCGGTTTTGGCGAACGAGGCGTCACCGCACTTGCCTTCACCACACTTGCCCTCAGCCCCGGCCTTGGCGCCGGCGCCGCATTTACCCTCACCGCACTTGCCTTCGCTCTGGGAAGCCTTGCCGCTCCCCCCGCACTTGCCTTCACCACACTTGCCCTCGCCGGCCACTTTGGCCGAGGCCAGTTGGTAACCTTGAGCCAGCGGCTCGACGGCGAATGCACTGTTGCTCAATGCCATGCTGCCGATCAGGGCGGCGCCGAGCAGCCCGAGGGTGTTTTTTGCTTGAGTCATGATGCAGCTCCACTGGGGTTGGTAAGTGGAGCCATTAGGCAGTTGCGGTTTGTCGGGGATGTATCGTGCCAGGCGCACTTTTGTATGGCAGTAGGTCTGCAGCACAGGCAGATACAGTGCGATACACACCACCCGTCAACGGGCCCCAAGTTGGCTTGGGGCCATGCGGCGTGATCAGTCTTCCAGCGGTTTGGGCGGGGCCGCTGGCTTGGCGGGCTTGGCCGGCTTGCTGTCCTTGTCCTTGGCTTGCGGGGCCGCCGCTACGGGCTCGGGCGCCGCCACCGCCTTTTCGCTGGCAGGCAGTTCATCGACCGCTTTAAGGATCACCTGTGGGTCGATGGCCTCGCCGGTGTCGTCGTCCTTGAGCATGTGCCGCTCACCGTCCTTGCCCACCAGAATCACCTTGGTACCCTTGCTCGCCCCCAGCTTCAGCTCCCGAATCAGGGCCATTGTGGTCTGCTGCTCCAGGTTCTTGTCCTCTCGCTTGCCCATCATGTTGGCGACGCTGTACAGGACAAGGTTGCGCTCCTTGAACGCGGCCTGGGTGGCCGGGTCCTCTAGCGCCTTGTTCAGCCCTCGCAACGTCGGGTCGGCACTGCTGGGAGCGATAACCACCAATGGTCTGGCCTTGCCCAGTTCCTTGGCTAGAGGCGCATCACTGTCTGCGGCAAACAGGGGGCCGGCAACAGCAAGCAAGGTTGCGAGGGTCAGTGACCGGACAAGCATGCGTATCTCCTTATTGTCTCGATAAACCAATGACTACAGATCATGGAGAAAAATCCGACAGGGAGCCTAAACCACTTCATTCCGGAACGGGGTGTGCAAAAGTAACTGTCGATTTCCGAGCCACCTGAAGCCAAGACTACGGCGCTGGTACAAACCACTGTCAGCACGATTGAGCATAGCCCAAAGCCGCTTTGGCAGGGCCAGGCAGCCCTTGATCTAAGCGCATTTCAACGCACATCGATAGATGGCCCCTTGGGTCCAACTTCCATCGCGTGAATCGTCATATCCAGCATCAGCCCTCTGCGTGCAGCGCGCTGAGCATCACGAATGGCATCCGCCTGGTCGATCCTGGCACCTTCGCTCAGCGCTTCGTCGTCAAGCACACTTTCAAGCTGCCTTCTGAACGGCAGGTCGACCGCAGCAAATCGCTCAGGATGGGAACGCTCCAGGTGCGCCTGCCAGAATCCACGGTCAACCATGGAGCGGGCAACCTCTTCCGGGGTTTCTGCATCTCGCACTGCAGCCTCTGCTTCTGCAAGGTCCGCATCCAGGACGCCTGAGATCGCAAGAAAGCTCATTTCTCCCACCTGCAATGGCAGGTCGAGACGCTCCCTCAGCCCGATCCTGAAAGCCAACCCCACCTCGCTTCCTTCCAGCGTCCTGCCATGCTGTAGCGCCCATCGGGTAGCGAACATGTCGACTGCATCCTGGCGCCATAAACGTCTGCCCAGGTCTAGCAAAGCGCGTTCGCTTTCTCCCTGAGCCGCGTGCTCAACCTGCCAAACCAGCAAATTCAGTTCAAGGTTGCTCAAGCACCAGGTTGCACCGTCCTGGCACCCCCACTCATCATTGGCCACTGACAACAAGTTCTGCCGCAGCTCTGGCGTAATGGCCATCGCTTGCAGTACCGCCATTACCCGATTGCCCAGTGCACGCGCATTGACACGAAAGTCTTCGGACAGCAACAACTGGCGAAGCACCCGGAAAAAACGCTCGGCGTCCTGCCCCGCATCCAGCGTGTCCCAGGCAGCAAGCATCAAGCCGCGATGCTCCGGGGCCACCGCATCCCCCCATACTTCACGCGCGTGATTCATCCGCAGAAGCACTTGCTCTTCGTCGAGGGCAGGACCGTCGCTACTCAACGACGCCTGCAAGCGCAACGTTTGGGCCTCGCCCAAGGGGTTCGCATTCAAACGAAACCGCCGCCGCTGCCACACGGGCAACTGATAGAAACCCTCTGGAATGTACCTGATCCGGTTATCACGCAAGTCAACGGATACCAACTGAGCGTTGTCGAACACGCCCAGTGGAAACTGCGAGATCTGTGTGTCGCGCAAGTTCAGCCAACGCAATTCAGCCAAACCCGCCAAGGTGAACCGGCTCCCCAGGGGGTTGTGGGACAGGTCGAGAGACTGCAGGCTCGTGCAACTGGCCAATGTGGCGGTTTGTGCAATGTTCAGGACGATCCGGTTGTTGGTCAGGCTCAGATGCCGCAGCTGCGCTATCTGTAGCAACGGCTGCGGAAGGCGCGTCAACAGGTTCCCTCCCAGATCGAGGGTTTGCAGGTTAGGGAAAGCCAGCAATAGGCTGCTGGGCACCTCCAGAAGGTCAAGGTGCAGCAGCGACAGGCTGGTCACACCTCTGAAGCTGACCTGTGGGGGTATGTTGGGCAAGCCGCTCGATCTGAAATTGCAGAACATGACGTGGAGGTTTTCCTGTGCATTTATTTGCAGTTCCCCCACGCCCACCGACCGCCGCCAGCAATTGAACAACGTCTGGCGTAGAGCCTCTCGATCTTCCCTGACATCGCCCTGTCCTCGTGCCACCCAGGTATTCAGTGTCATGCGCAGGATGGCGAACTCATTGCGAAGGTCAGCCAGTACGTGTTCAATCTGCTGCCCTGAACGCCTGGCGTCATCGGCGAAGGTCTCGACCTGCTCATCACTCAACCACGGAAAGAGATCGCGCAGCGTGGCCCTCAGGGCACTACCCCTTGATGCGAAACCACCTACTCCGCCACCACCCAGCGGGTAGCCAATACGTCCATCGGCCAAGCGCATGGGCCCTCGGACAGCACCTGGTCGTACCGCGCCAAGCAAACGACTGATCTCATCACGATGGCGTGCCGCTTCGCGCGCCAGTATCACCCTGAGGTTGTGCGCAAATGGATCGCCGATCCCCATCGCCGCCCTCTGCGCTTCGGTATAGGCTGGCGCCATGACGTCAAACAACTCACCTGCCTCACCCAGCGCCGTGCCCTGGCTGCCATGCAGTTGAAACGTACCGTTCACGTGCACCAGATCGAACGCCCGCTGCCCTTGCTCGGTCTTCGCCAGTATCGGCCCGCCCAGGCAACCTTCGTACAAACGCCAGCACACACCTTGTTCGCCACCGGGTACATACCGCAGCAAGCCCAACACCACCCGTGCAAGGTCTGCATGCTGCGGCGTATCAAGGTAAAACGCCTCAAATACCCGAGCCTGACGGGTAGCCAGCACACTGCCCCTTGCCGCCTCGGCCAGCCCCAATGCAACCCTTCCGCTGGACCGCAGCCGCGTGCGATCCACGCTGCTGGCGGCCCGTACCAATGCTTGCGCAGTGCGCGCGCTCAGCCCCGGGAACACCCGGCGCAGCGCCGCACTGCCAGGGGTGTCGCTGGGCTGCAAGGCTTCGAAAAGGTGCTGCAGCAGTGTTCGGCGCTGCGTCCATGCCAGCGCGGCCAGTGCCTGATCTGTCAGGCCACTCGCACCTGGCAGGCGCCGAGCGTGATCGAGCACTGTTGTATCTGCTACCGGCTCGCCGCTGCGCAGACGGCCAATCATGCTGCGGATGCGTTGATCAAGCCTGACCCGTTCCACACTGTCGATCATGCCGGGGCTCGGTGCCTGGGCGTGTACATGCAGGCCACGCAGGTCGTCGCCATCAAGGCCGTGGAACAGCAGAACCTGATCGATCTGTTCGTCATTCAGCCCACTGAAGGGTTCGCCCAAACGCCGGAACATGCGGTATTTGTCGGTCCACCGTGCCGGTTGCTCGCTCCACAACCGCCAAGCACCTGCGCCATTGTGGCGCAGCAACGGCCCGTGGCCGTCGACCGGATGCAACTGCCATTGATCATCACCCGCCTCTGCCAAGCGATAGTGATGCCCGTCCATTTCGATCCAGGCCCGCCCGTCCTGACGCCGAATACCCAAGGCGTCCGGGCTCGAGGCTGCCACGGGGGCTTGGCTTTGAAACGGGGTCAAGTCGTGTTGCCAGAGTTTCTCAGTGCCGTCCTCCAGCCGAGCCGGCACCATGGCATCGACCTTCGCAGAGCGCGCCCAAACCCGTCGAGCCACACCCACCCCGGCGACCGCGGTCGCCAGCACGGCAAGGTCTGTCGCCACATGGGTCAAATGGTCGAGCGCCTCCTGACGATCGCCTTGCTGCCAGGCCTCGGCGCCATGATAGACCTCACCCAGTAGTTCGTAGGCCGTCACGGCCAGCAGCGCCAGGCCAAGCCCAGGCACAAAGAAACTGGCCAGGTTGAGCAGCGCCCATCCTTCGGCGGCAAGGCGCAGGTCATGCTGGCGCTGAACCTCACGATCCAGCCTGGCCACAGGGACCGCGATCATCGCCGCATCGTCCTTGATCTGGTGGATACGTGCCTGTGCCAGGCTGATGAACAACGGCTGCGGGTAAGCCTGCAAGCGCGGTTCGAGATCGCGAAAAGCCCAGCCCGGCAGGCCATCGAAGCGCTCCGCGACCTGGGCGAAAAAAGCCTGGCTGTCGCGCCGCAGCACGAAGCGGCTGAAAAAACGCTGGTAAGCCTTGTCTCGCAAGCGACGGCCCAGTTCGCGGTTCAGTTTGTCGAGGCTCTCGAACGCGCGCCAGGGCGAAAAAGGGTCTCCAGGCACGTAAAGCAACACCCGACGCGTCGTGTTGAACAGGACGCCCTGCTCGACCACCACGAACACGGTCACCTGCTCAATCTGGCAACCCAGCAATTTCAGTTGCCTGGCCTGCACAAGGTCGCCCGCCAAGCGCGGCAGCTTCCCCTTCTCGCACACAGCTACCATCACATTGAGTTCGCTGGCATCCAGCGTTCCCTCTTGCCTGGCTTTGTAGGCGTCCACAAGCATGGTGTAGCGCGTGGCATCCACAAGCAGTGATACCAGGCGCTCGGCACTGCCAGTGGGCGTGAGTATGGCATCCAGATGACGTTGATAGCGCTCACCCAGGTCCAGCTCACGACACAGTCCGGCAAACTCGATGCTCGTAGGGGGTTTGACCGTGCCGTGGCGTGGAAGAAGCAGGCGGTTACCGCGCGGCTGGCCACCTTCCTGCGCCTGCGCGGCCGTGAAGTTGCGCAATGCGACTTCGAGCAGCGGCTTTTCTTCATAGACCACGGTAGTCAGGTGTGCGCCCACTGGCTGACTGTTGATCACAGCTTCCCGGCGGCCCTCCAGAAACCTGAGCGAGTACGGGTTACGGCCAAGCCCATAACGCTGGTCGAGGGCCTTCCCCAGGGCTGATGCGACGAAACTGTCGATGCCCTCGATACCTCGCAGCACCGTGTTCACTTGCTCACAGCAGCGAAGGCTGTTTGACAATGCCTTGCCGATCTCAGGCAGTTGCTCAGCAGGTGCATGACGCAACCAGGGTGGCAGGCGCCTGCCGATGATGCCGTCCTGGAAGGCATCGATGGCGGCCTGCGCATCTGACGGCAAAGTGGTGTCCATAGCGGGGGCCTCCTCATGAAAAGAGGCCAGACTAAATTGCCTGCTCCCCGCCAGGCGCTATATAGCTAATGCCTGCGGCCAGACAACCGGCCACCCGCTAACTGAGCACACGCTGCACCGTATTCCGGTCCAGCGCCTCCAGCGTCAACTGCAGCAACACCGCATGCTCACGTTGCTGATTGCGGATCTGCAGCCGTGCGATTTCCTCATCCCGATTCCCCAGCGCCATCAGCCGTTCCAGCTCAGCGTGCATGGCTTGGGGCACTTGCAAGCGAACTGCGCAAGCCTTGCGCAGGTAATCCTGCCAGAACCACTGGCGTGACAGGTAATCAGCAATGCCCTCCCGGGTCTGTCGCGCCAGGACCCTTTCACGGGCCAGGAGAAGGTCCTGCTTACTCAAGGCAGGGATACCTGCATAGAGCATTTCATCGGGTTGGCCAGGCAAGTCCAGAGACTTGCGCAAGCCGATTCGATAGGCCAAGGCGAATTCGATCGATTCAGCGCCCGCCCCCACCCGATGAGCATGTTCAGCCGCAATTTGCTCAAGCACCGCCAACCGCCACATCCGGGCACCGAGCTTCAACAAGCCCCGTTCAGGCCGGGCAGATCCGCTGTGCCTCGTGCGCCATATCATCACTCGCAGTTCCAGGTCGGCGAAGCGCACGGTGGCGTTATCCTGGCAACCGGTCGCCGCAGCGTGCTCGAACAACTCCTGCCTGAGGGCATCATGCTCAGACATCGCCTGGAGCATGTCGAACACACGGGCCGCGAGCGCGGATGCAGTCGATGAGAAGCTGAAGGCGCCCGATTCCGTCAGCATCGACAGGGTATTGAAGAACTCTTCCGATTGCTCCTCGGCCTCCAGATGGGCCCACAGTGCAGCCATTTCATCTCGACGCTCGCCAGGCAACGCATCCAGGATGCGCAACCGGTAAGGCACGCGACTGCCCTCAAGCAAATGCCAGGTTGAAAACCCGTCCTGCGCGGCCCCCAGCCGATTGCCAGAAAGCTCGACCCTGCCCGAGCGCCACAACTGCGATTGATGAAAACCCTCGGGCAGTTCAGAAATACGGTTGTCGCTGAGGTTCAGGGTGTGCAGTTCTGGCGCGTCCATCAGCCCGTAGGGGCACTCGGGTAACTGGGTGTTCGACAGGTAGAGGGCATTCAGCTCGGTCATTGCCTGGACGGAAAATGCCCTGCGCAGCGGGTTGTCTGAAAGGTTCAGGTACACCAGGGACCGGCAATCTGCCAGGACCAACGCCTGGCCTTGGTCAAGGGCGATCTGGTTACCAGACAAGTCGAGCACCTCCAGCTTCTGGACAAGCATCAGCGGCAATGGCAAACGCGTGAGTCGGCAATGGGTGATTTCCAGGTTGCGCAAGTTGGGAAACGCCCGCAGAAACTCATCCGGAACGTGCTCCACGCGCATGTCGCGCAAGGCCAGGATCGAGACGTGGGGAAAGCCCACTTGCTCGGGCAGGGCCGGCAGATGGCGCAAGCGGCTGATGGTCTGGGTCAGCATGAAGCGCCCGTCGTCCAGTGCTGCTTGTCCTTGCAGTTCCGGCACAAGACAGCGCCAGCAGTTGATCAGCCCCTTTCTGAACTCACGCCGGGCGGCCAGTTCTGATGACAGCAAGGCACTGCGCGCCCACTGGGTCAAGTGTCTCTTGAGCATCCCATATTGCTGCTCCAGCATAGATAGCCTGGCCTGTGCGTCACTTGAGGCCAACCAGCGCCCGATCTGTTCGTCGCTAAAGGCCGGGTACAGGTCTCGCAACCGGGCCTGAAGCGCCCTTGGCCTGTTTAGCCCTAACGCCCCCCATAGCCTGCCACCCGCCATGGGGTAACCAATCCGGCCATCAGCAAGACGTTGCGGCGCGAGAAACGAGCCGCTCGGCTGTTCCAGCCTGAGCAGGTTCACCACGGTCTGGCGTTGGTCGAAAGCCACATTGGTCAGCGCCTGGCGCAGCGCAGGCACAAAGGGCTGGCCTTGGCCGATGGCCGCTTGCGATGCGTCGTCATAGGCTGCTGCCAAGGTCTCGAACAACTCGCCCCTCTCACCGGCAACCTTGTGCGTTCGGGCACGCAGGCGGAACAGCCCATGACGATGAAGCAGGTCAAACGTCTGCGCCGATCCCTCGACCGTCAGTAACGGCTCGCTGGCATCACCGTCGTACAATCGCCACCCCGGCCCGCCAGCCCCCGGCACATGCACCAGCAGGTTCAGGACCACACGCGCCAGGTCGAGGTTTTGCGGCGTATCGATGCACAGCGCCTCGTACACCCGCGCCATTCGAATCCGCGCAACCTGCAACCTTGCTGCCTCGGCCATCAGCAACGGCACACGCCCCGTCTCACGCAAACGCTGCAGGTCATCCTCGCTGGCATCGCGCAACACCTCATCCGCGGCCAAACGGTGCAGGCTGGCAAAATTCTGTCGTAAGAGGCGGCCAGTTTCCGTGTCGGGATTCTGCTCTTCGTACAACGCCTGAAGCAGTTCTCGTCGTCCGGCCCAAGCCACCTCGGCCAACGCTACTCCGTCCTTGCCGGCGGCCTGTGGAAGGTGCATGACCCGCTCCAGCAGTTGCGGGTCTGCGGTTACACCGCCCTCGCGCAACTGGTTGACCAACGTACCAATCCTGCCAGCGAGCCGCACGCGTGTGACGGTGTCGAGCAGCGCGGCCTCCGGCGGTCGGCCATACACATGCCATGCCCGCAGATGCTGATCATCCAGGCCATGAATCGCCAGCGACCGGTCGATCTGCGCGTCGTCGAGGTCGCTGAATGGCCCGCCCAGACGGCGGAACAACAGGCGTGAGTCGCCCCACTCGGCGGGCTGTTCGCACCACAGCCGCCACGCACCGGCTCCATTGTGACGGAGCGGCGGCGCATAGCCCTGGTAAGGGAGCAATTGCCACTGTTCATCGTCGTTGTGCCAGGTCATCTCATACCAGTGCCCGTCCATGCTGATCCAGCGGCGCTCGCCCAGGCGGTGCATACCCTCCATGTCCGGCACCGCCGTGTCTGGCGGGCTTTCGCAGCGATAGGGGCCGAGGTCTGCGTTCCACAGTTTTTCCTCACCGTTTTCCAGCTGCGCCGGTACCAGGTTGTCCACCACACTCCAGGCGCGTCGGGCCGTGACGACTACGCCAACGGTTGCCCCGACAGCCAGCAGCCCTTTGCCTACATTCAGCAGGTGCGCCAGTGCTGCATTGCGTTCGTTTTCCTGCCAGTCCCCTACAGCCTGGAACGTCTGCTCAAGCAGTTCCCAGGCCATCACCCCCAACAACACCGCGCCGATGCCCGGAACGAAGAACCCTGCGACACCCAACAGGGTCCAGCCTTCAGCACGCAAACGGCGGGCGTGTTCGGCCTGGACCTCACGATCAAGCAAGGCCACGGGCGGGGCGATGATCGCAGCATCGTCCTTGATCCGCGCAATCCAGTCGTCAGCAAGGTGTTCGAACAATGGCAGGCGATAGGCAAAGGTCTGCTCATCGAGGTCCCGGGTTGCCCAGCCGGGCACGTCATCGAGGCGCGTACTGACGGCCGAGAAGAATCGCTGGCTATCGCATCGGCGCACGAAGCGGTTGAAGAAACGCCGGTAGTCATCTTCGCGCAGGCGTTTGCCAAGCACCCGGCGGGCATAATCTTCCAGGTCGCTGCGCACGCTCCAGGGGCCGTGCGGGTCACCCGGTACATAGACCAGCACGCGCTTGCTGGTGTTGAACAGCAAGCCCGCGTCGATCACGTCCAGCACGACGATTTGCTGCAAGCGGCAACCGAACAACGCCAACTGGCGCACGCGAACCGATGCGCCTTCGAGCTTACCGAGCGTGTCCTTCATGCACAGCGCCACCACCCACTGCAGTTCGTCTGCGCTCAATATGCCCTGCGCCCTGGCCTGCAGGGCATCCACCAGCATGCAGTAGCGTTGCCGTCGCGTCAGCAATCCCCTGACTTCGGGCTGAAGTACCGAATCCAGATGCGCCTGGTATTTCTGCCCAAGATCCAGCGCTCGACACAGCCTGGCAAAGCCCGGTGCAGACAGCTCACTGCGCCTTGCGCCGCACACATCGACCAGGCAATTGCCCTGTGGCTGGTCGCGCTGCTGCTCTGCGGTGAAATTGCACAAAGCGGCCTCGAGCAGAGGGATGTCGTAGTAGTCGCTGCCGACAACCGGAAGCCGACTGGTTACATAATGGATCGTGTGTGAGGGAAAGGTGTACCACTGGCGAAAGTACAGGCGATCGACATCAAGGTCGCCGTGGGCACCGAGCGCTTGCTGCAGCAAGGGCCGGGCAAATGCATTCAGGTTGCTTAGCCGCGCCAGCGCTGACGACAAGCCTGCACGGCAGGCCAGCAGTTCATGCAGCGCCTCGCTCAGCAGGGTGAATTCGGCCATGCTCAGCCGCTTCATCCAGGCCGGCAACCGCTGTGCGATGTAGTGGTCCTGGCATGCTTGTGCCATGGCAAGGGTATCGACCGCAGCCGATGGTTGACTGCTATTGTTCTGCATCTCTGCCTCCGCGACGACATGGAAGGCCGAGTCTGAAGACTGTAGCGTCAGGCTGACGCCTAGCTATCTACCACCTGTTCAGAACAGCAGTAACTGATGGTCGGTAAGGCGCGCGAAATCATCGCCGACAAAGGGCAGGATGGCGTCGGCCACCGGCAGTAGCTGGCGGCTGATGTAGTGATCGTAGTCGATCGGTGCCTGCAGGTTTTCCAGCGGCTCAGGCCCGGCGGTGGTGATCACGTAGCTGATCCAGCCCCCACGCTGGTACTGCAGAGGGCGCTGCAGACGCTTGTTGTAGTCGTCGGCAAGGCGTGCGGCACGCACATGCGGCGGCACGTTGCGCTGGTAATCGGCCAGCGGGCGACGCAGGCGCTTGCGATAAATCAGCAGTTCGTCCTGCTCGCCCGCCAACGTGCGCCGTACATACTCGCGTACATAATCACGGTAGGGCTCGCTGCGGAACACACGGCCGTAGAGTTCCTGCTGGAACTGCCGGGCCAGCGGTGACCAGTCGGTGCGCACCGACTCCAGGCCCTTGTAAACCATTTCTTCAGCACCGTCGGCCCGCTGCACCAGGCCGGCATAGCGCTTTTTGCTGCCTTCATCGGTACCGCGGATGGTGGGCATCAGGAAGCGTCGGTAATGCACCTCGAACTGCAGTTCGAGGGCGCTCTGCAGGTTCATGGTCTCGTGCAGATGGGCTTGCCACCATTGGTTGACCTTTGCCACCAGCTCGCGGCCGATGCGCGCCGCGTCTTCCTCGGCGTGGGCACCCTTGAGCCAGACAAAGGTGGAGTCGGTGTCACCGTAGATCACATCGTAGCCACACGCCTCGATCAGGGACCTGGTCTGGCGCATGATCTGGTGGCCGCGCATGGTGATCGACGACGCCAGGCGCGGGTCGAAGAAACGGCAACCGCTGGAGCCAAGCACGCCATAAAAGGCATTCATGATGATTTTCAAGGCCTGCGACAGCGGCGCATTGCCCTCGCGCTTGGCCGCTTCCCTGCCCTGCCACACCCGTTCGACGATGGCTGGCAGGCAGTGCTGTGTGCGTGAAAAACGCCCACCGCGAAAACCCTCGACCGAATGTGCGTCGTCAGGCAGACGCAGGCCTTCGATCAGCCCGACCGGGTCGATGAGAAAGGTACGGATGATCGACGGGTACAGGCTCTTGTAGTCCAGCACCAGCACCGAGTCGTACAACCCCGGGCGCGAGTCCATGACAAAACCGCCGGGGCTGGCTTCGTCCGGGCGGCTGCCAAGGCTGGGCGCGACAAAGCCAAGGCGGTGCATCTGCGGAATGTACAAGTGACAGAACGCAGCTACCGACCCACCGCTGCGGTCCACGGCCAACCCCGTAACCGATGCACGTTCGAGCAGGAAGTCGAGCAGCCGGGTATGGGCGAAAATGCGCGCGACCAGTTCACAGTCCTTCAGGTTGTAGCGCGCCAGGGCCGGTTTGTCTTCGGCGAAGCGGCGATTGATTTCGTCCATGCGTTGGTACGGCGTGTCGATGGCCTTGCCTTCGCCCAGCAGGGTCTGGGCAACGTTCTCCAGGCTGAACGAGGCAAAGCTCCAGGTGGCCGAACGCAACGCCTCGATACCATCGATCAGCAGCCGCCCCGGCGCATCGGCGAAGACGTGGCCGCCACCGGCATGGCTGCGCAGGGTCATGACCGCACCGTTGCGCCCCAGCGTCAGTGGCACCTGCAACGACTTGGCGTGCTCATGCAGCAGACGCAGGTCGAACTGCACCAGGTTCCAGCCAATGATCGCGTCCGGGTCATGCCTGGCCATCCACTGGTTGAGCCGCGTGATCAAGGCGGCGCGATCGGTGCAATATTCCAGGTCGAAGTCAAGCCCGCTGGCATCGCCGTTGGCCGGACCGAGCATGTACACCTGGCGCTGGCCACAGCCCTCCAGCGCGATGCTGTACAGCTCGCCACGCTCGCTGGTCTCGATGTCCAGCGACACCAGGCGCAGTGCCGGGCGATAGCCTGGCAACGGCCTGAGCTGGGCTTCCCGGTAAACGCCCTGCGCATCAGGCTGGCCAGTGAACTGCACCGGCGCCGTGATGAAGCGCTCCATGAGGTAACGCTCCGGCGGGCGGATATCGGCCTCGAGCACGTCGATACCGGCCGTGCGCAGACGCTGCTCCAGTTGCATCAATTGGCGATGCTGGCGGGTATAGAGGCCAAGCATCGGGCGATGCTCGAAGTCCTTCAGGCGCAGTGGCTTGAGCTTCGTCCCGGGTTCGTTGGCCAGCAGCACACGGGCGTGCTCGGCCTGCGCCTGAGGAATGAAAGCCACCGACTCCTGCGCCGCCAGCCGCAACAGCCGCGGCCCGTCATCGGTGGCCAGCCAGAACTCCACGCAGGTGCCTTCCGGCGTATCGTGCCAGTGCCGGGTCAGGACAAAACCCTGCTGCAACTCCACTGCGTCGACCTCTGGATTGTCTGTAGATGGCGTTATTCTACCTGTGTCGTGCCTGGCATGAGTGTTTTAGCGCCTCCCCGCCACAAAACCGCTTCCTCGCCCCGCCCAGGCCAGCAGCCAGGCCAAGGCTATCAACACCAGCACCACCGCGCCAAACCACTCCACACCTGCCCCAGCCAGCAGCAATCCGCCAATGATCCCACCCAGGGCAATGGCACTGTTCCACACCGTCACCAGCATCGACTGCGCCACATCCCCACCCTCGCCTGCCGCGTCGGCGCAAGCTGTCTGCAGCAGGGTCGGAGCGCCGCCATAGGTCATTCCCCACAAGGCGATGCTCAAGTACATCAGCCACGACGATGCCTGCCCCAACACCAGTGTGGCCAGGGCAAAACCGGCCAGGCTCAGCAACACCAACTTGCGTAAATGTCGGTCGACCAGCAGCCCTACCAGGCCGATCCCGGCCAGGGCCGACAGGCCAAATACCATCAGCACCGGGCCAATGTCCGCAGCCATGCCGGCCGCCGCCAGCAATGGCACGATATAGGTGTAGAGAATGTTATGACCAAGGATCCAGGTGAGGATCACCAGCAATACAATCAACACCCCCGGCGTGCGCAGCACCTGCGTGGCCGCCGGCCGCTTTCCGGCAGCGTGCCCCGGGTAGTCCGGCACCGACCGCAACACCCACACCACCAACAGCAACGCCACCAGCGTGACGACCACGAACGTCGCGCGCCAGCCCAGCCCCGCTCCTAGCCAGGTCGCAATCGGCAAGCCGAGCGACAAGGCAATCGGCTGCCCGAGCATGGCCAGGGCCATGGCCCGGCCCTGCAACGGTACCGGCACCATGCGCCGGGCATGGCCAGCAATCAGGCCCCATGCCAGGCCGGCCGCAGCACCCGTGAAAAAGCGCAGCACCAGGGTCAGCGTGTTGGAGTCCGACAAGGCCGTCAGCCCGTTGAACAGCACGAAGCCGATGATCGCCAGCAACAGCGCCCGGCGCCGATACCAGCCTTGGGTCAACGTCACCAACGGGATGGCGGTCAGTAACGAGCCCAAGGCATACGCCGTGACCCATTGCCCAGCCATGGCCTGGCTGATGTGCATGCCATCGGCGATCTGGTCGAGCAGACCCGCCGGCAGGGTTTCGCTGAGGATGGCGATGAAACCGGTCATGGCCAGCGCCAGCAGTCCGCCAACGGGCAGACGTTCGTTGCTGGCAGCCAGCAACGGTGCGGAAGATGTCTGGGACATTGCAAATGCCTTGAGTGAGAAACGAGGCGAACAGTCTGCAAGACAAGGCCATTGCGGAAAAAGACGGTTACAATGCCGCTCACCCAGGACATCAGCGTCCGCAATCAGGAGTGCGACATGGACAGCCTCAGCGGCTTCGTGGTCTTCAACCGGGTGGCCGAAACCCGCAGCTTCGTTGCCGCCAGCCAGTCATTGGGGATCAGTGCCTCGGCAGTGGGCAAGCGCGTGGCGCGCCTGGAAAGCCGCTTGGGCGTGCGCCTGTTCCACCGCAGCACACGCAGCATCACCCTCACCGCCGAGGGCACGATGTTCCTCGAACGCAGCCGGCGCATCCTTGCCGAAATCGAAGCCACCGAGCAGGAGCTGTCGCAGGCCAGCGAAACGCCGCGCGGGCGCCTGCGGGTGAGCATGCCGCAGGTGACCAGACTGGTAATGCCGGCCCTGGCCGAGTTCATGGCACTGTACCCACAGGTTGAACTGGACCTGGACTTCTCCGACCGCATGGTGGATATCGTCGGCGAAGGCTTCGATGTGGTGATGCGCGGCGGGCAGCCGGTGGATTCCCGGCTCAGCGCCAAATTCCTCGGGCACTTTCAGCACCGCCTGGTAGCCTCGCCCGAGTACCTGCGCGAACGCGGCACTCCCTTGCACCCACGCGACCTGGCGGCGCATACCTGCCTGCATTATCGCTTCCCCAGCAACGGCAAGCTGGAAACCTGGCCGCTGCGCCAGGAGCATCCTGAGCAAGCCTATGACATCCCCATCTCGATGGTCTGCAACCACGTCGAAACACGCGTCTGCTTTGCCTTGAACCACCGCGGCATTACCTGTCTGCCGGACTTCAACGTGGGTCGCGAACTGGCCAATGGCTCACTGGTCAGTGTCCTTGACGACTTCATGGAACGGCGCGGCAGCTTCTATCTGCTGTGGCCGTCCGGGCGGCAGATGCCGCCAAAGTTGCGGGTATTCATCGACTTCATGCTCGCTCGGGTATTCAACCGTACAGGTAGTTGATGTCCTTGTAGGCCAGCGGTGGCACCTGGCCGAGCAGGAAGTCACGCAGCTTGTGCATCTGCCTCGCTTTTGGGCTGGCCTTGAGCCAGGTAATGTAGTAACCGTCGCCGGTGGCCACGGCATGCTTGAAAGGCGTGACCAGGCGTCCGGCGGCCAGGTCGGTGCTGGCCAGTACCAGATCGACCACTGAAATGCCCAAGCCTTGCTGGGCGGCCGATATGCCCTGGTCGAGGGTATCGAACACCTGCCCCTGGTCGATGCTGATGTCCAGCGCATCCATTCGCGCCAGCCAACGCCGCCAGTCACGCCGGTCGGGTGACGGGTGCAGGAACTCGCATCGGGGCAGGTCGGACAGTTGCGGTTGCACCTGTGACATGTAATCCGGGTGACATACCGGGATCAGCCATTCATCGAATAGCTTGAAACTCTCGATATCGGCGGGAAATCGCCCGCTGGCCAGGAGAATGGCGCAGTCGTAGGGCTCGGAATAGAAGTCCACGCTGTCGATATCCATCCACACACTGGAAAGCTGCACACTGCAGTTGTCCTCGACCTTCTTGAACGCATCCAGCGCCCGCAGCAGCCAGCGCACCGTGAGCGTGGACGGCGCCTTCAGGCGCAGGCCGTAGCGATCCTGCCGCAGCAGTGCGCAGGCATTCTCGATGATCTTGAAGCCGACCTTCAGTTCTTGCGCAAGCAGGCGGCCGTGCTCGGTCAGGCTCAGCTTCGGGCCCCGACGTTCGAACAGGTCGCAGCCGAACAGGGCTTCGAGGGTCTTGATGTGATGGCTGACGGCGCCCTGGGTCAGGGCCAGCTCCTCAGCAGCGCGGGTGAAAGAGCCATAGCGAGAGGCCACCTCGAAGGCACGCAGCGCGTGCAAGGCCTGAATCCGTTCCGACATGGCGGCGTCCCGAACATGAGTGAGACTAATAGTAGGTCATAACTCCACGCGTTTTACAACGGCAAGAGCGTCTCGGAAAATGCAGGTAAATAACAAACATAACCAAGATCCTGCCTGCATGTGACTGGAACGTTTACTTAAATCAACGCCTGGGGAAATCATGTTTACGGGATATGGAAATTGCTATCGCCTGGATGCGCTGGAGCTTGCCGCTGAACATGGTCACAACATGCAACACTGGACGTTCAAAACCATAGAACACTTTCGCAGTATTCTCGCCAACCCCGAATTCCCCTGCCTGTTTGGCCGCAAGGCGGTAAACGGCGAAACCTGCCACATTCTCTTCGCCCGCGCCGAGCAACTGGCCGATGATATCGCGCAGGGCCTGGCCAACTATGTGCGCACCGTCGCACCGATCGCACCCAAGCAGCGCATCGGCAGCCCTTTGGTGGTGTTTCTCGAAACCGCAGCCGGCAGTAGCCTGGCCGAGCAGCAGGCCTTGGCCTGGAAGGTACTGCGCGGCGTGCATGCGCGCGACCCACACCCTTGGCCTCAAGGCATCCCGGCCGATCCCGACGATACCGGCTGGTCGTTCTGCTATGCCGGCATGCCGCTGTTCATCAACATGAACTTCCCCGGCCATCAGCAGATGAAAAGCCGCAATCTGGGCCAGCACATCACCTTCGTCATCAACCCGCGGGAGAACTTCGACGAAGTGGCCAACGCCAACACCGAGAGTGGCAAGCGCATCCGCGAGCGCATTCGCGAGCGCGTGCACCACTACAACGACGGCGTTGTGCCCGACACCCTTGGCTTTTTCGGCGATACCGACAACTACGAGTGGAAGCAGTATCAACTGCAGGAGACAGGCTCGCTCAACCCGTCACGCTGCCCGTTCCACGCCCATGCCGCACACCAGCCGACACCCGACATACTGATCGAGAACTGACCGTGAATACCGCACTCACCGCCACCTACGCCCTCACCGTGCTGCTACTGATTGCCACTCCCGGTCCGGTGGTGGCACTGATCGTCAACACTGCGGCCGCCTCCGGCTCGCGCAAGGCCATGTTCACCGCCGTCGGCACCAACTGGGCATCACTGGTGCTGATCGGCGCGGCAGCGTGGATCATCCTCACCAGTGCCGCCATCGACAAGACATGGCTCAGCACCATGAGCCTGCTGGGCTGCCTGTTCATCGGCTACATTGCCATGGGCACGTTGAGGGACGCCCTGCAGGCACCCGCGTCAGACGCGGCGAGCGAGGCCCCCAAGGCTGGGCGCGGCGGGCTGATGCAAGGCTTCATGGTGGGTATTTCCAACCCGAAAGACATCATTTTCTTCATCGCCTTCTTCCCGCAGTTCATTCAGATCACCGAATCGTTCGGCAAGAGCATGGTGGTGCTGTCGCTACTGTGGGTGGCCATCGATTTCGCCGTGCTCAGCCTGTACATCTTCGCCATCGGCAAGATCGCCTCGCAGCGCAGCAACCGCATCATCAGCCTGGCCTCGGGCGTCGCCCTGCTGCTGATCGCCGCCGGCGGCCTGCTGTACAACCTCAAGGAACTGGCGGCCTGAATCTGCTGCAAAGTACCCGGCTTAAGCGAAGGAGAGACCATGACCACGACTGATACGCGCCCGTCTCCTTCGCCGCTGCAGCAGGACTACCAGCGCTTTCTCCTGCTGGGCAGTCGCCGTGCCCCCTATATGCTGCATGTGCACGAAACCGGCTACCGCTCCGGCACCATCAACACCGATGCACTTGGTTTGCGCTACAGCCATTGCGCCGGCAAGCGCTTTTCGGCGGCCGAGCACGGTGGTGCGTCGCGCATCAACCTGCTGGTCGGCGGCTCCACAGCCCTGGGCATCGGCGCCAGCTCCGACGAACACACGGTGGCCTCGCACCTGTCGATGCTCACGGGCGAAGTCTGGCTGAGCCTGGCCGGCTGCGGGCTCAACGCCACCCAGGAATTGATGATGTTCCTGACCCACCAGCACCGCCTTGGCCAACTCGGCCATGTGGTGGTGCTCAGTGGCCTCAACAGCCTGGCCCACGAAGCCCTGTGTGAAGTCCTCGCAGGTACCAACGACCCGCAGCACGCCAAGGCCTACCAGGCTTTTCTCAACAGTTTCAGCGAAGGCATGCAGCCCTGCGCACCACCCCGTCGGCAGTCGCTGTGGCGGCGCATCGGCCAGGCGCTGGCCCCTCCCGTGGTCACAGCCCCGGTCAGCTGGCCATTGTCCTCCCCGGAAAAACGACTGGCCCGTGCCGCCGACAACATTGGCCGCACCTTGCGCCAATGGGACCGTCTGCTGGCAGACAGCCACGCCACGCTCACCTTCATCCTGCAACCACTGCTGCCCTGGTGCCGGGATACCCTGCCCGCCGGCGAGCAAGCCATGCTGACCGCGCTGCAGCAACAACCGGCCAACTTCGACCGGCTACTGGAGGGGGCATTCGACAGACAGTTGCATTCGGCATTTTTCCGCCGTATCAAAAGCCAGGCCGACCCGGTGCCCTGCTACGACATGAACTGCATGCTCGACAGCTCGCCCGTGTTCGGCGCCGACCTGTTCATCGACCGCCTGCACCTGAACGATCTGGGCAACAATGCCTTGGCCAAGGTGATCACCGCCAAGCTTGGGTTGGCCCAGGAAAAACATGCCCAGCGCAAGGTCACGCCGATCAAGCTCGTCTGACAGTTGTCGAGTGGTCTTTCGGCCACCCCCTTTGGGTGGCTAGAATACGTCGTCGTTACGATTTGCCCGAGGCGCACGTTTGACCGCCATGAACACCGAAGCCGTCCATCCGTACTTGGCCACCCATGGGGTTTGCCTGTGAGCCTTGTGCGACGCCTGCCCCCGCTGTTGGCTGCGCTGATGCCACTGGCCGCGCAAGCGCTGGAGGTACGCATCGACCCTCATGCCGACCTGCTCTACCGTCAGGCCTTGCCGCTACTGGAGCAGGCCGACAACCAGGACGACGCTGCCAGCACGCTGCGCACCGCAGTGGGCGGCGACCCTGAGCTTAGCCGCCAGGGCCAGGCCATGGCTCACACCTTGCCGACAGCGGTTGCCCTGCTGAAAAAATCGGTAGAACTTGGCCACCCGGTCGCACAGTACCGTCTGGCGCTGTATTACATGACGTACCTGCCCGCCGCGCAAATCCCGGAGGCCGCCTGCCCGTTGCTCGAGGCCAGCCTCCAGCAGGGGTTTGCCGCACCGGCGCCCGCCATCGCCACCTGGTGCCGGCCCTACAACGTCAGCAGCGAGTACCGTACAGCGCTGGAGGCCATCCCCAGCATGGCCACCGTGTACGCCCCCTACTACCCGCAACCGGCCACACGCCTGGCTTGCAACCGCAGCCGGCCACAAGGCCTGGAAATGCTATGGGGGCGTCAGCGCGATTACCAGGCCGAGGTGTACCGCCTGCTTGGCGACCTCGACCCACAGCAGCGCACGAGCCTGCTGCAGAAAGCCGTAGACATCAATGGCTGCGCAACGGCGCAACAGCTGCTGACCAGCCGCCCATAACCCAGGGTCATTCGGGGCCGCCTTGCGGCCCTGTTGTCAGTTGGCCACTGAGGTTGAGGCGAACACGCCTCGACCAGCAAGATCGTTCAAGCCATCCCCTGCCCCGTCTGTCATGCTGGTCTGCCACGTAGCCGCCATGCAGCCATCATGCCCCACATCGCCCGCCAAGCCTTTCTTCACGGCGCCATTGCCATTCTCCCGTTGTCCCTGGCCGTTGCCCCTTGGGGCCTGCTGGCCGGTTCCATGGCCATCGAGGCCAACCTCAGCGCCTGGCAGGGGCAAGGGCTGTCGGCCATCGTCTTTGCCGGCGCCGCGCAGCTGGTGGCCATTGGCATGCTCAAGGGGGGGGCCAACCTGGCGTCGATCCTGCTCACCACCCTGCTGCTTACCTCGCAGCACCTGCTGTATGGCCTGTCGATGCGACCGGTACTGTCCAGCCAGCCGCTGCGCTGGCGCCTGGGCCTGGGCTTTCTGCTGACCGACGAATTCTTCGCCCTGACCAGCCAGTACGACCAGCAGCAATTCAACCGCTGGTATGCCTTAGGGGTTGGCCTGACCTTCTACATCGCCTGGAACCTGTTCACCCTGGCCGGCATACTGCTAGGCCAGAATATTCCACACCTGGACCAATTCGGTCTGGATTTCTCCATTGTCGCCACTTTTGTCGCCCTGATCGCGCCCCTGGTGCGCAACCTGGCCACCGTAGTGTGCGTAGCCGTGTCGCTGTTCTGTTCAGTGCTGTTCAGTTACTGGCACTGGGAAACCGCCCTGGTGGTCGCAGGCCTGCTGGGCATGAGCGCCGGGTTCATCTGCCAGAAATTCGCCGGAGCCCGCGCATGACCTGGATCCTGATATTCGCCATGGGCGCCATCGTGTTCCTCAACCGCTACGCATTCCTGGAGCCGCGCCTGCCCTTGCGCCTGAGCTCGAATGCCCGGCAGTTTCTCGGCTTTGCCGTGCCGGGCATGCTCACCGCCATCTGCGGCCCGATCGTCTTCATGGCTGACCACCAGCTTAACCTGAGCCTGCTCAACCCCTACCTGCTGGGCTCCCTTGTGGCCATCGCCCTGGTGCTGTTGACCCGCAGCGTGTTGCTGAGCATGCTGGTGAGCATGTTGATCTTCTTCCTTCTGCGCAGCTGGCTGGCATGAGCCCGCCCTTGCGCGAGCAGACACACCTCTGGCAGGCGCCAGCCCTTGGCGACGTCGAGATGCTGCACGCTCGCTACTATCAGCAGCGCTTTGCCCCGCATGTGCACGAGGGCTATGTATTCACCGTGATCGAGTCGGGCGCCCAGCGCTTCTGGCACCGCGGCAGCGAGCACCTGGCACCGGTCGGCAGCATGGTGCTCATCAACCCCGACGAACTGCATACCGGCGCTACGGCCCATGAAGCCGGCTGGCGTTATCGCGGCTTCTATCCCGAGCACGAGCGGGTCACCGGTGTGCTCGACGAACTGGAACTGGGCCGCCACGGCATGCCCAGCTTCAAGGACAGCGTGATCCATGACCCGGCCCTGGCCCTCGCTTTCAGCCAGCTGCATCAGTTGTCCGAAGCCAGCGCCAGCGCCTTGCAGCAGCAGACGGCCTGGCGCCAGGCGGTGCTGGCCCTGGTGCAGCGGCACGGGCAGTGCGCCGAGCCTTCGGCCCCTGGCCACGAACCCCTGGCCGTAGCCCGCGCCCGCGAACTGCTGGAAAGCCAACTGGCCGACCCGCCCTCACTGGAAGCGCTGGCGGCAGCAGTCAACCTGTCGCCGTTCCACTTCGCCCGGGTGTTCCGCCAGGCCACCGGACTGCCACCCCATGCCTGGCTGAAGCAACGCCGCCTGGCCCGCGCCCGCGAAATGCTGAAGCACGGCCTGGCCGCTTCGCAAGTGGCGTTCGACCTCGGCTTTGCCGACCAGAGCCATTTGAGCCGGCAGTTCAAGCAAGCCTATGGGGTGACCCCGGGGGCGTATCGGCAAGCCTGCGTTCACTCTGCTCTACGCGCGTGAAAGGGCGGCAGCGCCCTCTCCAACTTGCGTCTATGCGCCAGGCCAAGCTATGTACGATTGTTGATATCTGGGCCACGTCCTTTCATGTTCCAGCGCACTGGCGCGATGAATAACATGAGCGTCATCCAGATAAAGGTTGCCGGCCCCGCAAGCACGAAGACCAAACTGGCAATCAACCCTGATACGGCATCACCCATCACGGCGGTGAAGTAATAGAGGGAAAAATTCCTGCCCACTTCATGTTCCCTCGACAGGCACTGGATGTTGGTCACGATTGCGATATCGACAAATGCACCAATGAAGCCAACCAGGAACAGAATCAACAGGAACAGCCAGTTATTGAATTGAAGCGCCACTGCTGCAGCAAAAAACAGCCCGCCATAGAGCATCCAGTAACGCAGCACCAATCCTGCGGTTGTACGCGGATTGAAGCGCGTGTAGAGCATGCCCCCCACCACCGTGCCTGCCGCAAGCAGTGAAAACACGTATCCAACCGCCGCTTCAGAGGCGAAGTGCTCCAGCACCGATGCTGGAAGGATAAAGCGAATCACCGACGTGGCGAACATCGCACAGAGTGTGGTGCAGCCAATGACAGCGAACAACGGCGCATTGCCGGCCCTCAACTGACTCACACTGCCCGCCGCATCCCTGATTATGGCGCACCCATCGAATGCCTGTTGGACACTACGCCTGGCAGGCGTCAGGGTAGCGATACAAATGGCCGACACGACAAGGCACATTGCAAAAAACAAGAAAGTGGCTTCTCGAGACAGCAGTAACACACAGGCCGAAAAGACCAGCGGCCCGAGGATCGAGGCGGCGTCCTCGATTACCTGGATACCGCTGTTCACCGTGGCTAACTCATCCTTTTCGACAAGGTCCGGAAAGTACGCGCGAAACGTAGGCACATAAAGGCATTCGAGCGCTGTCATGACCATTGCGAGGCCCACCAACGCAAGTAATACTGGCGTGAACACGCTGAACAAGGCAAAGAAGGAAAGTGCCAGCAGGCCTTTTGTCACCTCGATTGCTAACAGTGTGTGTTTCTTGTTGGTGTTATCTGCCAGCCAGCCACCCAATGGCGAAAACACCACACTTGGCAAGTAACGAAAAAAGTAGGCGATGCCGATCAAAAGCATATCCGCATCTGTGATGGACACGATCGCCACGGCAAATGCAGCCTCGAAGGCAAATTCACCACATTTGGAAAAGCTGTAGCCCAGCGACAGCGAACGCGTTCCGGGGTTAAGGCGCAATGCCAGCATTAGCGGGTACTTCCTGGCGACATCGCTCCTGAACACTCGGATTGCAGATTCATATGGGCACTCCTTTGAGCCGATTGAGATTGCCAAATATTGGCCAACTCAATCTAAGACTCGGCCAGGATTGAGCTCAACATGAAAGTTGTAACAACGCCGATGCTTTCTGTAAGCGAAAATCAGAAACCCGGAATTTTCCTACAACAACCATTCTTTGAATGCAGACCCGCCGGCATTTTCCCGACTGTGCAGTTGAGCACTTCAAAAGGTCACGTTCAGAAACCGAGCCCTGAATCCCTTGCACGGCATGAGCATCAAATTTAAACATGCTGTTTATAAGTAACGAGTTGTTACTGCGCCGCAAGAGCAGCCACTGGCAGCTGCCGCAGCGCACCTTGCAAAGGCCGCAAGACCCTGGCCAACCCTCTGCTACACTGACAAGGCTGAATGGAGGATCCTGCCATGTCCGAAAGAGAGCTCACCACCCTTCTGTCGTTGATGAACCAGCGCCAGGCCTGTCTGAGCAGTGCCTGCAAGGAGATTGCCGACTGGATCGACCGGCAGGGCGATGTGCCCGCCGCCGGCAAGATCCGCGCTAGCCTGAAGGCACTGGAGGCCGATGAGGCCCAGGTTCGCAAGACCCTGACGTCGCTGACCCTCGACAGACCGCTGCCGCGCTTTCGTAGCTGAAAGGCGCAGTTGAAAAAGAAAAGGGCCGCTGAACGCGGCCCTTTGATCTGTCAGTGGTTCATGTGCATGTGATCATGCCCACCACCCGCGTCGGCGTTGAGCGCACGCACTTGCGCCTGAACTTCCAGGGTTTCCTTGGCGCCCTTGGCATCCTCGATGGTCAGGGTCAGAGGCACTTTGTCACCCTCCTTCACCTGATTGTGCAGGCCCATCAGCATGACATGCAGGCCATTCGGGTCCAGTGTCACTGCCTTGCCGGCTGGCAATTCGATAGCCTTGACCTCACGCATGCCCATCACGTCACCGTTCATGGTCATCTCGTGCACCTGCACGGTTTTGGCCACGGGCGAAGCAACACCCACCAGCTTGCTGTCACTGCTGGCGGTCAGGACCATGAAAGCACCGGTGGACTGCTGGTGCGGCACGCTGGCACGCACCCAGGCATCACTCACGGTGGTCTGGGCCATGGCCGGCAGGGCCAGCCCCATCAGTACCAGGGCAGCCAAACCGCGTTTGATCGGTTGCATCGACATTCAGCAGATCTCCATCAGGGTGACCAGATCTTCGGCGCATTCCTTGGCGTTCAGGGAATGGCCCAGGCTCAGGCGCAGGGTGCCACGTGTATCGTAGACGTAGCTGGTGGACGAGTGAGAAATGGTGTAGGTGTCTCCGGCCGGAACCTTCTCGTAGAACACCTTGAATTCCTTGGCCACGGCGGCAATTTCCTCGGGGGAGCCGGTCAGTGCGGTGAACGTCGGGTCGAAGGCCTTGACGTAAGCATCGAGCACCTCGGGCGTGTCGCGCTCCGGGTCAAGGGTGATGAACACCACCTGGAACAGGTCGCGGTCGCGGCCCCTCAGCAGCTTGCGAATTTGCGCCGCCCGCGCCAGCGTGGTCGGGCAGACGGCCGGGCACTGGGTGAAGCCGAAGAAAACCATCGGCATGCTGCCGTAGAAGCTCGACAGGGTGCGCACGTTACCTTGCGGGTCTTTGAGGCTGAACTTGCGCCCGAGGATTTCGTTGCTCATGTTCTTGCCGTACTTGAACTCGAGCCCCCGGGCCGGGCTGCAGCCTGCCAGCAGGCCAAGCCCGAGAACGCCCATGCCGGCGACAACCGCACGCCGGGTCAAAAGATCATTCATGAAACCATCCTTTAAAGGGAAGGTGCCGGCCCTCGGGACGGGCCGGTCGAAAAACCGGGGCATTCTGGCATGACACCCAGAGGGGTTCTACCCGACCAACGCGGGGATGGCCTGCAGCCCTTTGAATACGGGCTGCGGCCTGTTGTCGCAGGGGTTGAAACCGTAACACTTTGTTGCTAAGGGAACCGCCTTCAACTCAGTAGTAGGCGTTTTCTTTCTGGCTGTGGTCAGTCACGTCACGCACGCCCTTCAGCTCCGGAATACGCTCGAGCAGGGTGCGCTCGATGCCTTCCTTCAGGGTGACATCGGCCTGGCCGCAACCCTGGCAGCCACCACCGAACTGCAGCACGGCAATGCCGTCGTCGACCACGTCCACCAGGCTCACCTGGCCGCCATGGCTGGCCAGGCCGGGGTTGATCTCGGTCTGCAGGTAGTAGTTGATACGTTCGTTGATCGGGCTGTCTTCGTTGACCATCGGCACCTTGGCGTTTGGCGCCTTGATGGTCAGCTGGCCACCCATGCGGTCGGTGGCGTAGTCGACCAGCGCGTCTTCCAGGAACGGTACGCTGACGGCGTCCAGGTAAGCAGTGAAGCTTTTCAGACCCACGGCGGTGTCGTCAGGCTTCTCTTCGCCCGGCTTGCAGTAGGCGATGCACGTCTCGGCGTACTGGGTGCCCGGCTGGGTGATGAAAATGCGAATGCCGATGCCGGGCGTATTCTGCTTGGAGAGCAGATCGGCCAGGTAGTCATGGGCGGCGTCGGTAATGGTTATAGCGCTCATGTAGGTTCCTCACAGACTTGCGGCCAAGTGTACGCCAACCCAGCCTTCGAACAAAGTCCTAGCAATTGACTCGGGAAAGCGCATATTCAGGGGCCGGCCCCCGTTGCGCCGCCAGCCAGGCCTGCATTCGCCGGTACAGGCCGCGCTCCAGCCACTGGTAGCTGAACCACGACATTAGTCCAATGGACGGCACGCACAGGGCGAACGTCAGGAACGGGTTCAGCTGCAGCCGCTGGCTGGCGAACCAACCGGCATACAGCACCAGCACATGAATCAGGTACACCGAGTACGAACAGTCGCCAAGGGCCTTGAGCAGCCGATTGCCCTGGAACAGCGGCTCCATGGCCACGAAGGCCAGGACGACCATCGCACTCGGTAACCCCCAATGCAGCAAGCGCTGGGAAGCGTCCAGATAGTAGATCGCCATGCCCGCCACACCCAGCAACGCCAGCGGCAACCACCGCCCCTGGCGGATCAGCCCGCGGCGGTACAGGACGCCGACACCAATGCCCAGCAGAAACTCATAGATGATGTCGTTGTTGTAGAAGCGGCTGACCACGCCCATGCGCCCCAGTACCTCACTGACCAGCAACAGAGCGGCAGTCACCAGCAGCAGGTGATGCCGTTGGCGTACCAGGAAGGCCAGGCCGAACAGCAGGTAGAAGAACATCTCGAAGTTCAGCGTCCAGCCCACGTTCAGGGTCGGGTACAGGCCGTAGCCACCTGGGTTTTCCGCCGGGATGAACAGCAGCGACAGGAACAGGTGCCGCCAGTCAAACGCCTGATGTGGCATCCATTGGCTGAATGCCAGCAGCAACATGGCCATCAAGGCTGTGTAGAACCAGTAGGCAGGGACGATGCGCAGCGCCCGATTGAGCAGGAACTGGCGCGGTTCGATGGTTTTATCGCGGGTCGACAGGTAGATGACCAGCCCACTGATGACGAAGAAGATGTCGACGCCTACGGCGCCACGGTCGGTGAGCAGTTGGCCGATGGGGCCGGTGGCGTGGAAGTCGAAGAAGATCTGCATGAAATGGTGGCAGACCACCACCCAGGCGGCGAACGCCCGCAGTGCCTGAAGCGAATACAGCATGGAATACCCTGCGCTTGGCGGTGCATTGAGGCCCGTATCGAGTGCAGAGGCCAGCGCCAGCCTTGAGAGCAGCGCCGTACCTGTGTAGGAGCGGGTTCACCCGCGAAGGGCTGCAAAGCAGCCCCCTTTGCAATCGATCAAGACCACCCACCCGTTCCGACCGCAAGGTACTAGGAAAGGTCAGCCAACCCGATCAGAGGTTCTCGTAGCGGTTCATGTCCAGCACGCCCGCCTCGACCGGTTCGGTCTCCTTGATATAGCTGTTCAGGTCGTGGAAGTAGTGCCAGAACGCTGGGTGACTGCGGCGCACACCCCAGCGCATGACAATGCGCTCGAACTTCGCCGCGTCATCTTTGGCATACTCCATGTCCTCGACGAACTCCGGCACATCCGTGGTCGGGATGTTGAAGATGAAGTTCGGGTAGCTGCTGAGCACCCCCGGGTACAGGGTCAGGGTATCCAGCCCCGGCTGGTAGCGGTACGCCTCACCCAGCAGGAACGCCACGTTGCTGTGCGCGCGGTTGCGCAGCAGGCTGTACACCTGACGCTGGCCGCCCTGCCCTTCGATACGCAGCATGGTCGCCTCGGGCAACTGGTTGATCACCTTCAGCCCGGCCGCCGGGCGCGACACCAGACGGCTGAGCGACTGCTCGGCATTGCGGAACTCTTCGCTCATCTGCGGCCGTGAGCAGAACGCGCCCTGGCAGCGGTTGATCGGGTCCGGTGCGGCATTCAGGCTGCCGGTGCGCTGCAGCAGCTTCAGGCCAAAGTCGCGTTTGGGGTTGCGCGGGTCGAGCTTGATGCCGCTCGGGGTGTCGGTGTCGATGTCTTCATAATCCATCCACATCTTCACCTTGCCACTGTTCTGGTACCAGTCGCCAAGGATCGCCTTGCGCTGGTCGGCTGGCATCAGGCGCAGGAAGTTGACCTCGGCACCATTGCGGATCAGGTCGAAGTACAGGCGCGTCTGCAACTGGTGCGAAACGTTGCCATACACATCGAAGTTGACCGCCAGCTGGTAATAGGTGCGCTCGAACAACGGGTAGTCGAACAACCACACGGTCAGCGGCACATCCCCCACCAAGCCCTTGGTCACCGATGCGCTGTCGAAGTGGCGGAAGATGCTCAGCAGCGCGTTGTCGTTACCGGCCCACAGCGTCGACCATCTCGGTGCCGGCATTTCGGCATAGGCTTCACGGCGCAGTTTCTCGTAGTCGTTGCGCTTGTCACGATAGGCGTGCCACAGGCTCAGCACACTGCCCACGTCATCGATCTGACCAGGCATGGCCAGCAGCGGGGTAGCCTCGCCCCGGTACTCGGCATCGGTGACGTAGCGATCGAAGGCCGGCTCCTGGAACAGCGCCCAGAAGTTGTCGCGGATCACGTCAGTGGCAATCTGCCCGCGGCACACCGGGCCACGGATGAAGGTGCGCACGAAATACTCGGCGTTATCCAGCATGAACTGGTAGCGCGCCACTGCCGGGATCGCCTCGAAGGTTTCAAACGGATTGGCCCGGTGGCGCGGACCGTAGCCCGGAAGCGCGGCGGCATGCCAGTCGCCGGCATAGAACAGCTGCTTCACGCGCTTGAGCTTCTGCGGCCCCATCGGGTAGGTGATGTGCGTCTTGTGCACGATCACGCCCTGCACCGGGATCAACCGGTAGTAGAAGTCCGTGCCCGGCGGGTCGTTGGGGCGTCGGGTGGCAATGATATCGACCGGCTTGCCACTTGGCGTGCGCGAACGCACCCACTGGAAGAAGTGGCCCTGCTCGCCGCCAGCGAAATAGATGTGCGCCAAAAACAGGTGCTCGTACAGCCAGCGTCCCACCAGCGCCTCGGTGGAACCCGGGCGGTTGAGCAGTTCTTCCCACTCTGCGATCTGCCTGGCTTCGGCCGCGCTAGGCTGGATCGGCTGGTACTCCACTGGCGCACCAGCTGCCAGCCAGCGGCGCATGGTGGCGTATTCGTCCTCGGTCAGCCCGGTCACCGCCAGCGGCATGCCCTCCTTGGGGTGTGCGCCGGCATAGGCGTCGAACTCATGGGGCAACGGGCACATGTTGTTGCGGCTCAGGCCCAGGACGATCTCTTCGGGTAGCTTGGCGTTGGGCGTAAGCGGGGCCTTGTGGCCCAACTCCAGCATGCGCGCCATCAGCGCGGCCTGACCGCCCTGGTTGTCGAGCACCGAGTAGAAGCCCTTCTTGCGCCATTGCTCTTCGCTGTGGGCGTCGTAGAAAAGCCGCGTGGTGGGCACCGCCTTGCTCCGCTCGCCCTGGTACACCGGGACCTTGCTGGCCCCGCGTACCGCGCCTTCAGGGCTTTCCAGCTTGAGCTGGCAGGCGGCGTCGTTGCAGGCATGGCAGGCCACGCACTTCTCGGTAAAGATCGGTTGAATGTCCCGGGTGTAGGAAATAGCCGGGCTCGACTGGGGGGCCTGCCCGAAGACCGCGCCGCTGATGAGCAGGGCGAAGGCGCCGGCAAGGATACGATGCACCATGTGCGGAAAGTCCTGGTTCTTGAAAGCCATCACGATTTGTTGCCTGGTCGTCCTGGGTGCTTTGCGCTGCCTCCGCCCGCCCAACATGAGCAGTTTTCATGCAAATGGGCGACATGCCTAAAAACCGCGCAGCTTTGTTATGATTCGGCACCTTCTGATATTCGCCCGACCAGGTAGTTCCTATGTCCGACCGCAGCGCTCGTCTCCAAGCACTCCAGAACGCACTCAAAGAGCGCATCCTGATCCTCGACGGCGGCATGGGTACTATGATCCAAAGCTACCGTCTGGAGGAACACGACTATCGTGGCACGCGTTTTGCCGATTGGCCAAGCGATGTGAAGGGTAACAACGACTTGTTGCTGCTCAGCCGCCCCGACGTGATCGCCGCCATCGAGAAGGCCTACCTGGATGCCGGTGCCGATATTCTCGAAACCAACACCTTCAACGCCACGCAGATTTCCCAGGCCGACTACGGCATGGAGTCGTTGGTTTACGAGCTGAACGTCGAAGGCGCGCGCATCGCTCGCCAGGTTGCCGATGCCAAGACCCTGGAGACGCCGGACAAGCCGCGCTTCGTTGCCGGCGTGCTCGGCCCTACCAGCCGAACCTGTTCGATTTCCCCAGACGTCAACGACCCTGGGTTCCGCAACGTCACCTTCGACGAGTTGGTCGAAAACTACATCGAGGCCACCCGCGGCCTGATCGAAGGCGGCGCCGACCTGATCCTGATCGAAACCATCTTCGACACCCTCAACGCCAAGGCGGCGATCTTCGCCGTGCAGCAAGTGTTCGAGGAGGACAACGTCGAACTGCCGATCATGATCTCCGGCACCATCACCGACGCCTCCGGCCGTACCCTGTCGGGGCAGACCACCGAAGCGTTCTGGAACTCGGTGCGTCACGCCAAGCCGATTTCCGTGGGCCTGAACTGCGCCCTCGGCGCCAAGGACCTGCGCCCGTACCTGGAAGAACTGGCGACCAAGGCCGATACCCACGTGTCCGCCCACCCCAATGCCGGCCTGCCGAACGCCTTCGGTGAGTACGACGAAACCCCGGCCGAGATGGCCGTGGTGGTCGAGGAGTTCGCCGCCAGCGGTTTCCTCAACATCATCGGCGGCTGCTGCGGTACCACGCCGGGGCACATCCAGGCGATCGCCGAAGCCGTGGCCAAGTACAAGCCACGCGAGATCCCGGAAATCGCCAAGGCCTGCCGCCTGTCGGGCCTGGAACCGTTCACCATCGACCGCCAGTCGCTGTTCGTCAACGTCGGTGAGCGCACCAACATCACCGGTTCCGCCAAATTCGCCCGGCTGATCCGCGAAGAGAACTATACCGAAGCCCTGGAAGTCGCCCTGCAGCAGGTCGAGGCCGGCGCCCAGGTAATCGACATCAACATGGACGAAGGGATGCTCGACTCCCAGGCAGCCATGGTCCGGTTCCTCAACCTGATCGCGGGTGAGCCGGACATCTCGCGCGTACCGATCATGATCGACTCGTCCAAGTGGGAAGTGATCGAAGCCGGCCTCAAGTGCATCCAGGGCAAGGGCATCGTCAACTCCATTTCCATGAAGGAAGGCGTCGAGCAGTTCAAGCACCACGCCCGCCTGTGCAAGCGCTATGGCGCTGCCGTGGTGGTCATGGCCTTCGACGAAGTCGGCCAGGCCGACACTGCCGCGCGCAAGAAGGAAATCTGCCAGCGCAGCTATGACATCCTGGTCAACGAAGTGGGCTTCCCGCCAGAAGACATCATCTTCGACCCGAACATCTTCGCCGTCGCCACCGGTATCGAAGAGCACAACAACTACGCCGTCGACTTCATCGAAGCCTGTGCCTATATCCGCGATCACCTGCCCCACGCCCTGAGCTCGGGTGGCGTGTCCAACGTGTCGTTCTCGTTCCGTGGCAACAACCCGGTGCGTGAGGCGATCCACTCGGTGTTCCTGTATCACGCGATCCAGAACGGCCTGACCATGGGTATCGTCAACGCCGGCCAGTTGGAGATCTACGACGAGATCCCGGCCCAGCTGCGTGAAAAGGTCGAGGACGTGGTGCTCAACCGCACCCCGCATGGCACCGATGCACTGCTGGCCATCGCCGACGACTACAAAGGTGGCGGCGCAACCAAGGAAGTGGAAAACGAAGAGTGGCGCTCGCTGCCGGTGGAAAAACGCCTGGAGCACGCGCTGGTCAAGGGCATCACCGCGTTCATCGTCGAAGACACCGAAGCATGCCGCCAGCAGTGCGCGCGCCCCATCGAAGTGATCGAAGGCCCGCTGATGAACGGCATGAACGTGGTCGGCGACCTGTTCGGCGCGGGCAAGATGTTCCTGCCGCAGGTGGTCAAGTCGGCCCGCGTCATGAAACAGGCCGTTGCTCACCTGATCCCCTTCATCGAAGCCGAAAAAGGCGACAAGCCGGAAGCCAAGGGCAAGATCCTGATGGCCACGGTGAAAGGCGACGTGCACGACATCGGCAAGAACATTGTCGGCGTGGTGCTGGGCTGTAACGGTTACGACATCGTCGACCTTGGCGTGATGGTGCCAGCGGAGAAGATCCTGCAGACAGCCCGCGAGCAGAAGTGCGACATCATCGGCCTGTCCGGCCTGATTACCCCGTCGCTGGACGAAATGGTCCACGTTGCCCGCGAAATGCAGCGCCAGGGCTTCGAACTGCCGCTGATGATCGGTGGCGCCACCACCTCCAAGGCGCACACGGCGGTCAAGATCGAGCCCAAGTACAGCAACGACGCAGTCATCTACGTCACCGACGCTTCGCGCGCGGTCGGCGTGGCCACCCAGTTGCTGTCCAAAGAACTCAAGCCGGGCTTCGTCGAGAAGACCCGCCTGGAATACGTGGACGTGCGCGAGCGCACCGCCAACCGCAGCGCCCGCACCGAGCGCCTCAGCTACGCCCAGGCGATCGCTGCCAAGCCGCAATACGACTGGGCCAGCTACCAGCCAGCGGTGCCCTCCTTCACCGGCGTCAAGGTGCTGGAAGACATCGATTTGCGCACCCTGGCCCAGTACATCGACTGGACCCCGTTCTTCATCTCCTGGGACCTGGCCGGCAAGTTCCCGCGCATCCTCACTGACGAGGTGGTTGGCGAGGCTGCTACGGCGCTGTACAAGGATGCCCGCGAGATGCTCGACAAGCTGATCGACGAGAAGCTGATCAGCGCCCGCGCGGTATTCGGCTTCTGGCCGGCCAACCAGGTGCACGATGACGACATCGAAGTCTACGGCGAAGACGGCCAGGCACTGGCCACCCTGCACCACCTGCGCCAGCAGACCATCAAGCCAGACGGCAAGCCCAACTGGTCGCTGGCCGACTTCGTCGCACCGAAAGACAGCGGCGTGACCGACTACGTAGGCGGTTTCATCACCACCGCCGGCATCGGTGCCGAAGAAGTGGCCAAGGCTTACCAGGACAAGGGCGACGACTACAGCTCGATCATGGTCAAGGCCCTGGCCGACCGCCTGGCCGAAGCCTGTGCCGAATGGCTGCACGAGCAGGTGCGTAAAGAGCACTGGGGCTATGCCCGCGACGAGCACCTGGACAACGAGGCGCTGATCAAGGAACAGTACAGCGGAATCCGCCCTGCGCCGGGCTATCCGGCCTGCCCCGACCACACCGAAAAGGAAACCCTGTTCCGCCTGCTCGATGGCACCGCCATCGGTGAAACCGGGCCAAGCGGGGTGTACCTCACCGAGCACTTCGCGATGTTCCCGGCGGCGGCGGTCAGCGGCTGGTACTTCGCCCATCCGCAGGCGAAGTATTTTGCCGTAGGCAAGGTCGACAAGGACCAGATCGAGCGTTACAGCGCACGCAAAGGCCAGGATATCAGCGTGAGCGAGCGCTGGCTGGCGCCTAACCTGGGGTATGACAGCTAAACGACTGCGTTGGCTTCTTCGCGGGCTTGCCCACACAGGTATGAAACAGCCCTCAAGGGCATTCATTTACCTGTCGGAACGGGTTTCCCCGCGAAGAGGCCGGCACGGGCAACCTCACAACCATTGCCTACACTGTCCCTGATTGCCTCTGATTTTCCCAGGAGCCACCATGGATGATTCCAGCCAGGGCAAACCCCCGACCTTATGGCAGATGCTGCACAGCATTCTCGCTGCCGCCTTCGGCGTGCAAAGCGGCAAAAACCGCGCACGCGACTTCACCCACGGCAAGGCCAGCCATTTCATTGCGCTGGGGGCGCTGTTCACCCTGGTGTTCATTGCGGTATTGATCGGCCTGGTGCAGTTGGCCCTGCACCTGACCCGGTAACCTATGCCGGCCTATTCGCGGGTAAACCCGCTTCTACAGCGGCCTGTGTCCACCCTCGATCAGGTGTAGGAGCGGGTTTACCCGCGAATACGGTCGCGGCGGCAACGGTGAACGGCAGGTGGAAATTGGCCAGCAGGCCCGGCCCTTTCGCGGGTGAACCCGCTCCTACGACGGCCTGTGTCCAACCACCGACCTGTGTCCACCACCGATCTGTGTAGGAGCGGGTTTACCCGCGAATACGGTCGCGGCCGCAACGGTGAACGGCAGGTGGAGATTGGCCAGCAGGGCCGGCCCTTTCGCGGGTAAACCCGCTCCTACGACGGTCCTGCGCCATTCTCAAGGGACATGTTTTCACCGCGAAGAGGCGGCCACAGGCAATAATAAAGCGCCTGCGAGATTCCCTCCCGCAGACGCCCCTGCTACATCACGGTCTTGAGTTTCAAGTCACTGGTGGCTGACCCAATACACGGCAGTGACCACCACCAGAACGATCAGGCAGAGGATCGCCCAGGCATCGACACTGCTGTCAGCTTTGCGGACCTTGGTTGAGTTTCCCATTGCATTGCCTCTTGTAGTGGTTATGGGAATGCACTTCACCACCAGCAGTTAAGACGAGCAATGCCCTTCCCTCAAGCAGGGTCATTCAATATTCGACCGGAGACGCCAGAAACGGGTAACGGTACCCGGGCGGCCGCCCTTCGGCACTGTAACGCCGAAAATCGACGCCGTAGTCGTCCCTTTCCAACAGCTTCAGCCAGCGCCTGGCCTTGGCCTGATCGATTTCCTGCAATACCGGAACACGGCGCTCGCGCACGCCGTCGCGGTTCAACGCAAGCCCATGAGCGTCATCGTGCAACATCACCATGGCCCAACCGCCAAGGGTGAAATGCCCCCCCATCAGTACGCTCAAGCGCCCATCGATACGCGCGCGCAAGGCTTCGGGCGAGCTGTTGACGGCAGCGAACAGCACGTCACGCCCCGGCGTGTACCCCGCCTCCTCGAACGCCTGCATGGCACCAAAGGCCATCTGGTCATTGGCAGACCACACCAACCGGGTGGCCGGGTAACGCTCAAGCAACTGTTTCGCTTGCTCGTAGGCGCGCTGGCGGCTCCAGCCGCCGTATACCACTTGCCGCAAGCGCACCTGAGGGAAATCGGCCAGGGCGCGGCGCATGCCCTCAACGCGCAACTGCGAGGCCGGGGTGGTCTTGACCCCGGCAAAAGCCACCAGGTCCACCGGACCTGCGTCGTGAGGCAGCTGTGCGAGCAACAGGTGCAACATCTGGAAGCCTGCCTGCTCGTCGTTGCTCATCAAGGTACCCAGTGGCTCGGCGTACTTGTCGGGCTGGCCCTCGATGCTGAGGCGCTGGCTGGCGGTCAGGCCATTGTTGACCAGCAGCAGCTTCACCCCGGTGCCACGCGACAGCCGCAGGATTTCCGGTGCCACATACTGCTCGTTCACCAGCACCAGGTAATCCGGCCGCTGCGGCGCGCTCAGGATCGCCCGGGCCTGGGTCAGTGCCAGGTCGGCTCGGCGCTCGCTGTATTGCACCTGCAGGGTCATGCCCAGCTCGTCCGCGGCGGCCTGCATGAAGCGGGTATAGCTGGTCCAGAATGTCTCGTTGGACAGCCCCGGGTTGAGGAACACCACCGAAGCCGGTTGCGCATTTGCCACCAGTGGCAAGGCAAGGCACAAGCTTTGGCACAAGGCCTTGAGCATGGGGTCACATCTCTGCGAAGCAAACGCCGGATTATAAACGCATGGCGATGCTCAGCGCACAAATGGCAGTCAATCTCACATAGTCCATTTGGTTCTTTTCATATGCAAAAACATCACTTTAGCGCATAACCGCAACCTGCTATCGTTCCCCGGCTCCGTACCGGAGTGCGCGGCCGTGCGCGCGAATAGCTGCATGCCTGAGACAGGACTTTTATGTACGTATACGACGAGTACGATCAGCGGATCATCGAGGACCGCGTCAAGCAGTTCCGTGATCAGACCCGCCGCTACCTGGCCGGTGAGCTGAGCGAAGAAGAATTCCGCCCTCTGCGCCTGCAGAACGGCCTTTACATCCAACGTTTCGCGCCGATGCTGCGTGTCGCGGTGCCGTACGGCCAGCTGAACGCCAACCAGGTCCGCACCCTGGCAAAGATCGCTCGCGACTATGACAAGGGCTATGCCCACATTTCCACCCGCCAGAACGTGCAGTTCAACTGGCCGGCGCTGGAAGACATTCCGGACATCCTCGCCGAACTGGCCACCGTGCAGATGCACGCGATCCAGACCAGCGGCAACTGCCTGCGCAACACCACCACCGACCAGTTCGCCGGTGTGGCCGCTGACGAAATCGTCGACCCGCGCCCGTGGTGTGAAATCGTCCGTCAGTGGACCACCTTCCACCCGGAATTCGCCTACCTGCCACGCAAGTTCAAGATCGCCATCAACGGCTCGCAGGAAGACCGCGCAGCCATCGAAGTGCACGACATTGGCCTGGAGCCGGTGCGCAACGCTGCCGGCGAACTGGGCTTCCGTGTGCTGGTCGGTGGTGGCCTGGGCCGTACCCCGGTGGTGGGCTCGTTCATCAACGAATTCCTGCCATGGCAGGACCTGATCAGCTACCTCGACGCCATCCTGCGGGTGTACAACCGTTACGGTCGCCGTGACAACAAGTACAAGGCGCGGATCAAGATTCTGGTCAAGGCCCTTACCCCGGAAGTGTTCGCCGAAAAGGTCGAGGCCGAAATGGTCCACCTGCGTGGCGGCACCACCACCCTGACCGAAGCCGAAGTGCAGCGCGTATCGCGCCACTTCGTCGACCCCGAGTACCTCGCACTCGACAACGTCGACTACACCGCCCTGGATGCCGAGCACCCAGGGTTCGCCCGCTGGCGCTCGCGCAACACCCGCGCCCACAAACGCCCGGGCTACGTGGCTGTTACCCTGTCACTCAAGCCTACCGGTGTTGCCCCTGGCGACGTGACCGACAAGCAGCTGGACGCCGTGGCCGACCTGGCAGAACGCTACAGCTTCGGCTTCCTGCGCACCTCGCACGAGCAGAACATCATCCTCGCCGACGTCGAGCAGCGCCAACTGCACGCACTGTGGCTGGAACTGCGCGAGGGCGGCTTCGCCACCCCGAACATCGGCCTGCTGACCGACATCATCTGCTGCCCGGGTGGCGACTACTGCTCGCTGGCCAACGCCAAGTCGATCCCGATTGCCGAGTCCATCCAGCGCCGCTTCGACGACCTGGACTACCTGTTCGACATCGGCGAAATCGACCTGAACATCTCCGGCTGCATGAACGCCTGCGGCCACCACCACGTGGGCCACATCGGCATCCTCGGCGTGGACAAGAAGGGTGAGGAGTTCTACCAGGTGTCGCTGGGCGGCAACGCCGCACGCGGCGCAAGCCTGGGCAAGATCCTTGGCCCGTCCTTCGCGCAGGATGACATGGCCGATGTGATCGAGAAGCTGATCGCCGTGTACGTCGAGCAACGTACCGAGGAAGAGCGTTTCATCGACACCTACCAGCGTATCGGCATCGACCCCTTCAAGGAACGCGTCTATGCAGCGAATCATTAAGAACAACCAGATCGTCGACGAAACCTGGCACCTGCTGCCCAAGGAAACCTCGTTCGACGAGCTGACCAACTGCGACGACTACATCGTGCCGCTGCAAATGTGGCGCGACCATGCCCACGTGCTCAAGGCCCGCGATGGCGGCCTGGGTGTATGGCTGGACAGCGACCAGGAAGCAGAGGAAATCGGTGAAGACGTGCACCACTTCCAGGTCATCGCGCTGAACTTCCCGGCATTCACCGACGGCCGCAGCTACTCCAATGCGCGCCTGCTGCGTGACCGCTACAAGTTCAAAGGCGAACTGCGCGCCATCGGCGATGTGCTGCGCGACCAGCTGTTCTTCATGGCCCGCTGCGGCTTCGACGCATTCGCCATCCGTGCCGACAAGGACCCGGAAGACGCGCTGCAAAGCCTGAAGGACTTCTCGGTGACCTACCAGGCCGCCACCGACGAACCGCTGCCGCTGTTCCGCCGCCGCTGATCGTCCCGCCCCAGCGAACAGCCCGCCTCTCGGCGGGCTGTTTCGTTCACAGGCCGTGGCGCTGGATTGCCTCACGGCTCAATTCAAGCAAAAGTTGCCGTTTCGCGACCTCACGCGCTGCGCAGATATGCTCGGTTTGGGCAAAGTAGTCGCCATCGCTCAACGTCTTCGACTGTTCGAGCAACGCATCCAGGCGCTGCTGAAAAGGCTCGTCCAAGCGGCTGAAGCGCGCTGCCTGCTGCTCGTGCAGGTAGTCCTGCCAGAAGGATCGATCTGCCAGCGCCTGCGCCAAGGCTTGTGGCGTTTCCTCCCGCAGCACCTCGTTGCGCGCGGCGTCCAGGTCTTCACGGCCAACCCCACTGAAACTCTCGTGCGACAGATAGCTGGGTTGGGCAGGAAGATCGAGGCTATCTGCCAGCCTGACGCGATAGGTCAGGTAAACCTCGATGGGATCGTTCGAAAAGTAATCGGCAATATGCCGCGCCGCAATCGCGTTGACTTTGTCCAGGCGGTACAACGAACGCCCCAGCCTGACCAGCGCTCGCTCCTTCTGCAACCCAGTACCGGCTGTTCCGGCCCTGACGACCATCGCGCCAATCTCCAGCTCGCTGAGCGTCAGCAGCAACTCGTCGCTGCAACTGCGCGGTCGGGCAACTTGCTCGAACAGGCTCGCCCGTACTTCAGCGTGCTGCTCGCAGGCTTCGAGGATATGCCACACACGCGCCTGAAGGTCGCGGGGTTGTGCGTGGTATTCACGCAGGACGCGTAAATCAGAGAAAAAGCGAAACAGATCCTGCGCCCCGGCTTCCTGGCTCAAGCGGTTCCAGATCGCCAATCGCACCTCGCGCTGGGCTGGCGTGAATCCTGAAAACCAAGGGGCTGCAGCGTTCGGGATCGAAGTGGCATGAGCTGCACGTCGACGCTCAGCGGCCCCTGCCGACGCCCTGGCCAACTGCAAGCGCTGCAGGGTTTCGTCCGAAAGTGGATTGTCGTGCAGCTCCAGGCCGCGCAACAAGCGAAGCGGCACTAAAGACAATGCTTCGGGCAGCGTCTGGATCTGGTTGTCACGCATGTCCAGCAACTCCAGATTACCGTGCCTGGCCAGATCAGCGGGCAGTTCGCCCAACCCGGTGTTGCGCAAGGACAACCGGCGCAGCAGGGGGAAAGACGCCAAGGGTGGCAGCAAGCCTATCGGGTTACCGTTGAGCTCCAGGCGGCGCAGCTCCACAAGCTGGCTCAAACGCAGGTTATCCTCGCTGGAAAGCACGATCTGATTGCCGCCAAGGCGCAGGTTTTTCAATTCGGTCAGTTGCTCGATACCTGCAGGAAGGCGCGTCAGCCGGTTGTTCCGCAAGTCCAGGTTGCGCACCTTGCTGAAGCGACCAAGAAAGCCCGCATCAAGGCTCGTCACCTGCATATCGCGCAGGGTCAGGTGCGTGATGTGGTCAAAACTCACATTATCAGGCAGGGCCGGCAGGTCACCCACCCGCTCACCTACGAGGGTCAGGTGGTGGTCACCCGCCACCTCCCCTGGGGTAAAACGCTGCCAGCTTGCCGTAATGCGCCTGGCAACCTTGATACGACGCAGGCGGCGAACAATGTTCAGCTCTGCGTCATTTCGCCAGGCTAGCAATGCCTGCTTGAGGCTGACCTTGGCCTGTAACAGTTGGCTGACATGGTTCCACGGGTCCACCCCCCGCTGCGCCAGGTCTTGCAGGTAGACCTCCAGCTGCTCACTGCTCATCACCGGGAACACGTGGCTCAACGTGCGCCGCAGTGCCTGGCGGGTCCCTGTCAGGTGGCCACTGAGCGGGTAGCCCAAACGCCCATCGAACAACCGCACAGGTGGGCGAATCCCCTGCCCCACACGGGCCAGCCCAATCATTCGGGCCGCCGCTTCACGGTCAGCGAGTGCCTCACGCCCAAGCCGCTCACCCAGTGCGTCATCCGTCATCTGGCTAATACCAAGCAACTGTCGCTGGCGGCTGTCCAGCTGCCGTCTCAACGTCTGCAGCAACCCACCCCTCCCCGCGGCAGGCAGCTCAACGTTGACCCCAGCTGACCAAGGGGCGATGGCATCGATCAGGCCCAGCGCGAGCTTACCGGTATCGTCATTTTCTGCCGCAGCCTGGCGCAACCCTGCGCAGGCACGGTCTATCCGACTGTCGCGTATTGCCCAGCGTGCACGTTCCGCCAAGGCCAAGGGCACCCGGCCTGCGCCCGTCAGGCTCTCCATCTCGACACTGCTGGCCCCCTCGACGATTTCCCGTGCGCAGCGGTGGGAAAGGCCTGGGAAGTCCCGCATCAAGACCCGGTCTGCTGCTTGCGGGCTGATCTGTCGCTCGTTGAAGACCTCCTCGAAAGCCTCACCTCGCAACGCCGGGAAATCATGGTGCAATTGCTGGCGCTCGATGGCATCGAGCAAGCGTGCCGGCGGAGGCGCATTTTCCAGTAACAAACGGCGCAGGCAGTCAGCATCGAAACCGGTGGTCTGCAACGCCACGGATACCACCTCATCGGGCACCTGCGCCGTGCGACTGGCAAGGCGGCGCACCATGTAGGCGGCGTCATGCCAGCGCTGCGGTTGTTCGAACTCATGCACCCATCCCCCGGCACCATTGTGCTCAAGTGCCGGTACGTAGGCCTGTGGCCTCGATGGGTGATGAATACGCCATGCGCCATCGTCCCCTTCGCTCACTTCATAGACAGCATCGTGCAGGCGCCTCAGCGAGCGACCAGTTTCATTCACGGCCTGTCCTACCATCAGATCGACGCCCTCACGCTGATAGCCCGACAAGGACGGATCACACAGGCGCAACTGACCATCGCCCAGGCTTACCGGCACCAAGGCATCCACCTGGGCCACTCGCTGGGCCAGCTTGCCAAGTGCCGTCGCCCCGGCCGTCGTAACCGCCGCCATCACAACCGTGTCGGCCACGTTGAACAAGTGGCCCAATGCGGCGTCGCGATCACCCAACTGCCAGTCCTGGTAGCCTTCGTACACCTCCCCCGCCAATTGCACGACCGTAAGCCCCAGCAGGGCCTGCCCCAACACAGGCACAAACAGCGCTGCCAGGCCTGCCACGCTCAACCCCAAGTCCAGATAGCCCTGCAAACGTGCGCGACGGTCGGCGACATCTTCATCCTCTGTCGAAACCGCCAATACCCGTGCGTCATCCAGCATTTTGTCGATCCGGGCTTGGCGCAGCGCGACGAACACATCGCCCTCGATCGCAAAACAGCGGCCATCCAGCTCAAGCGGAAGAACAGTATTACCGTGGCTGAGCAGCGCACTCAGGGCCACACAGAAGGCGACGCGATCACGCTCTGCGATGAAGCGCTGGAAGTAACGCCGATAGGCTTCATTACGCAAGCGTATGCCAAGGGTCATGTACAGCAGTTCCCAGCTGGTGTGCCAACTCACCGGGGCATACGGGTCCTCAGGCAACCACGCGATAACGCCAAGCAGGCGGGCGTTCTGACGCACTTCGATCACCACTGCGCCAATAACCTTCTTGCCCAACAGCCGCAGGCTGTGACACTTCAACACGGTGTTGTCGGCTGGCAGGAAAGACCCTGTGCCCACAACCTGGGTGATCCACTGACAGGTCTGCTCATCGATTTCACCCTTGATCCTTGCGGCGATTGCAGCAAGCGCCAGGTTGGCGCTCATCGCGTCCTCCAGGGTGCTCTCGACGGCCGCCCCCTCGCCTTCAAGCTTCGCTTGCAAATGGCTTTGATAACGCCTGCCGATATCAAGGTCTCTGCAAAGGCGGACAAAGGCTTGCGCACTTAGCGGCAGCAGGTGCCCGCTAGCAGTGACCAACTGCGACCCGGCCGCGAACCAGCCAGGCTGCATTTCCTTTTCGTGGAAGTTATGCAGTGCCGCCGATAGCAGGGTCTGGGTGCTGACGATGCGTGTCGATGTGCTTGGCAAAGCAGGAGATATCGACGGTTTTGGCTGCAGGGTCACCAGCCTGAGCTGTGCCTGGCGTAGGTCTACCTGCCTGATCGAATGGGCCTCAAGTGCTCTTTTGAGCAACGAATCGGCAAACTCATCCAGGGGGGTTATGGCCCCTAGCCAGGCGTCGACTTGGTCCTGCGCCTGCTGTTGGCGCAAAGCAGCGGCGCGCAGCCTTGTCAGCTCTTGGGCAGACGCGCGCTTGAGCCAGCCTGGCAGCTGACGGGCAATCAGCGCATCGATGGAATCGGCAGGTATTACGGAACGGGTCATGGGCAGCCTCAACGCTTGATAAAAAAGCGCTAGCTGAACAAGGTTCCAATCCCCTCTGGCCCTATTTATGTAGTGAATGCACAGCTTGAAAATGTATTTGTGCCTACAGGTCAAATGACTTTGGCGCCGTAGTGGCTTATTCGCTGCCGTTCAAACCTGCACACTGGGCACCACATGATCCTCCCCCTATTCAGGAGCAACCCCATGAGCGTTCCTTCCTTCGGCCTCGGCACCTTCCGCCTCACCGGCCAAACCGTCATCGACTCGGTCAAGTCTGCCCTGGCAGTCGGCTACCGCGTCATCGATACCGCCCAGATCTACAAGAACGAAGCCGAAGTGGGCCAGGCCATCGCCGAAAGCGGCGTACCGCGCAGCGAGCTGTTCATCACCACCAAGATCTGGGTCGACAACTACGCCGCCGACAAGCTGATCCCCAGCCTGCGTGACAGCTTGCAGAAACTGCGCACCGACTACGTCGACCTGCTGCTGATCCACTGGCCAGCGCCGGGCAATGGCGTAGAACTGCCCGAGTACATGAAGGCCCTGGCCGACGCCAAGCAGCAAGGCCTGGCTCGCCAGATCGGCGTTTCCAACTTCAACATCGAGCTGACCAGGCAAGCCATTGCCGTGGTCGGCAAAGGGGAAATCGCCACCAACCAGATCGAGCTCAGCCCCTACCTGCAGAACAGCAAGCTGACCGCGTTCCTCAAGGAACAAGGGATCACCGTGACCTCGTACATGACCCTGGCCTACGGCAAAGTGCTGAAAGACCCGGTGCTGGCCCAGATCGCCGCCAAGCACAAGGCTACCGTCGCCCAGGTTGCCCTGGCCTGGGCCCTGCAACTGGGCTATGCAGTGATCCCGTCGTCGACCAAGCGTGAAAACCTGGCCAGCAACCTCCTTGCCTGTGGCCTGACGCTGGACACCGACGACATGGCACGTATCGCCAAGCTGGAGCGCAATGGCCGCGAGGTCAGCCCTGACGGCCTGGCGCCAACCTGGGACTGACACCGATGACGGCTCAAACAATGACACCCGGCCGCGTGCTCTTCGCGTTGGCCATTGGCGCCTTTGGCATCGGTACTACCGAGTTCACCCCGATGGGGCTACTGCCAGTCATCGCCCAGGGCGTGGAGGTGAGCATCCCCAGCGCCGGCATGCTGATAACCGCCTATGCCATTGGCGTGATGGTCGGCGCGCCGATCATGACCTTGCTGTTCAGCCGCTTTGGGAAACGCGCTGCGCTGATGGCGCTGATGGCCATCTTCACCCTTGGCAACCTGCTGTCGTCACTGTCGCCGGACTACTACACCCTGCTCGCCTCGCGACTGGTCACCAGCCTCAACCATGGTGCGTTCTTCGGCCTGGGAGCCGTGGTGGCAGCCAGCGTTGTGCCCAAGGAGAAACAGGCCAGCGCCGTGGCCACCATGTTCATGGGCCTGACCATCGCCAACATCGGCGGCGTGCCGGCCGCCACCTGGATCGGCCAGCAGATTGGCTGGCGCATGGCATTTGCCGGTACCGCCGTACTCGGCCTGCTGGCCATGGCCGCGCTGTGGTACGCCCTGCCCAAGGGTGAACGCGGCAGCGTGCCGCATGTGCGCAAGGAACTGGCGGTCATTGCCCGCCCCAGCGTGCTGCTGGCAATGGCCACCACCGTGCTCGGTGCCGGCGCCATGTTCACCTTGTACACCTACGTGGCGCCAGTGCTGGCCGAACTGACCGGTGCCTCGGACAGCTTCGTAACCTTGGCGCTGGTACTGATCGGGGTTGGCTTCACCCTTGGCAACAGCCTGGGTGGCCGCCTGGCCGACTGGTCGCTGGATGGCGCGGCGAAGATCTTCCTCGCCGTGCTGGCGCTGATCATGCTGGCGATGCCCCTGGTACTGGGTAGCCACATCGGCGCTGCCATCGCCCTGCTGGTCTGGGGCATGTTCACCTTCGCCGTGGTACCGCCGCTGCAAATGCGCGTAATGACTGCCGCCATCGAGGCGCCAGGCCTGGCATCGTCGATCAACGTGGGTGCGTTCAACCTGGGTAACGCCGTGGGCGCGGCGCTGGGTGGTGCGGTTATCAGCCTGAACCTGGGCTACGCCGCCGTGCCAATGGCCGGAGGTGTGCTGGCGGCTGCGGGGCTGTTGCTGGTATGGCTGGGCGGGCGCAACAAGGTCGCCGGCAAGACCGCAGCCGATATGGCCTGAAGGCAATCAGCTGCAGGAGCGACCCATCGCGACACCAGGCCGCTCCTGCACACGGGCTGTAATGATGAAAGGCCGGCCACCTGCGTGCTCTGTCAGGCTACGGGCAAGGATGCCCGAAACGCGATATTGGCTGCCTGTTCGGCGTGAGACAGGCAACCTCGGCACTGGATAACCTGCTGCGGCAACGCCTTGTTCCCTTGCCCTAGAAGAACCTTGCCCATGACAACCTCCGCCGCCTCCGTAGCCGCCGCCACGCCTGCCGACCAGCCTCAGGGCTTTGTCGTGCGCATCGTCGGTGCTGCTGCATTCGCCCACCTGCTCAACGACCTGATTCAAGCCGTACTGCCATCGATCTACCCCATGCTGAAAAGCGATTTCGCGCTGAGCTTTGCCCAGATCGGCTGGATCGCCTTGGTGTATCAGGTGACCGCTTCCCTGCTGCAACCTTGGGTCGGCATGTTCACCGACAAGCACCCGCAACCGTACCTGCTGCCTGCCGGCATGCTGGTGACGCTGGTGGGCATCGCCCTGCTCGCCTTTGCCGGCAGCTATGAAATGCTGCTGGTGGCCGCCGCCGTGGTCGGCGTGGGTTCGGCCACCTTCCACCCAGAGGCCTCGCGGGTGGCCAGAATGGCCTCCGGCGGGCGCTTCGGGACCGCGCAATCCACCTTCCAGGTCGGCGGCAATACCGGCTCGGCCCTCGGCCCGCTGCTCACTGCTGCCATCATCATTCCGCACGGCCAACCGGCCATTGCCTGGTTCATGCTGGCCGCTGCGCTGGCTGTTCTGGTGCTGCTGCGGGTGACAGGCTGGAGCGTGCGCCACGGCCAGGCCCGGCTCAAGACCTTCGCTGGCCAACAGGCCCCCGGCCTGTCGCGGGGTGCCATGTGGCGCGCTGTGGCGGTGATCGCCGTGCTGATGTTCGCCAAGTTCGTCTACATCGCTTCGTTCACCAACTTCTTCACCTTCTACCTGATCGAGCATTTCGGCCTGAGTGTGCAGCACAGCCAGCTGTACCTGTTCGTGTTCCTCGCAGCCGTTGCGCTGGGCACCTTTGCCGGTGGCCCGGTGGGTGATCGCATCGGGCGCAAGGCCGTGATCTGGGTCTCGTTCCTCGGTGTGGCGCCCTTCGCCCTGGCCCTGCCCCATGCCAACCTGGCCTGGACAGCCGTGCTGGCGGTGGCCATCGGCCTGGTGATGTCCTCGGCATTCGCTGCCCTGGTGGTGTATGCCCAGGAGGCGGTGCCAGGCCGGGTCGGCATGGTTTCGGGGGTGATGTTCGGGCTGATGTTCGGCATCAGCGGCGTGGGCGCAGCCGGCCTGGGCGCACTGGCCGACCGGCATGGCATCGAGTGGGTGTACCAGGCCATTGCGTTCCTGCCGCTGCTCGGGCTGGCCACCGCCTTGCTACCGGCCACCCGCTCGCAGGCCCGTCCTGGCCGTTGCTGCTAAAGTGGCGCTGCCAGGCTGCTTCGATACGAGGTCACGATGGTAAAGCCGCAGCGTGAATTGCTGGTGGAGGTCGATGAGTGGACCTGGGAAGTGGGTAGCCGTGCGACAGACTACCCAAGCGACTGGTTCATCGAGCCCCATAGCCATACCAAGCATCAACTGATCTATGCCATCAAAGGCCTGATGATCGTCGAGTCCGGAAACGAATGCTGGACAGTGCCACCCAGCCGAGGTGTGTGGATGCCTTGCGGCCAGGTGCATGCCATTCGCTGTGTCGGCGACGTGAAGATGCGCAGTGTGTTCGTGCGCATCGACGCGGCAACCGGCCTGCCCCTGCAGAGCAAGGCCATCAGCATCTCGCCGCTGCTCAGCGAACTGATCAAGGCCTCGGTGGGCTTCACCGCACCCTTTGCCGAGGACTCGCGCGAAGCCCGGGTCATGCGCCTGATCCTCGACGAAATCTGCGTACTGCCGACCTTGCCGCTGAAGCTGTCGCAGCCCAGCGACCAGCGCCTGCGGGTGATCTGTACGGCATTGCATGAACGGCCCGAGGATAACGCCACGGTTGCCGACTGGGGCCTGCGACTGGGGGTGGACGAAAAGACCATCCAGCGGTTGTTCCGCAAGGAAACCGGCATGACCTTCGGCCAGTGGCGCCAGCAGGCGCGGCTGATGCAGGCACTGGAGCGGATTGCCCTGGGCGAGCGAATCATCGATGTGGCAGGGGCCTTGGGCTATGACAGCCCAAGTGCCTTCGCCAGCATGTTCAAACGCCAGTTCGGTACCACGCCCAGTCAGTTCTTCAAATAACCTGACGTTCACACCTTTGCCGGCCGTTGGCTCGCGGCATACCAGCTGCCCGCCAACGGCTCGCCCTGCCTGATCTTGCACAGCATCCCTGCCAAGCCGTATACAGTACCCCTACAACAATGCCCGCAAAGGAGCCCGGCACATGACCGTGACGCTGTCCCCCCTGCAGATCGACTGCGCATTCGATTCCGGCAACATCCAGGTACTGGATGCCAGCAACCCGGCACAGGTACACCTGGCCATCCGCCCGGACACCCACAGCGGCCACTACCAGTGGTTCCACTTCAAGGTCAGCGGGCTCACACCGGGGCAGGTCCATCGCTTCAGCCTGGACAACGCTTCTGGCTCCTCGTACAAGAACGCGTGGAGCGGCTACAACGCTGTGGCCAGCTACGACCAGCAGCGCTGGTTCCGCGTGCCAAGCCAGTTCGACGGTACGGCGCTATCGTTCGAAGTCAAGGCTGAACAGGACCAGATCTGGTTCGCTTACTTCGAGCCCTACCCGCGGGCCCGCCACAACCAGCTGATCGAGCGTGCCCGCGAACTCCCGGGGATCGAGTTGCTGGCCAGCGGCCGCAGTATCCAGGGCCGCGATATCCCGCTGCTGCGGGCAGGTGACGGTGCCGAAGGCAAGCGCAAGCTGTGGCTGATTGCCCAGCAGCACCCGGGCGAGCACATGGCCGAATGGTTCATGGAAGGCGTGATCGACCGCCTGCAGGCCAACGACGCAGTGATCCAGCGATTGCTGGCCAAGGCCGACCTTTACCTGATCCCCAACATGAACCCCGACGGCGCCTTCCTTGGCCACCTGCGCACCAACTTCAAGGGCAAGGACCTCAACCGCGCCTGGCAGGACGCCAGCGTCGAATTCAGCCCGGAAGTGTTCTTTGCACAAGCGCAGATGAAGCAGTACGGTGTGGATGCCTTCATCGACGTGCACGGTGACGAAGAGATCCCCCACGTGTTCACGGCCGCATGCGAGGGCAACCCGGGTTACACCCCTCGGCTGGCCAAACTCGAAGAGCAGTTCCGTAGCACCTTGTGCAGCCTGACCCGCGACTTCCAGACGGTGCATGGCTATACCCGTGACGAGCCCGGACAGGCGAATACGACGCTGGCCTGCAATGCGGTGGGCATGGCCCATGACTGCCTGTCACTGACGCTGGAGATGCCGTTCAAGGACCATGACGACGCGCCCGATGCAGTCACCGGGTGGTCGGGGGCGCGCTCGAAGGCACTGGCCGGCGCGGTGCTGGAGACCCTGGCAAGCATGGTTGGCGATTTGCGCTGAACCTCGTCTTGCGCAGCCCCTGCAGGAGCAGCCCGTCGCGACACGCGGCGGCTGCTTCGGGGGTATTGACCGCCGTTCAGAACTGCACATCCAGTATCACACTGTCGGTATAGGTCGCAGCCGGCGGTGTCGCCTGATCGGTATAGACCTTGGCGTTGTAGTTGAACACCTGGCTACCCGTGCCGGTACCCACGCCGGGGTTGATGTCGGCATCTGTACTGGAACGCCTGGCAGCCCCTGACGCCCCCCAGCGCACGGTGCCGGCACTTTTGAAAATGTCATAGGCCAGGTAGTTGTTGACCGAAGACTTCATCCGCCGCCGCCCACCGGACACGTTCTGCCCGTCACCCAGCCCTACCGTGTAGCTGCTGCCCTTGGTGCATGACACGTTTATGCCCTGGCTCACCGTGCCGAACCCCGCCACCACCGGCGCACTGGCGAAGCTGATGTCAGGCGTGGTGATCTGGCAATCGTTGGTCACCGTCAGGCTCACGTTCAAGAGCTGGCTACCCGAGCCGATGTCGCGCCCAAGGCATATCCCTAACGCGCCAATCCCCGAGCAATAATCCCAGCTCCAGGCCACGGTCAGGGCCTCTTGATACAACCCGGCCGCGACATTGCTGCCAATCTGGGTGCGCATGTAGATCGGCACCGCCTTGGGCGTGGTACCGCCGAGCAGCCCCAGCAAGTCGAGGATGCCGTTGCGGGCGAAGTCGTAGGCCACACCCCGGGTAATCGGGTAGCGGGTGGTGTTATCGGCATACAGCGTGTAGGGAATGACATCGCCTGTCGGGCCGACCAGCCCGCCCGAAGCGGGCGTGATCGTGGCGTAGAAGTGATCACCGCTGCTGAGCACGGTCAGTAGTGAACCGGTGCACTGCAACCCGGAGTTGAGGCTGGAAGCCGTCTGTACCGTGTTGCGAACCTGCGTTGAATTAAGGCTGCCAAACGCTGCCGGCAACGTGGCCACCGATGAGCAAAGCGCCCAGGCCGTACTGCTCGGCAACAGCAGCACGCTCGCCACCAGGCCCCGCCGCCAGGCATTCATCGGCACACCAACGGACCAATCAAAGGGACCGAGCCTTGCGCTTCGGGCAGGTCGAACGCCACTTCGCAATGCCCACCCCCTTCAAGCGCCACCTGAAGGCGGTTATGCAACGACAGGTTCTCCAGGTATACCAGCCCGTCCCATCCCACCACCGCCTGGGTGCCACTCTCTGCGTGGGTAACACGGCTACCCAGTTTGAGCACCTGCTGATTGCCATCCACCAATTCAACACTGGCCGCCATGACGCGCTTGAGGGGGAATTCCAGCAAGTAGCCACTGCCCCGTCGTACCGCCACACGCTGCTCAACGTCCGGCGCGAGGACATCCGGTGGTAGGTTCATGGGATCGATCTCGTACTTACCCCGGTAGTAACCGCTGCTGTAAGGCACCAGCAAGTGCCCCTTGGCATCGGTACGGCCGATTTCCTGGTTTTCATAACGCACCGGCACATCCGCGTAACCTGCGGTGCTGACCACCACGAAGGCATCATCGATACGGTTGGCGGCGAACACGCCGGCATCCATCCACACCAGAGAACCACTGGCGTCGGCCCAGCGGGTCATCTCGCCGCTGCTGCCATACACACCGGCCTGCAATTGCACCGATTGCAGGCGCCAGGTGACGTCGGCCTGGCGATAGGCATCACGGTCGCTGCCTGCGGCATACCCAAGGTTGTAACCGACGCCGACACCCGCTGGCACCGCACGGCTGTAGTTGACCCGTTGCAGGGTCTCGCCTTCATTGCTGCGTTCCATGCTCAGCGCCAAGGTGCCGTGCAAGTCGAACGGGATCACCAGTTGCGCCTGCACCGCCCACTGGCTGTCACCCACTTCACGGTTGGCCGACAGGTACACACTGCTGCTGCCCCACAGCGGCTTGCTGTAGCTCAGGTTGATCAACCGGGTACGCGTACCGTCACCGGCGCGCACGTCGAAGTAGCCAGCGCCAATGCTGCCGTACTCGTTAAGGTTGACACTGAGGGTGACCTGTTCGCTGCTTTTGCTCAGTTGCATCTCCGCAGAGCCCACCCGGCTCAGGTCGGCATAGTCGCCGTGGCGTTGCAGGCGCTGGTAACCGAAGCCGATGCGCTGGCTGTTGTACTGGTAGCCAAGGGCGACCTGGTGCCCCTTTTCGCCATCGAACCGGCTTTGCGCCAAGGCGGCGTTGAGCACGCCGAAGTTGCCCATGCGCATGTTGCCACCCAGCCCACCCAGCATCAGCGACTCAGCCGTTTCGGCGTGGGTTTCCAGGGTGAAGATGTCACTGAGCCCATAGCGCAGGCTGCCCGAGGCGATACCCGGTCCATAGCTGAAATCACGTACGCCGTAATCACGGCGCAGGCTCCCGGCGGCCACCGAGTAGTCCGACAGGCCCTTCTGCAGCAGGCTGCTGGTGACATAGAACGGCAAGGTGGTCGACACCTGCCGGCCAAGGGCATCAGTGGTGACCACCACCGCCTCCCCGGCACCGTTGATGAACGGCACATTGGTCAGGGTGTAGGGGCCTGGCTGCAGTTCGGTGGTACTGGACTTGAAACCGTTGATGAACAGGTCAAGCGACGTCGGCACCGCCGCTTCACCGGCGAACGCAGGCAACGGGTAAGTGACAAGATCAGGACGCGCAGCGAAGTCGCGTGACAGCTGCACCCCACCCACTCGCACCGAACTGCTCCAGGGCAAGGCACCCGTCACGAAGTCACCGGCTTCGTAGGTCAGCAGGCGCTGCTCGTCGGTGAAGCGCCAGGTGGTGTCGTAACGCATGAAGCCACGGCGGGTATCGTCCGCCTGTGCGCCATTGAAAGACTGACGCCACTGCCCGGTGCTGGAAAAGGTACCCCAGCTGTCGAACAGGCGCAGCTCGTTCCAGGCGGCCAGGTAGGTACCGCCTTCATCGGTGTCGTTGAGATACAGGTCGTAGTTGAACAAGGCGCCGAAACTGCTGCGCGCATCGCTGGCCGGGTAAAGGTTGCGATCACCCACTTGCTGTTCTGGCAACCAGGCTGGCGGCACTTGCAGCAGCAGGCGCTGGTTCTGACTGTCGTAGTCGGTGTGCAGCCCCGCGATGCTGTCCAGGGCCACCTCCCCCTGGGGATTGCCCGGCAGCGAGACGCCGGCTGCACGCAATACGTCGCTGTCCAGATACAACCGCCCGGCCCGCTGCTGCACCGGTATCAGGTCAACCCTGGGCATCTGGTTCACCACCAGGTCGAGGTAAAGGGTGGCCTCGGCGATGGCGGACATCTCCGTGGGCGGTGGGGGCAAGTCGTCGGCCAGCACCAGCGCGGGACTGACCATGGCCAGTCCCAGGCACCAGCGGCACGTCGTCGCCGGGAGCCACTTCACACACGGTTTCCAACCATTGCCGGGTCCTCCTTGGCCCCTGCACTTCATTCAGCCGTTGGCTCATTGGCCTTGGCGGATGGCGTCCGCCGAGCGCTGACCATTGACCCTGCCCTTGAGCACGCTGCCGTTGCCGGATGCGACGGGAGCCGGCCAGCGCATGCTTGCCCCCGGCAGCACATAACCCAGCAGGCCTTCAGCCAGTGGCTTGCTCTGGCTGCCTTGCTGCACGACCACATCGGTCAGCCGCGCATGTACCGGGCCCGTGTTACGCAGTTCAATATAGGGCTTGCCCTGCACCGTCACCGGGCGCCAGCTGAGCTGCGGCTTGCCCACGCCCTCGGCATTGCGTCTGCCTTCAGGGTCGGCCTTGCCCCACAGCCCTTCGCCATAGACGAACAGCGGCACCGAATAGCGCATCTGCAATCGAATGGCCGCCGTCGCGCCGGGCTCGGCCTTGTCGACCGCAATGGCGGGCGGAATCTCGTCGATGATGATGCGGTAGGCCTGCTCCTGGCCGGCCGGTGAAGGGCCGGTACGGGTCAGGCGGATCAGTTGCTTCTGCCCGGGTGCAATGTTGGCGACCGGCGGGCTGCCGATAATCTCGCGCTGCGCCTGGAACTGCTCCTGGTAATCACCCTGGCGCCAGGCGAATACCCGCACCTGCAGGTTTGCCGGCGCAGTGCCACGGTTTTCCAGCCACAACGCACCTGCCTTCTGGTCGGCCTCCAGCACCGGGTCGATCGGCCAGATCAGCACCGAAGTGGCCGCCCAGGCCGGCAGGCTTGCCAGCGACAATAAACCTGTCAATCCACGCGTCCACTTCGCGCCTGCCCGCATGCAGCTCTCCTTAGACACTTGTCATGGGTGGCGCTGGCCGTTACCAGGTCACCGTCACTTGCACCACATCGGTGTAGGTCCCTGCCGGCTGCGTGCCGGTCAGCTGAACCCGTCCGTACACCGGTAACTTGATCGCCGTCGGGTCGGAATAGCTCACCGCCACGCTCTGGCCGATCCCCAAGGCCTGGCTATAGGCGGCGTCCCGGTACAACTGGTAGGCCAGCATTTGCGTGCCACTGGTGCGCTTCAGGTTGCGTGTGCCACTGGCACTGTTTTGCCCGCCGTCCAGGCTCATACTCATGGCCACGCCCGGCGTGCACTGGAACGTCACGGTAGAACCACCCAGCGATGTGCTGAGCAGCCCCGTGGACAGCGCCGACTGCGAGCCATAATCGAGCGTGCCGTAGCTGGTGACACCCCCCACCACCAGGCACCCGGCGACAACCTGCGCCGTCACCGTGAAGGTACTGGTGGTCACTGCCCCCAACGGAGCGGCCAACAACATGCTGACGCCAGTCAGGCCTCCTGCCAGCCAGCCGCGCATGGGTCAGAACGACAGCTCGACCGAGATCGTGTCGCTGTAGACCCCTGCGGGCAGGCCCGCCTTGCCGACGGCCTTGCCATAAAGGTTGACCGTCTGAGCGGCGCCGGTACTGGTCGGCAGGGTGATGGTGTCGTCGACCGCCAGCAACGCCGTACGCCCCGCGTCGGTATAGAGGTCATACGGCACAAAGTTGCCAGAACCATCAGCGAGCGCACGGGTGCCACCGCTCGACTGGCCATCATGCAGGCCTGCACTCACTTTGATCACAGGCACCGTACCTGCAGAGCACAGGATGCTCATGGCGCCTCCCCCGCCTCCCAGCACCTGGGCATCGGCGGTGACGAACAAGGCATCCTCGGTACCGAAGTCCAGGGCACCGAAGTCAAGCCCCGACGTGCCCGACGTGCCATTGACCTGGCACGCCGCAGTCAGCGTCAGGGTCGAGCTGATACTCCCCGTCACCGTGGCCGCCTGGGCCTGGGAAGCCAACGCCAGGCCCAGGCCTGCGAGGAAGCAATATGAAAGGTTCGTTCGCATCGGAGTCTCCTTGCGTGGTTACCAGTCCAGGGTCACTCTGAGGGTGTCGCGGTAAAGCCCGGCCGGCAGCGCCCGCGGTTGCGCCACTACCACACCGTAGATGGGAATCGGCACTTGCTGGCTGCTGCGAATGGTGAAGGCCCGCGCCTGGCCGACGCCGTAGCGGCTGTTACCGCCTGGGTCGACCGCCAGCTGATAAGGAATCAGTTCACGGCCGTTGCTCAGGCGGCGAATGCCATCGTCGCCATTGAGACCACCATTGATACGCACGTTGAAGGCCCGAACCTCAGGTGTGCAACTGATTTGCAGGCTACCCTGACCGCCCACTTCGTCCACCTGGCTGCGCAACGGCTGATCCCAGTTCGGACCGCGCTCGCCAAAGTCCAGTACGCCTGGGTCACCCAACACAGCCGGTTGCGTCTCGTTGCTGCTGATCTGGCAAGACGCGCTGATGACCAGCCGCGCCTGTATGAAACCGGTGGTGCTGCCATGCACCGCACCGCCGGGGACCAGTAGCGGGCCGAGGGTGAGCAACAGGATCGAAGTGCGGCTCATGGCATGGCGTCCTTGTGCATGGTGGCGTCCCTACCAGGTGACGGTGACTTTCAGCAGGTCGGCATAACCCCCTGCATCTGGCACCCAGGCCAATTTGTCGATACGTGCGTACAACGGCAATTCAACCGAACCGCTGCCCGGTACACGCGCCGATTGGGCTACCCCCACTGCCAGCGGCTCACGCCAGGCAGCGTCACGGTACAAGCGGTAAGGAATGGGCCGCGCCAAGCGATCGTCGCTCGCCAGGTAGCGCAGTTCGCCAACACCACCATGCTGGCCACCATCGACGCGCACCTGATAGGGCGTATCCGGGTTGCACTCCAGGCGCGGCGGGCGCTGGCTCAGCAGCACACCACTCAAGGGCGCGCCAGGGCCATCCAGGCGCGCCGTAGCACCCAGGTCGATCCGTCCCAGGGCCTGGGCTCCCGCATCGCGGGTCTGGTTGACCAGCATGCAGCCACGCTGCACCAGTACCCGCACCTCCACGAGAAAATCCGCAGCAACGGTAGTGCCGCTGAACAACAGGCCGAACAGCGCGGCCAGCATACGCTCCGTCACCTTGTTATCCTTATCGAAACGTCTTGAACTGAGCGTAGCAGTGAGGCGGCGCAGCCGATGTGGCATAAAGCCATTTTTTTGTATTAGCGACAAAGCGATACCGTGGCATCAAAAAAAGCCTGTACCGCACAGAACCCGTGGCCACCCCGTGCCTCCAATGGCCAGGAGCCGGTAAATTCACCGGGATTCTGTTAGGGTGAATCGTATTCGTCCCGCGCCAGACACCTGTGCCGTACACGGACGGACATGACAGGAGCTTTTTCAATCATGACTGCAGACAACTCACTGGCAGACGCCATGGAGCGCTGTGCCCAAGAACCGATTCAGGTTCCGGGCAGCATCCAGCCTCACGGCTTTCTGCTGGTGCTGGATGCCACCGACCTGTGCGTGCTGCAGGCCAGTGAAAATGTCGAGCACTGGTTGGGCTTGCCAGCCCGCGAACTGATCGGTTGCCACTTCGCCGACCTGGTTCACGAGGGCTTTGACCTGCACGCGCACCTCACACGGCTTCCCGAAGACGAAGTCTTCCCCTTCCACATTGGCGACGTGCACTTGCGCCAGGGCAACCCCGTCAGTGCCCTGCTGCACATGCTGGTCCATTGCCACGATCAGGTACTGATTGCCGAGTTCGAACCACCCCGCCTGCCAGCAGACCTGGTCGGGCAAGGCGACTACTACCCGTTGGTGCGCAGCTTTGTCGCCAGTCTGCAACTGGCCGGCAGTATCGAAGACCTGCTGCAACAAGCGGTGCTGCAGCTCAAGCGCATCACCGGCTTTGGGCGGGTCAAGGCGTACCGTTTCGATGCCGAAGGCAATGGCCAGGTGCTGGCCGAGGTAGCCGACCCGGGCTACCCCAGCTACGCAGGCCTGTGTTTCCCGGCTGCAGACATCCCGCGCCAGGCGCGCGAGCTTTACCGGGTCAACCGTATCCGCGTGATCGAAGATGCCAACTATCAGCCCTCGCCACTGCTGCCCGCAACCAACCCGCGCACTGGCAAGGCGCTGGACATGAGTTTTGCTGTACTGCGCAGCGTGTCACCTGTGCACCTGCAGTACATGCGCAACATGGGCACGCTGGCCTCGATGTCGCTGTCGATCGTGGTCGACGGCGAGCTGTGGGGGCTGATTTCCTGCCACCATCAGCAGCCACGCCCGGTGGACCTGCGCACCCGCACGGCCTGCGAGCTGTTGGCCAGCGTACTGTCGTTGCAGATAGAGTCCCGCGAGTCCCATGCCAGTACGCGCAAGCTGTTGGCGCTGCGCCAGCACATCGTACGCATGATCTCGTCCATGGCCGACCACGACAGCGTCAGTGACGGTTTGCGCGACCTGCCTCACGTGCTGCTGGCCTTCGCCGACGCCCAGGGCGCGGCAGTGATCTCGGCCGAGCGCTGTGACCTGATCGGCCAGACCCCGCCTGAGGCCCAGGTGACGGCGCTGGTACACTGGCTAAGCCAACGTGACGAAGACAAGGTGTTCCATAGCGACAACCTGCGCCGCGACATCACTGAGCTGCCCGAGCTGGCAAACCATGCTGGCGGGGTGCTGGCGGTGGCCATCTCGCAGATCCACTCGCACTACCTGCTGTGGTTCCGCCCCGAGCAGATACGCACGGTCAACTGGGCCGGCCAGCCGACCAAGCAGGTCGGGCCACAGGGCAACCTCGACCCGCGGAACAGTTTTGAACGCTGGCAGGAAGAACTGCGCGGCTATTGTCAGGCGTGGGACCCACTGGTGATCGAGGGCGTGATGGAGCTGCGCGCCGCGGTACTGGGCATTGTCCTGCGCAAGGCCGAAGAGCTGGCACAACTGGCTGGCGAATTGCGCCGTTCCAACAAGGAGCTCGAAGCGTTTTCCTACAGTGTTTCCCACGACCTGCGCGCCCCGCTGCGGCACATCGCCGGCTATACCGAACTGCTTGGCGAGATCGAAGGCCAAGGCTTGAGCGAACGCGGCAAACGCTTCCTCCAGCATATTGGTGAGGCGGCGCACTTTGCCGGCAGCCTGGTCGACAACCTGCTCAACTTCTCGCAGATGGGCCGCTCGGCCTTGCGCCTGTCCGACGTCGACCTCAACGCCCTGGTCGAGGCCATTCGCAGCGAGCTAGCCCCCGATTACGAAGGCCGCGCAATCGTTTGGGACATCGCCCCGCTGCCCAAGGTGATCGGCGACCCGGCATTCATCAACATGGCCTTGCACAACCTGATAGCCAATGCCATCAAGTACACTCGCGGCCGTACGCCTGCTCGCATCGAGATCAGTGCCGTACAGCACCCTGACGAAACCGAGGTCTGCATCCGCGACAATGGCGTGGGCTTCGACATGGCCTACGCCAACAAGCTGTTCGGCGTCTTCCAGCGCCTGCACCGCATGGAAGATTTCGAAGGCACCGGCATTGGCCTGGCGAGCGTACGCCGCATCATCGAGCGCCATGACGGTCGAGTCTGGGCCACTGGCCAGGTCGACCAGGGCGCCAGCTTCCACTTCACCCTACCCCGAAACACTGCTACCTGAGGCATCGCTACCATCATGCTCAAGCCCATTCTGCTGGTCGAAGACAATCCCCGAGACCTGGAGCTGACCCTGCTGGCCCTGGAGCGCAGCCAGTTGGCCAACGAGGTCATCGTGCTGCGTGACGGCGCTGATGCGCTCGACTACTTGCTGCGCCGCAACGCCTATGCCGAGCGCGATGACGGCAACCCTGCCGTGCTGTTACTCGACCTGAAACTGCCCAAGGTCGACGGCCTGGAAGTGCTCAAGGAAGTGCGCGCCACTGCCGAACTGCGCAGCATCCCCACCGTGATGCTCACCTCTTCGCGCGAAGAGCCCGACCTGTTGCGTGCCTACGAGCTGGGGGTAAACGCTTATGTGGTCAAACCCGTGGAGTTCAAGGAATTCGTCACCGCCATCTCCGACCTCGGGGTATTCTGGGCAGTGCTAAACGAACCGCCACCCGGCTCACTGCGACTGAACCGTCGCGGTAGCAACTGAGGCCGCCGCAACGATGCAGCAAACGCCGTTGAAACTACTGATGGTCGAAGACAGCTCGATGGACGCTGAGCTTACCCTGATGCGCCTGGAGCGCAGCGGGCTGCATGTGCAGTCGCAGCTGGTGTTCGACCATGCGGGTGTCGAACATGCCCTGCGCCAGGCCTGCTACGACCTGATCTTGTGTGACTGCGTGCTACCAGGCTCGTCCGGCACCGAAGTGCTGGCCATCGCCCAACGCCTGGCACCCGACATCCCGTTCATATTCCTGTCCGGCATTTATGGCGAAGAGCACGCGGTGGAAATGATCCGCCTGGGCGCGACCGACTATGTGCTGAAGAAGAACCTGCCACTGCTGCCCAAAGCCGTGCGCCGGGCCCTCAGCGAAGTACAGGAACGCCAGCGCCGTCGCCGCGCCGAAGAGGCCTTGGCGGACGTCGAAGCACGTGCTCGCATCGCCATCGACGCCGCCGGCATGGGCACCTGGGACCTGCGCCCGCAAGAGGGCCTGTTGCTGTGGGATGACCGCTGCAAGACCTTGTTCGGCCTGCCCACCAGCACCGAAATGAGCCTTGAAGTGTTCTACGCCGGCATCTACCCCGACGACCTGCCACTGGTGCGCGAGGCGGTGGAACATGCCATGCGCCCGGAAAGTGACGGTCATTACCGCGTGGAGTTTCGGATCGCGCAACCCAATGGCCTGGAGCCCCGCTGGTTGCTGAGCAGCGGCCAAAGCCAGTTCGTCGATGATCAGTGCGTTCGCTTCTCAGGCGTACTGCAGGACATCCACGCGCAACGCCAGGCCACCCAGGCGCTGCGTCAGCTGAACGAGATGCTTGGCGAGCGGGTCGAGCGCCGTACCCGCGAACGCGATCGTGCCTGGGAGCTGTCGCAGGATTTGCTGGCCGTGCTGAACAAAGACCTGACCCCGGTCGCACTGAACCCCGCCTGGGAAGCCAGCCTGGGCTTCTCACGCGAACGCCTGAGCCAGTCGTCCTTGCTGCACCTGCTGCCTGAGCAGGACCAGGAACAGTTACTCACCGAACTGGCCGCCCTCGCCCACGGCCGCACCAGCGCACGCTTTGTCGGTCGCATCCTGCATGCCGGCGGCCAACAGCGCTGGCTGTCGTGGGTGGTGGTGCCGGAGGACACCTTGCTGTACGTGGTGGCACGCGACATCACCAGCGAGCGCGAAGCCGCCCTGAGCCTGGCAGACGCCAACGCGCGGCTGCGCGAACAGATCAACGAGCGCGAGCGCATCGAGGCCGCTCTGCAGCAGATGCAGCGGCTGGAAGCGGTTGGGCAACTAACGGCTGGCGTGGCGCATGACTTCAATAACCTGCTGACGGTGATACTCACCGGTGCCAGCTTTCTGGAGCGCGATCTGGCCAAGGCCGACCTGGACAAGGCCCGCACTCGCCTCACCCATATCCGCGAAGCAGGCGAGCGTGGTGCCAAGCTGACCTCGCAGTTGCTGGCCTTCTCCCGCCGCCAGCGTCTGGAGCCGGTGCCGCTGAACCTCAACCGTACCCTGGCCGGTCTGGAAGAGCTGCTGCGCCGCACGCTGGGTGGCAACGTCTCGGTACGTCTGGACCTTGACCTGGCCCTGTGGCAGGCACTGACCGACCCCACCCAGACCGAGATGATCATCCTCAACCTTGCGATCAATGCCCGCGATGCCATGCCCGACGGCGGCCAGCTGACCCTGACAACGCGCAACACCCATATCGACAAGCGCCCGCAACGCCCGGAAGACCCGGACCCGGGCGAGTACGTGATGCTGAGCATCCGCGATACGGGTTGCGGCATGAACGAAGAGGTGCTGGCCAAGGTATTCGAGCCTTTCTTTACCACCAAGGACATTGGCAAAGGTTCGGGCCTGGGCCTGGCCCAGGTGTTCGGCTTTGCCAAGCAGTCCGGTGGCGGCGTGCGCATCGACACCACACTCGGTCGCGGTACCGAGGTGGCGGTATACCTGCCGGCGGTAAAAGAGGAGATGGTGAACGAACCCGTAGCAGCAGTGCTCAGTCAGTCAATCAGCGAAAGCGGCCATAACCGCACGGTGCTGCTGGTGGACGACGACCACCTGGTGCGCGACATGCTTGGCGATGTGTTACGCCAATACGGCTACCAGGTGCGCCAGGCGCACAGCGGCGAGCAGGCATTGGCATTGCTGGATGACGACATTGACCTGCTGCTGACTGATTTCGCCATGCCCGAGTTCAATGGTGCTCAACTGGCGCTGGCTGCCCGCGAACGATACCCCCGCCTGCCGGTGGTGTTTCTTACCGGTTATGCGGAGTTGCAGGGGCTGGACCTGCCGGGCAGCCTGGTGATCCAGAAGCCGGTGCAGGCTGATGAACTGGCCAGGGCGCTGAACGAAATGCTGGGGATTTCCGGGTAACCCGGTACGGCACGCCCCGCGCTCAGGAGGTGCGGAGGCGCGCAAAATCACAAAAACGCGAAAACGCGAAAACGCGAAAACGCGAAAACCCAGCGCTCATCTTTCCTGGCACCGGGTTAAATACGTTTGAATCTTGAAAAATGGCAGGGGCGGCTGGATTCGAACCAACGCATGGCAGGATCAAAACCTGCTGCCTTACCGCTTGGCGACGCCCCTGTATCGGATGCAGCGTTTGCTGCTCTGACAATTCCAACTGAGTGACAACCGGGTTGTTGTCTTGGAATGCGCGGCACTTTAACAACAAACTTTCGGTCTGTGAACCCCCCTGATCAAAAAAATTGCCAAAAAACAGCGAGTTAGTCATTTGGGCGCTGGTGTGGCGACCGTCCGTCGGTTTCCGCCCGCCTCGCTTCAACACAATCGCATTCCACACTTCCAATCAGGTAAGCCCATTGCATTGACCAAGGAGGACCCCATGCCTGTCTCTCACGATCTCTACCAGGACCTGCACTACCCGCGCGAAATCGTCCAGCAGCGCCGCCAGCAGGACAAGGCGCTGGACCGCTTGCTGGACGAATATATGGACATCGACAACCAGGTGCTCGCTGCCGAATCGATATCGGCCGGTAACTTCGTCGACGAAGACCTGCGCCACCTCAAGGAACGTCGCCTGGCGGTGAAGTACATGATCGAACGCCAGCTGGAGCGAAAGGCATAGCCCGCACAGGCACAAGAGGCGGCCAGACCTATCGCAAGAAGTGATGATTGCCCGGCACTTTCTCTATTAGTCAAAATGGCCGCTCTCGGGCAAGCTGCAGGCTGCCCCGCCATCGCCCAAGGAGCGTTGCTTTTGTCTGCCTGGATCCCTACCCCGCTGCGCCAGCTTGGCCAACGCTTGCGCGGCACCGCCAATCAACAGAGCGAGCTGCTCGGCTGGTTCGAGGACAAGGCGCACAGCCGTGGTTATCAGCTGAGTGACGGTCAGCGGCGGGTAATCCACTGCATGGCCGAACAACTGACGCAGCTTGAACAAGGTCAACCGCGCAGTCTGTACCTGTACGGCTCGGTCGGCCGGGGTAAAAGCTGGCTGCTCGATGGCTTTTTCCAGGCCGTGCCGATAGCCGCCAAGCTGCGCCTGCATTTTCATGATTTCTTTGCACGCCTGCACCAGGGCATGCACCGCCACCGGGCGCTGGACGACGCGCTGGGCGCAACGCTGGACGAGCTGGTGGGTGGTTGCCAAGTGCTGTGCTTCGACGAATTCCACGTGCATGACATAGGCGATGCCATGCTGCTCACCCGGCTGTTCAACGCCTTGTTCGCCCGTGGCGTGTACCTGCTGGTGACCTCTAACTACGCGCCCGAAGGGCTGTTGCCCAACCCGCTGTATCACGAACGTTTTCTGCCGGTCATTCGCCTGATCAACAGCTCGATGCAAGTGCTCGAAGTCGGTGGCGACACGGATTTTCGCAGTTTGCCGGCCAACCGCGAGCATCAGCGTTTTACCCAGGGCCATTATGTCTGGCCGGGTGATGCGGCGCAGCGCCAGGCGCTGAATGTGCCGAGCGAACAACCGGTGATACTGGACGTGAACAAGCGCCCGCTGCGAGCGCTGGCCATCGATGGCCGGCGGGTGGTGCTTGGCTTTGACGATCTGTGCGAGAAGGCCACCGCGGTCATCGACTACCTGGTGCTGGCCAGGGAGTATGACGAGTGGGTCATCGATGGGCTGGATGACCTCTCGGCGTGTTCGCTGGCGGCTCAGCAGCGCTTCGTCAACCTGGTGGATGTGCTGTATGACCAGGATCGGCGGGTGATTGTCATAGGTAAACGTCCGCTGAAAGAGAGCCTGGGCGGCCCGCTGGCCGACCTGATGCGTACCCGCAGCCGGTTGGGGCAACTGCACCAGATTGCCCCCTGAGCCTGCAGTGCCTGAGCCGGCCCATTCGCGGGTGAACCCGCTCCTACGACCACCGATGCGTCTGTAGGAGCGGGTTTACCCGCGAGTACGGTAGCGGCCGCAACGGTGAACGGCGGGTGGTAATTGGCCAGCAGGCCCGGCCTCTTCGCGGGTGAACCCGCGCCTACGACGGCCTCTGCCGAGCCACCGATGCACGTCCCGCCCGCGAAGGGGCCATCGAGGTCAAACCATCAACCCGCCCTGGGCAAATCCGCCAGCACCGCTTCGATCTCACCCAGCACCGCAGGGTCATCCAGGGTCGAAGGCGGCACATAATCCTGCCCATCGGCAATCTTGCGCAGCACCGCCCGCAGAATCTTGCCGGAACGGGTCTTGGGCAGGCGCTTCACCAGCCGGACCCGGTTGAAACAGGCCAGCGGGCCAATTTCCTCGCGCACACTGCCCACCAGCTCCACCAGCAACTGCGCCTCGGCAATGCCCTCGCCATCCTTGAGTACCACCAGCGCCAACGGTACCTGCCCCTTGATCTCGTCATGCACACCGATCACAGCACACTCCGCTACCGCCGGGTGGCGGGCGACCAGGTCTTCCATTTCACCGGTGGACAAACGATGACCGGAAACGTTGATCACATCATCGGTGCGCCCCATGATGTAGACGAAGCCATCATCGTCCAGATAGCCGCCGTCACCCGTGTGGTAGTACCCCGGATATGTGCGCAGGTAGGCCTGCAGGTAGCGCTCGTGATCCCCCCACAGCGTCTGGCTGCAGCCGGGGGGCAGTGGCAGTGCAATCACGATCGAACCCTGATGGTTGGCCCCGAGCAAGTGGCCTTCGTCATCCAGTACGCGAACGTTGTAACCCGGCACCGCCCGGTTGCTCGACCCTGGCTTCGCCGCGCTGCCCTCCAGCCCGACGCAAGGCGCGGTGACCGGCCAGCCGGTCTCGGTCTGCCACCAGTGGTCGTGCACCGGCTTGCCACTCACCCGTTCCAGCCATTCATGGGTGCTGGAATCCAGCTTTTCCCCCGCCAGGAACAGTTGCCGCAGCGAGCTGAGGTCATGTTTGCGAATCAGGTCGCCCTCCGGGTCTTCCTTGCGGATGGCGCGCATGGCCGTAGGTGCACAGAACAGCGCGTTGACCTGGTACTGCTCCACCACCCGCCAATAGGCCGAAGCATCCGGGGTGCGGATTGGCTTGCCTTCGTAGAACACGGTGGTACAGCCGCTCATCAACGGCCCGTAGACGATCAGTGAGTGGCCGACCACCCAACCGACGTCGGAAATGCCCCACCACACATCGCCGGCCTGCATGCCATAGATATGGCGCATGGCGTAACACAGCGCCACGGCATTGCCGCCGTTTTCCCGGACGATACCCTTGGGTTTACCGGTGGTGCCTGAGGTATACATGATATACAGCGGGTCGCCGGCATCCAGCTCGACGGGCGCCACCGGTTCGGCGCCGGCCAAGGCCGCCTGCCAGTCCAGGTCGCGGCCTGGCAGCAGTTCAGCGTGCGCCTGTGGCCGCTGCAGCACCAGCACATTGCGCGGCTGGTGCCGGGCCAGTTGCAGGGCACGGTCAACCAGCGGCTTGTATGCAATGACCCGGTCGAACTCCAGCCCGCACGATGCCGTCAGCAACAAGGTGGGCCGAGCGTCATCGATGCGCAGGGCCAACTCGTTGGCGGCAAAGCCACCGAACACGACCGAATGCACCGCGCCGATCCGCGCGCAGGCCAGCATCGCCATGGCCGCTTGCGGCACCATGGGCATGTAGATGATCACGCCATCGCCCTTGTTCACCCCCAGCTGGCGCAGCAAACCGGCCAGGCGTGCTACCTCGTCGCGCAACTGGTTGTAGGTGTAGGTCTGCTGCACACCGGTCACGGGCGAATCGTAGATCAGCGCCAACTGCTCGCCCCGGCCCTGCTCGATCTGGTGATCGAGGGCCAGGTAACAGCTGTTGAGGCGGCCATCCGCGAACCAGCGGTGGGTACCGTCGGCGTTGTCTTGCAGGGTCAAGGCAGGCTTGCGGTGCCAGGCCAGGTCTGCGGCCTGTTCCGCCCAGAACGCGGCAGGGTCGGAAATGGAATGGGCGTAGCTGTGCTGGTAGCTCATGTCGTTAAAAACCCGGTACTTGTTGTTATTGAAGGGCGAAACCTGAGTATGGACCGCTCTACCCACGCCGCCATGGGACTAAAGTCACAACCGACCTGCAAATTTGCAGACAACGCAATAACGCCCCATAACAGTGCAAAGCCTCTAGAATAGGCCACCCCTTCAACCACCGAGCAGCCCATGGACATCGAGCAGGCCCGTACCTTCCTGGAAATTGTGCGTTGCGGCAGCCTGGTCGCCGCGGCCGAACGCCTGTTCGTGTCACAAACCGCGATCACCGCGCGCGTGCAGCGCCTGGAACAGCAACTGGGTTGCCAGCTGTTCGTGCGTAGCCGCAGCGGCGCCAGCCTGACCAGCGATGGCGAAGCGTTCGTCAGTTATGCCAACCAGTTGGTGCAAACCTGGGAAGCCGCGCGCCGCGACCTGCCGTTGCCTGAAGGTTGCCAGCAGGTGCTGCATGTGGGCGGCGAGGTGAGCCTGGGCAACCCGATGATGCTCGACTGGGTAAGTGCCCTGCACCGTGAACTGCCCAGCCATGCCATCCGCAGCGAGGTCAGCGATGGAGAGTCGCTGCTGCGCAAGGTCGAGATGGGCTTGCTGGACGCCGCGCTGGTCTACCAGCCGACCTACGGTCCAGGCCTGCAGGTGGAGCAGTTGATGGAAGAGAAGCTGATTCGCGTGCGCCGGGTCGAGCGGCCCGAGCCGTACATCTACATCGACTGGGGCGAGGCCTTCCGCCGCCAGCATGATGCGGCCCTGCCCGACTGCGCGCGCCCGGCGCTTAGCTTCAACCTTGGCCCGTTGGCCCTGCAGTTCATACTCGACCAAGGCGGCAGTGGCTACTTCCGCACGCGGGTGGTGCAGGCCTATCTGGACAGCGGCGTGTTCGAGCGGGTACCTCAGGCTCCGGAGTTCACCTACCCGACCTTTCTGGTGTACCCGCGTAAACGTGACAGCGAAGCCCTGCAACAGGCCTTCGCGATCCTGCGCCGGCTGGTAGCTGCCGGCGCCAGCGACTGGTCACAACGCTGGGACCCGGTTATCTGAAGCCTCGGTCTTGCTGAGCAACTGACGCTTGAGGCCGGCAATCAGGTCGGTCTGGGTGATCACCCCCACCAGCTTGTCGCCATCAAGCACCGGCAAGCAGTGCAGGCCTTGTTCGCACAACAAGGGCAGCAGGCGTTCCAACGGGTGCTGGCTGCTGACACTGACAACCCGCCTGCTCATCACTTGCGCCATGCGCACCGCCTGGCGGCCGAACAGACCGCGCCAGCTGAAACGCCCACGCTGCATCGCCGGGCCAACCAGGTCGCTGAGGCTGACGATGCCCACAAGCTTGCCGTGCTGCAGGACAGGCAGGGTGTTCAGGTGATGGCTGGCGAGCATTTTCCAGGCCTGCTCCAGCGTGGTATCAGGCGTGACGAACTGCACATCGCGGGACATCACCGAGGCCGCGGTGATACCGCCAAGGCTGCGCTGCAGGGCGTGCTGCTCGGTGGCGAGGATGATGCGCTCCAGCTCGTCACGGGTGACGTCGACGAACTCGCCCAGCTCTTCCAGGGCCTGGTCCAGGTCTTCACTGCGGATGCCGACCCGCTCGCCGGGCAGTGGGTCATGGGTGTGGTGCAGGTCTTTGCGTGGCACCGCGCCTTTCGGGTAGCGCACACCCGTCAAACGGTTGTAGGCGATTGCCACTGTCACCAGGATCAGCGCATTGAGCAGCACCGGCTCCAGCAGGTGATCGCCCATGGCGGTCAACCCCGGGTCGGCCAGCACCGCGCTCACTGCCACACCGCCACCCGGCGGGTGCAGGCAGCGCAACAGGCACATGACCAGGATCGAGATGCCGAGTGCCGCAGCAGCCACCCACAGCTCGGGGCCGAAGCCTTCGCGCATGGCCAGCCCCACTGCACCCGCCAGGGCGTAGCTGCCCAACACCGGCCAAGGTTGGGCCAAGGGGCCGGAATGCACCGCAAACACCAGTACCGCCGAAGCAGCCAGCGGGCCGAGCAAGTGCAGGGCGATGTTCGGGCCATAGGCCATGCTGGTCAGCCAGCCCGCGAGGAAAAGGCCAAATAGCGCACCGATACCGGCACGCAACCATTCTTTTGGGGGGATGTTGAGAGGGGCCGGCAACAGCCGCTGCAGACGACTTTCGGAACGCGAGGCAGACATTTGGGCAATCGGGATCTTTGGTTTTTCTGTTCAAAAAGAAAGCCCAGCCGAGTTGGCCTGGGCCTCGTATTGCGCATGCAATACCACAAGGGGCTCCGTCCGTGGAGAGATGGAAACCACAGGGTTTCGTGGGAGGATTTTGCCGGGTGGGGGGAATTTGGGCTAATTCAAAAAACTGCGGCTGTACTGCAATTTTTTTGCAGTACTGATAGGGCCAAAGGGGATTGCGTACACCTGTGCGAGCGGCCTTGTGTCGCGATGGGCCGCACAGCGGCCCCGGCATCACCGAGCCTTGCGCGGCAGGTCGATGCTCACCCGCAACCCGCCCAGCGGGCTCTCCAGCAAGGCCAGGCGGCCGCCCCATGCGTCAACGATATCGCGCACGATGCCCAACCCCAGCCCATGCCCAGCCACCTGTTCGTCCAGCCGTGAACCTCGCTCCAGCACCTGCTGCCGCTGGTCTTGCGCAATACCCGGGCCATCGTCATCAACCCACAGCCGGTAGCCCTCGGCGTTCGACGCGATACCCACGCGCACTTCGCTGTCTGCCCACTTGCAGGCGTTGTCCAGCAGATTACCCAACAGTTCCAGAACGTCCTCGCGGTCCCATGGCAACAACAGCCCGGGCGACACATCACTTGCCAGCAGCAGGCCCTCGCCATGAATCATGCCCAAGGTCCCGAGCAGGCCCGGCAGTTCGGCATCACAATCGAACTGCGCACCCGGCAGCGCATCCCCTGCCAGGCGCGCACGGTTCAGCTCGCGCGCCAGGCGTTCCTGAATCTGCTGCAACTGCTCGCGCATTTGCGCGCGCACCTCCGGCAGACCCTGCAGGCGTTCACTGGAAGCCAGGCTCAGCAGCACCGCCAGCGGCGTCTTCAGCGCATGGCCGAGGTTACCGAGGGCATTGCGTGAACGGCGCAGGCTGTCTTCGGTATGGCTGAGCAAGTGGTTGATCTGCCCCACCAGCGGTACCAACTCACTGGGCACCTCGGCATCCAGCTGCGAGCGCCGCCCCTGCTGCAGTTGGGCGATCTGCTGGCGCGCCCGCTCCAGCGGCCGCAGCGAGCGGGTAACCGTGATGCGCTGCAGCACCAGAATCAGGATCAGCGCCACCAGGCCCATGCCCAGGCCGATCTGCTGCAAGCGTCGGAAACCTTCGCGGACCGGTGAATAGTCCTGAGCCACACTGATCGAAATGTCCTGGCCCAGGCGCCGGTAGTCGGCACGCAGGGCCAGCAGCTGCTGGCCTTCGGGGCCGAGTTCATGGCTATCGGAAAGCCCGGGCGCTGCAGGCTTGGGCATGTCCAGGTCCCACAGCGAACGAGACCTCCAGGTACCCTGGTCGAAATCGATGCGGAAGTAGTAACCGGAAAACGGCCGCTGATAGGCAGCCGAAATGCGCCGCTCATCCAGCTGCAGGCCGGAAGGCCCACGCACCAATGCCACCAGCAGATTCTCGCTTTCCTTGCGCAGGCCGCTCTCCAGATAACGTTGCAGCCCGGCTTCGAACAGCCACAAGGTCAGTTGCGCCAGCACCACGCCGACTACCACCAGTACCGCCACCAGGCCCAGGCTCAGGCGCGCCTGGATCGACTTCACTCGCCGCTCCCGGCATAGATGTAGCCTTGCCCGCGACGGGTTTCGATCACACTGCGGCCCAGCTTGCGGCGCAAATGGTTGACGTGGACCTCCAGCACGTTCGAGTCGCGCTCGGTTTCACCGTCGTAGAGGTGCTCGGCCAGGTGGCTTTTGGACAGGATCTGCTGCGGGTGCAGCATGAAGTAGCGCAGCAGGCGGAACTCGGCGGCAGTCAGTTGCACATCCACCCCGTCGCGGCTCACGCACTGACGGCTTTCGTCAAGGTGCAGGCCGGCTGCTTCCAGCTTCGGCTGATTGGCCAGGCCACGGGCGCGGCGCAGCAACGCCTGGATGCGCAGTTGCAGCTCTTCGGGGTGGAAGGGCTTGCTCAGGTAATCGTCAGCCCCTGCCTTCAGCCCTTCAATGCGCTCGGCCCAGGAGCCGCGGGCAGTGAGGATCAATACCGGTGTGGCCAGGCCGGCGGCGCGCCACTGGGCCAGCACGTCCAAGCCGGGCAAGCCAGGCAGGCCGAGGTCCAGGATGATCAGGTCGTAAGGCTCGCTTTGTCCCTGGTAAACCGCGTCACGGCCATCAGCCAGCCAGTCCACGGCATAGCCCTGGCGCTGCAGGCCGGTGGTCAGTTCATCGGCCAACGGTACGTTGTCCTCGACAAGCAACAGGCGCATTCAGTCATCTTCCTCGTCTTTGAGCAGGGCGCCGGTGCTGGCATCGAGCTTGATCTCGCGCACCACACCTTCAGTCGTCAGCAACTCGACTTCATATTCGTAGCGATCATCGTCTTCTTCCAGCTCGGCTTCCAGCAGACGCGCCCCGGGGTGACGCCCCAGGGCGGTCTCGAGCAGCTGTTCGAGCGGCAGGATGATGCCCTTCTGACGGAGCTTCAGGGCTTCATCCTGGTCCAGGTCGCGGGCAACAGCCAGGGAGCAGACGGCAAGCAGCGAGAGCGCCAGGTAACGTGCCGTCCGGGATACATGGATCATCAGCTGTCTCGTTCGTCCTTGAGCACCTCACCGGTCTTGGCATCCATGTCGACGTCCCATTCGACGTTCTGCGTATCACGCAGCTCGACCTTGTAGATGTAGCGGCCGTACTCGTCTTCAAGTTCCGAGTCAGTGACGGTGGCGCCTGGGTGCTTGGCCACGGCAGCGGCCTTGAGCTCGTCCAGCGACTTGATGGTCTTGGCGTTGACCAGTTTGACCACTTCGTCAGGCTGAACGTCCTTGGCGAAGGCGGCATTGGCGCCCAGGGCGAGGGCAGCGGCGGTGATCAGGGCAGTCATGGTTTTCATCGTTCTTCTCTCCTGAGAACTGTGCAAGTTGTCTACGGGGTTAAGATTAACCAGCGGTCCTTAATTCAACCTGAAAACAACTGGCGGCATGATAGCGCAGTTACGCCGCCAACCCGACTTGGCCTCGTGCAAGGTGCGGCCTTGCGCTGCGAAAGGGCCAATACAGGCACACACAGGTGTGTTATCTGTAACGGCTGCTTTGAGCCCAAGAGACCCGCCATGAGCGCCATCCACATCAAATACCCCGCCCTCACCTTCAAGGCCGGCCAGCGTGCCTTGCGACACATCCGCGAGCGCGGCCTGCAAGCGGCCGATGTCGGGGTATTGCCGGGCGCGGCGGGTGGGCCGAAGCCGCTGGGCATCCAGGGCCTGGACCTGGCGCTGTTCGGCGAGTTGCTACCCTCGGCACCCCGTCAGCGTGCCCTGATCGGCGCATCGATCGGTGCCTGGCGCTTCGCCAGCGCCTGCCTCGACGACCCGGTCGCCGGCATCCGCCGCCTGGGCGAGCTATACACCGAGCAGGATTTCGCCAAGGGCGTCACCCCGGCCGAAATCAGCCGCAGTTGCCAACGCATGCTTGATGACTTGCTGGAGGGCCGCGACGGCCAGCTGCTGGCCAACCCTCACTACCGCCTGAACATTCTGGTGGTGAAAAGCCACGGCCAGCTCGCTCACGACCATCGCGGCCGCCTGGGGCTGGGCCTGGGCTCGGTGGTTGCCAGTAACCTCCTGGGCCGTTCGCGCCTGGCCCGCCACTTCGAGCGCATCATTCTGCACGATGGGCGCGCCGCGCCTCCGCTCGACACGCTGACCGACTTCCCCTCACGCTACCTGCCGCTGGACTTGACCAACCTGCGCCACGCCCTGCTCGCTTCCGGGTCGATACCGATGGTCATGCAGGGCGTGAAAGACATCCCCGGTGCCGGCGCCGGCACCTACCGCGACGGCGGCCTGCTCGACTATCACCTCGACCTGCCCTATCGCGGCGACGAGCTGGTGCTGTACCCGCACTTCACCGACAAGGTGGTACCCGGCTGGTTCGACAAGGCCCTGCCCTGGCGCAAGGGCGATGCCACCCGCCTGCAAAACGTGCTGCTGATGACGCCTTCGCCGCAATACCTGGCAGCCCTGCCCTACGGCAAACTGCCCGACCGCAACGACTTCAAGCGCTTCATGGGCGATGCGCCAGGGCGCAAGCGCTATTGGTACAAGGCCATTGCCGAGAGCCAGCGCCTGGGGGATGAACTTCTGGAACTGACCGCCACCGGGCGGCTGCATGAACGCCTGCAAGCCTTGTAGCGGCCATGCTGGTAGACTGCGCGCATTATTGATTCACACAGAGTTATGACAGCGTGGAAATTTTCAAGGAATTCACATTCGAATCGGCCCACCGCCTGCCCCACGTCCCTGAAGGGCACAAATGCGGCCGTTTGCATGGCCACTCGTTCAAGGTCGGCCTGCACCTGACCGGCCCGCTCGACCCGCACACGGGCTGGATCCGCGACTTCGCCGAGGTCAAGGCGATCTTCAAGCCGATCTATGATCAGCTGGACCACAACTACCTGAACGACATCCCCGGGCTGGAAAACCCCACCAGCGAAGTGATCGCCAAGTGGATCTGGGACCAGGTCAAGCCGCTGATGCCCGAGCTGTCCAAGGTTCGCATCCACGAAACCTGCACAAGCGGTTGCGAATACACCGGCGACTGATTCGCCCGGCTCACTGGCCCTGCGCGCTGCCCATGGCATCGCGCAGGAAGCTGGGGGCGATGTAGCGCTGGTAGTGCGCCTCTGAAAGCAGAAAGAACTCGCGATCGATCGCATCGCGCAATTGGGGCAGTTCCCAGTCACGGAACTCCGGCAGCAACACCATGCCATAGGCCTCCAGGTCACGGATCATCCGCGCCCCTCGGGCAATCAGCTGGTAAGCCCAGCAATACACCGACTGCTGCTCGACAAAGCGGATGGAGCGCTGCTCCAGTTGCTGGCGCAGCAGGCCTTTGTCGAACACCTCAAGCTTGGCCATCATCACCTGCACCAGCAACTGCTCAAGGCGCAACCACACGGCGCGCTTCTGCGTGTCGTCGTAGCCGTTCCAGTTGATCACTTCGTGGTGAAAACGCTTGCAGCCACGGCACACCGTGTCTCCGTACACCGTGGAGCACAGGCCGACGCAAGGGGTTTTGATGGACTTGTTGGACATGAAAAACAACAGCTTGGCGATGGAACACAGGCCCATGTTAGCCCTTTGTCTAACCAGGGTCACTCGTTAAAGTCATGTACACCGCCTTACCTTCGGGCTTTTTTTGCCGTAGAATCATCCGGCCTTTTCAAAGGCAACAATGTCCGTTGGAAGCTGTTTTCAAAGCGTCACGAGCACAGTTGATCCGGTAGAACGGCGTTGGCCCGGGCCATGCATCCCTCGCATGCCCGCGCCAGCCCTCATCAGTCCCCGTTCTGCAGGCGTAAAACTTTGAAAGCAGCTTCTGTAAGGATTCCTTGCGACCCTGGTTGGGCGGCCCACAAAGCCGCGGCAGCGCATGGGTGCATTGAATGCTGGATAAGCGTCCCGGACCCCCTTTAGGGACCACTGATGAGGGAAATAACTGTGCTTGAAGCCTACCGCAAACACATCGAAGAGCGCGCCGCCCTGGGTATCGTTCCCCAGCCGCTGAACGCCGAACAAACTGCAGGCCTGGTCGAGCTGCTGAAAAACCCGCCGGCCGGCGAAGAAGCCTTCCTCGTAGACTTGATCACCAACCGCGTACCGCCAGGGGTCGACGAAGCTGCCTACGTCAAGGCCGCTTTCCTCTCCGCCGTCGCCAAGGGCGAAGCCAAGTCGCCACTGATCGACCGCAAGCACGCCACCGAACTGCTGGGCACCATGCAGGGCGGCTACAACATCGAAACGCTGGTCGCACTGCTGGATGACGCCGAACTGGGCGCCGTCGCGGCCGAACAGCTCAAGCACACCCTGCTGATGTTCGATGCTTTCCACGACGTGGCCGAAAAAGCCAAGGCCGGCAACACGCACGCCAAGGCCGTCCTGGACTCCTGGGCTGCCGGCGAGTGGTTCACCTCGCGCCCGGCCATCGCCGACAAGTACACCCTGACCGTGTTCAAGGTGCCTGGCGAAACCAACACCGACGACCTGTCGCCTGCCCCGGACGCCTGGTCGCGCCCTGACATTCCGCTGCACGCCCTGGCCATGCTGAAAATGGCCCGCGACGGCATCGAACCGCAGCAGCCTGGTTCGGTCGGCCCGCTGGCCCAGATCGAAGCCGTCAAGGCCAAGGGCTTCCCGGTTGCCTATGTCGGCGACGTGGTCGGTACCGGTTCCTCGCGTAAATCCGCTACCAACTCGGTACTGTGGTTCTTCGGCGACGACATCCCTTACGTGCCGAACAAGCGCGCCGGTGGCTTCTGCTTCGGCACCAAGATCGCCCCGATCTTCTACAACACCATGGAAGACGCCGGCGCCCTGCCGATCGAATTCGACTGCACCAACCTGGGCATGGGCGACGTCATCGACGTTTACCCATACAAAGGTGAAGTACGCCGTCACGACAGCGACGAGCTGGTCACCACCTTCGAGCTGAAAACCGAAGTGCTGCTGGATGAAGTCCGCGCTGGCGGCCGTATCCCGCTGATCGTCGGCCGTGGCCTGACCGAAAAAGCCCGTGCCGAGCTGGGCCTGGGTGCTTCCGACCTGTTCAAGAAACCAGAGCAGCCTGCCGATTCCGGCAAGGGCTTCACCCTGGCGCAGAAAATGGTCGGCCGTGCCTGTGGCCTGCCAGAAGGCCAGGGCGTGCGCCCAGGCGCCTACTGCGAGCCAAAAATGACCACCGTCGGCTCCCAGGACACCACTGGCCCGATGACGCGCGACGAGCTGAAAGACCTGGCATGCCTGGGCTTCTCTGCTGACCTGGTCATGCAGTCGTTCTGCCACACCGCGGCCTATCCGAAGCCGATCGACGTCACCACCCACCACACCCTGCCAGACTTCATCCGCACCCGTGGCGGCGTGTCGCTGCGCCCGGGCGACGGCATCATCCACAGCTGGCTGAACCGCATGCTGATGCCTGACACCGTAGGTACCGGTGGCGACTCGCACACCCGCTTCCCGATCGGCATCTCGTTCCCGGCCGGTTCCGGCCTGGTGGCCTTCGCTGCCGCCACCGGCGTCATGCCACTGGACATGCCAGAATCGATCCTGGTGCGCTTCAAGGGCAAACTGCAGCCAGGCATCACCCTGCGTGACCTGGTTCATGCCATCCCTTACTACGCCATCCAGAAGGGTCTGCTGACCGTCGAGAAGAAAGGCAAGAAAAACGCCTTCTCCGGCCGCATCCTGGAAATCGAAGGCCTGGACGAACTGACCGTCGAGCAAGCCTTCGAGCTGTCCGACGCCTCGGCCGAGCGTTCCGCTGCCGGTTGCACCATCAAGCTGCCGGAAAAGGCCATCGCCGAGTACCTGCAGTCCAACATCACCCTGCTGCGCTGGATGATCGGCGAAGGCTACGGCGATGCCCGCACCCTGGAGCGCCGTGCCCAGGCCATGGAAGCCTGGCTGGCCAAGCCTGAGCTGCTGTCGGCCGACGCCGATGCCGAATACGCCGAAATCATCGAAATCGACCTGGCCGACGTCAAAGAGCCTGTGCTCTGCGCGCCGAACGACCCGGACGATGCGCGCCTGCTGTCTTCGGTACAAGGCGAGAAGATCGACGAAGTGTTCATCGGTTCGTGCATGACCAACATCGGTCACTTCCGCGCTGCCGGCAAGCTGCTGGAGAAGGTCAAGGGTGGCATTCCGACCCGTCTGTGGCTGGCTCCGCCAACCAAGATGGACGCTCACCAGCTGACCGAAGAAGGCTACTACGGCATCTACGGCAAGGCCGGTGCACGCATGGAAATGCCAGGCTGCTCGCTGTGCATGGGCAACCAGGCACGTGTGCAGACCGGTTCGACCGTGGTCTCCACCTCGACCCGTAACTTCCCGAACCGTCTGGGCGACGCGACCAACGTGTACCTGGCATCGGCCGAGCTGGCCGCTGTCGCTTCGATCATCGGCAAACTGCCGACCGTCGAAGAGTACATGCAGTACGCGAAAGACATCGACAGCATGGCTGCCGACGTTTACCGCTACCTGAGCTTCGACCAGATCGCCGAGTTCCGCGAAGCGGCAGCCAACGCCAAGATCCCGGTGGTCCAAGCGTAAGCTGAGTTACAGGTTGTAAACAAAGCCCCGGCAGCGATGCCGGGGCTTTGTTGTTTTGGCCTGTGCCGGCCGCTTCGCGGCTAAAGCCGCTCCTACAGGGCTCCCACGGTGTTCGAGACCTGCACATGCCCTTGTAGGAGCGGCTTTAGCCGCGAAGCGACCGGCACAGGCCACCTCATATCACAAACAAGTCGACGAACCTGTGCACAGCCGTGCCTTCCAGCTTCTGCTGGTCCTTGCACAGTTCGAAAACCTGCTGACACCGCTGCCGGGCAAAGCGGGTCGCCAGGTTGGCCCTGAACTTGGCCTCCAGCAACGGTATCCCCTCCCCCCGCCGCCGCCGATGCCCGATCGGGTATTCCACCACCACTTGCTCGGTGCTGCTGCCATCCTTGAAGAACACCTGCAGCGCGTTGGCGATCGAACGCTTGTCCGGCTCCAGGTACTCGCGACTGAAGCGCGGGTCTTCCACCACCTCCATCTTCTCGCGCAAGCGATCGATACTTGGGTGGTTGGCATGGAAGGCGTCCTCATAATGCTCGGCCACCAGATAGCCAAAGATCAGCGGCACGGCCACCATGTATTGCAGACAGTGGTCACGGTCGGCGGCATTGGCCAACGGGCCGCTCTTGGAGATGATGCGGATCGCCGATTCCTGGGTGGTGATGACGATGCGGTCGACTTCATGCAGACGATTACGCACAAGTGGATGCAGGGTTACTGCTGCCTCACAGGCAGTCTGGGCGTGGAACTCTGCAGGGAAACTGACCTTGAACAGCACGTTTTCCATCACATAGCTGCCCAACGCCTGGGGCAGGCGCAGCTCGTACTGCCCGGCGGGCTTGAGCGCCAGGTCTTTGTTGGTATGGCTGAACGAAACATCGTAGAACCCCCACTGCGACGCCGTGAGCACGCCCGGCACGCCCATCTCCCCACGCAAGGCGATGTCGGCCAGGCGTACACCTCGGCTGGAGGCATCGCCCGCAGCCCAGGATTTGCGCGAACCGGCGTTGGGCGCGTGGCGATAGGTTCGAAGGGCCTGGCCGTCAACGAAGGCGTGGGACAAGGCCGAGAGCATCTGCTCACGGTTGGCCCCCATCAGCCTGGCGCATACGGCGGTCGAGGCGACCTTCACCAGGATCACGTGATCGAGACCGACACGGTTGAAGGCGTTTTCCAGCGCCAGCACGCCCTGGATCTCATGCGCCATGACCATGGCCTTGAGCACCTCACGCATCAGCAGTGGCTTTTCACCCGCGGCAACACGCTTCTGTGACAGGTGGTCAGCCACTGCCAGGATGCCGCCAAGGTTGTCCGAGGGATGAGCCCATTCGGCGGCCAGCCAGGTGTCGTTGTAGTCCAGCCAGCGCACCGTGCAGCCAATGTCCCAGGCGGCCTTGACCGGGTCGAGGCGATAGGAGGTACCGGGGACGCGAGCACCATTCGGGACCAGCGTGCCTTCCACCTGGGGGCCAAGGAGCTTGGTGCACTCAGGGAAGCGCAAGGCGAGAAGGCCGCAACCGAGGGTGTCCATCAGGCAGTTGCGCGCGGTGTCCAGGGCCTCGCGGGATTCGACCCGGTAGCCGAGGGCGTAATCGGCCAGGGTTTGTAGCACCCGGTCGTAATCCGGGCGGTCGTTGAGGTCTACGTTGGCGCTCATATCCAGCTCCCTTCAGAATTGCCGGGGCTGCCGTGCAGCCCTTCGCGGGCTTGCCCGCTCCCACAGGTTGACCACAGCATTCAGAACCTGTGGTTACCCTGTGGGAGCGGGCAAGCCCGCGAAGGGCCGCTTGGCGGCCCCAACGAACTAAAGCCGAGCGCCAGTGGTGCGTTAGAAGCTGTCGCCAGGCACGCGAACCCAGCCCTCCATCAGCACGCGAGCACTACGGCTCATGATTGCCTTGGTTACCGTCCACTCACCATTCACCTGGCGTGCCTCGGCCCCGACCCGCAGGGTGCCCGAAGGATGACCGAAACGCACAGCGCTGCGCTCGCCCCCGCCAGCGGCGAGGTTGACCAGCGTGCCCGGAATGGCCGCCGCAGTGCCAATTGCCACCGCAGCCGTACCCATCATGGCATGGTGCAACTTGCCCATCGACAAGGCCCGCACCAGCAGGTCGATCTCACCGGCCTGCACCGCCTTGCCACTGGAGGCAGTGTAGGTGCTCGGCGGCGCGACGAACGCCACTTTCGGCGTGTGCTGACGCCCGGCAGCCTGGTCGACGTTGTCGATAAGCCCCATGCGCACGGCGCCGTAGGCGCGAATGGTCTCGAAGCGCAGCAGCGCCTGCGGATCGCCGTTGATGGCGTCCTGCAGTTCGGTACCGGTGTAGCCGATATCGGCAGCATTGACAAAAATGGTCGGGATACCGGCATTGATCAGGGTCGCCTTGAACGTACCGACCCCCGGCACTTCCAGGTCATCGACCAGATTGCCGGTGGGGAACATGGCACCGCCACCGCCGTCTTCATCGGCTGCTGGGTCAAGAAACTCCAGCTGCACCTCGGCCGCCGGGAAGGTCACCCCGTCCAGCTCGAAGTCGCCGGTTTCCTGCACTTCACCTTCAGTGATCGGGACATGGGCGATGATGGTCTTGCCGATATTCGCCTGCCAGATACGCACGGTAGCGATACCGTTGCGCGGAATACGCGCCGGGTCGACCAGGCCACTGCTGATGGCAAACGAACCGACCGCAGCGGACAGGTTGCCGCAGTTGCCGCTCCAGTCGACGAAAGCCTTGTCGATGCTGACCTGGCCGAACAGGTAGTCGACATCGTGCTCGGGTTTGATGCTTTGCGACAGGATCACCGTCTTGCTGGTGCTCGACGTGGCGCCGCCCATGCCATCGATCTGCTTGCCGTAAGGGTCGGGGCTGCCGATTACCCGCAGCAGCAGCGCATCGCGAGCGGGACCTGGAATTTGCGCCTGCTCGGGCAGGTCTTGCAGGCGGAAGAACACGCCTTTGCTGGTGCCGCCGCGGATGTAGGTGGCGGGGATTTTGATCTGGGGTACATGTGCCATTTTCTTGGGCATCCTGATAGTCCGGTGAAATACCCTGGGGCTGCCTTGCAGCCCTTTCGCGACACAAGGCCGCTCCCACAGGTACTGCGCCGCCCGTTGTGGGAGCGGCCTTGTGTCGCGAAAGGGCCGCACAGCGGCCCCCGATTCATGCTCAGGCGGTCGCTTCGAGGAAGTCCTGGGCAAAGCGCTGCAGCACCCCGCCCGCTTCGTAGATCGACACTTCCTCGGCGGTGTCCAGACGGCAGGTCACCGGTACTTCCAGGCGCTCGCCATTGGCACGGGTAACCACCAGGGTCAGGGTCGCCCGTGGCGTACGCGCACCCAGCACGTCATAGGTTTCGCTGCCATCCAGGCCCAGGGTCTTGCGGTCGGTCCCCGGCTTGAACTCCAGCGGCAATACCCCCATGCCTACCAGGTTGGTGCGGTGAATACGCTCGAAGCCTTCGGCCACGATCGCCTCGACACCGGCCAACCGCACGCCCTTGGCCGCCCAGTCACGGGACGAACCTTGGCCGTAGTCGGCACCGGCGACAATGATCAGCGGCTGCTTGCGCTGCATGTAGGTCTCGATCGCCTCCCACATGCGGGTAACCTTGCCTTCCGGCTCGATACGCGCCAGCGAGCCCTGCTTCACGCTGCCATCTTCATTGCGCACCATTTCGTTGAACAGCTTGGGGTTGGCGAAGGTGGCGCGCTGGGCGGTCAGGTGGTCGCCACGGTGGGTAGCGTAGGAGTTGAAGTCTTCTTCCGGCAGGCCCATTTTCGCCAGGTATTCGCCGGCGGCGCTGTCGAGCATGATGGCGTTGGACGGCGACAGGTGGTCGGTGGTGATGTTGTCCGGCAGCACCGCCAGCGGGCGCATGCCACGCAACGTGCGTTCGCCGGCCAGGGCACCTTCCCAGTAGGGAGGGCGGCGGATGTAGGTGCTCATCGGGCGCCAATCATACAGCGGCGCAACTTTCGGCCCGCGGTCTTCCTCGATGGCGAACATCGGGATGTACACCTTGCGGAATTGCTCCGGCTTGACCGCTGCACGTACCACCGCATCGATTTCTTCGTCGCTGGGCCAGATGTCCTTGAGGCGGATTTCCTTGCCATTGACCACGCCCAGCACATCCTTCTCGATGTCGAAACGAATGGTACCGGCAATGGCATAGGCCACCACCAGTGGTGGCGAGGCCAGGAAGGCCTGCTTGGCGTACGGGTGGATACGCCCGTCGAAGTTGCGGTTACCCGACAACACGGCAGTGGCGTACAGGTCGCGGTCGATGATTTCTTGCTGGATCACCGGGTCCAGGGCGCCGGACATACCGTTGCAGGTGGTGCAGGCGAAGGCGACGATGCCGAAGCCAAGTTGCTCCAGCTCCTTCTCCAGCCCTGCTTCCTCCAGGTACAGCTGCACGGCCTTGGAGCCGGGTGCCAGCGACGACTTGACCCACGGCTTGCGGGTCAGGCCCAGCTTGTTGGCATTGCGCGCAATCAGGCCTGCGGCAATCACGTTGCGCGGGTTGCTGGTGTTGGTGCAACTGGTGATGGCAGCGATGATTACCGCGCCGTCCGGCATCTGCCCCGGCACTTCTTCCCAGCTGCCGGCGATGCCTTTGGCTGCCAGGTCGCTGGTGGCGACGCGGGCATGCGGGTTGGACGGGCCGGCCATGTTGCGTACCACGCTCGACAGGTCGAAGCTCAGGGTACGCTCGTAGACCGCGCCGCCCAGGCTGTCAGCCCACAGGCCGGTGGCCTTGGCGTAGGTTTCCACAAGTTTGACCTGCTGCTCTTCACGGCCGGTCAGGCGCAGGTAGTCGATGGTCTGCTGGTCGATGGCGAACATCGCCGCCGTGGCGCCGTATTCCGGGGCCATGTTGGAAATGGTGGCGCGGTCGCCCAAGGTCAGGGCGCGGGCACCTTCACCATGGAACTCCAGGTAAGCGCCGACCACTTTCTGCTTGCGCAGGAACTCGGTCAGGGCCAGTACCAGGTCAGTGGCGGTGATGTTCGGGGCCAGCTTGCCAGTCAGCTCGACGCCGACGATTTCCGGCAGGCGCATCCAGGAGGCGCGGCCGAGCATCACGTTTTCGGCTTCCAGACCACCTACGCCGATGGCGATCACACCCAGTGCATCGACATGCGGCGTGTGGCTGTCGGTGCCGACGCAGGTGTCCGGGTAGGCGACGCCACGGTCGCTGTGGACCACCGGTGACATCTTCTCCAGGTTGATCTGGTGCATGATGCCGTTGCCCGGCTGGATCACGTCGACGTTCTTGAACGCCTTCTTGGTCCAGTTGATGAAGTGGAAGCGGTCTTCGTTGCGGCGGTCTTCGATGGCACGGTTCTTTTCGAAGGCCTGCGGGTCGAAACCACCGCACTCGACGGCCAGCGAGTGGTCGACGATCAGTTGCACCGGCACCACCGGGTTGACCTGGGCCGGGTCGCCGCCTTTGTCGGCAATGGCGTCACGCAGGCCGGCAAGGTCGACCAGCGCAGTCTGGCCGAGGATGTCATGGCACACCACGCGGGCCGGGAACCACGGGAAGTCGAGGTCGCGCTTGCGTTCGATCAGCTGGCTCAGCGAGGCGTCGAGCGTAGCAGGATCGCAGCGGCGCACCAGGTTCTCGGCGAGCACGCGGGACGTGTAAGGCAAGCCGTCGTAGGCGCCGGGCTTGATCGCCTCGACCGCCGCGCGGGCATCGAAGTAGTCCAGGTCGGTGCCTGGCAGGTGCTTGCGGTATGCAGTGTTCATCATGGAATCAGGCTCGGTCACAGGATTCGGAAGGTTTCACCGTACCTGTGGGAGCGGGCGTGCCCGCGAATGCGTCAGCAGGTGCACAGTGGTTGCAAGGCCGGGTGCATTCGCGGGCACGCCCGCTCCCACAAGGGGAACGGGTTGCCTCTCTATAGCTATTCAGCGCTGCTCGATCGGCACGAACTGGCGCTGTTCGACGCCGACATACTCGGCGCTCGGGCGGATGATGCGGTTGTTGGCGCGCTGCTCGAAGACGTGCGCCGCCCAGCCGGTCAGCCGCGAGCAGACGAAGATCGGGGTGAACAGCTTGGTCGGAATGCCCATGAAGTGGTACGCCGAGGCATGGTAGAAGTCGGCATTGGGGAACAGGCGCTTCTGCTCCCACATGGTCTTGTCGATGGCTTCGGAAACCGGGTACAGCACCTTGTCACCCACTTCGTCAGCCAACTGCTTCGACCAGCCCTTGATCACCTCGTTGCGCGGGTCGGACTCTTTGTAGATGGCATGGCCAAAGCCCATGATCTTGTCTTTGCGCTCGAGCATGCGCAGCAGCTCGGCGGTGGCTTCCTGCGGGCTCTGGAAGCGTTCGATCAGCTCCATCGCAGCCTCGTTGGCACCGCCGTGCAGCGGGCCACGCAGCGAGCCGATGGCTGCGGTAACGCAGGAGTACAAATCAGACAGGGTCGAGGCGCAGACGCGGGCAGTGAAGGTCGAGGCGTTGAATTCGTGTTCAGCGTAGAGAATCAGCGACACGTTCATGACCTTGACGTGCAGCTCGCTCGGCTTCTTGCCGTGCAGCAGGTGCAGGAAGTGGCCACCCAAGGTGTCTTCATCAGTGGTGCAGTCGATGCGTACGCCATGGTGAGTGAAGCGGTACCAGTAGCACATCACGGCCGGGAACAGCGCCAGCAGGCGGTCGGTCTTGTCGCGCTGGGCTTCGAAGGTCAGTTCTGGTTCGAGGGTGCCCAGTACCGAGCAACCGGTGCGCATCACGTCCATCGGGTGGGCATCGCGCGGGATGCGCTCAAGCACTTCCTTCAAGGCTTGCGGCAGGTCACGCAGGCCCTTGAGCTTGCGCTTGTAGTCGGCCAGCTCGGCCTGGGTTGGCAGCTCGCCATACAGCAGCAGGTAGGCGACTTCTTCGAACTCGGCACCGGCGGCCAGGTCACGCACATCATAACCACGGTAGGTCAGCCCGGCACCGGCCTGGCCCACGGTCGACAGTGCAGTCTGGCCGGCCACCTGGCCACGCAGGCCTGCGCCACTGAGTACTTTTGCTTCGGCCATGGTGTTTCTCCTTTCTTGAATTTGTTATGGATGCTTTCTGGCTAATTCGGGCGCTAGCGCTTAGCCCTTCTTCTGGGCAAACAGTGCATCGAGGCTCTGCTCGAAGGCGTGATAACCAATGGCATCGTAAAGCTCCATGCGGGTCTGCATGGTGTCGATCACGTTCTTTTGCGTGCCATCACGGCGCAGCGCTGTATACACGTTCTCGGCTGCCTTGTTCATGGCGCGGAACGCCGACAGCGGGTACAGCACCAACGACACGTCGACCGAGGCCAACTCTTCGGTTGTGTACAGCGGCGTGGCACCGAACTCGGTGATGTTGGCCAGGATCGGTGCCTTCACCCGATCAGCGAAAGTCTTGTACATCTGCAGTTCGGTAATGGCTTCCGGGAAGATCATGTCAGCGCCGGCTTCGACGCACGCCTCGGCACGGTCCAGGGCGGCGTTCAGGCCTTCGACGGCCAGCGCGTCGGTACGCGCCATGATCACGAAACTGTCATCGCTGCGGGCGTCCACGGCAGCTTTGATACGGTCAACCATTTCCTGCTGGCTGACAATTTCCTTGTTGGGACGGTGGCCGCAACGCTTGGCGCCAACCTGATCCTCGATATGGATGGCCGCAGCGCCGAACTTGCTCATCGAACGCACGGTACGGGCAACGTTGAAGGCCGAAGCGCCGAAGCCAGTGTCGACATCCACCAGCAACGGCAGGTCGCACACGTCGGTGATACGACGCACGTCGGTGAGCACGTCATCCAGGCCAGTGATGCCCAGGTCTGGCAGGCCCAGGGAGCCGGCGGCCACGCCGCCACCTGACAGGTAGATGGCCTTGAAGCCGGCGCGCTTGGCCAGCAGGGCATGGTTGGCGTTGATGGCGCCAACCACCTGCAGCGGATGTTCAGCGGCAACGGCCTCACGGAAACGCTGACCGGGGGTGCTCTTGACTGTCATTTCTCACCTCGTGTGCTGTTGTTGTGGGCGTCCAGGTAGTGACGCTCGATATTGCGCTTGGACGCGCCGATGTGGCGACGCATCAGGAGTTCGGCCAGTTCGCCGTCACGGTCGGCGATGGCATCAAGAATGCGATGGTGCTCGGCAAAGGCCTGGCGTGGCCGGTTAGGCGTGGCAGAGAACTGGATACGGTACATGCGCACCAGCTGGTACAGCTCGCCGCAGAGCATCTTGACCAGGGTCTGGTTGCCGCTACCCTGAATAATCCGGTAATGGAAGTCGTAGTCGCCTTCCTGCTGGTAGTAGCCCAGGCCGGCCTGGAACGCGGCATCGCGCTCATGGGTGTCGAGCACCCGGCGCAGTTCGTCGATGTCGGCCTGGCTCATGCGTTCGGCGGCCAGGCGGCAGGCCATGCCTTCCAGCGACTCGCGAATTTCGTACAGCTCGATCAGCTCGGCGTGGTTGAGCGATACCACCCGCGCGCCCACATGCGGCACGCGCACCAGCAGGCGCTGGCCTTCAAGGCGGTGGATAGCCTCGCGTAGCGGCCCGCGGCTAATGCCATAGGTGCGCGCCAACTCCGGCTCGGAAATCTTGCTGCCGGGGGCGATATCACCCTTGACAATGGCCGCCTGGATGCGTCGGAAGACGTTTTCGGAGAGGGTTTCCGTTTCGTCTGTCAGCACCGGGCCGGGGGTGGGAAGGTCCTGCATATTGTCGACACCTTTTAAAACTCTTGGCCAGAAACTAGCGAAACAAGACCAGCAAGTCAAAGACAAAATGAATATTGTCGACAATCGTCTAATCGCGAACTATCACCACTTCAACGCTGTCAGATCGCGCACCGCTGGCGTCAAGACGTCGTCGTGATAGAATGCCGCGCCTCCGATGGGGTATGGATAGCCTGTCTGTCATGCATTCGTGCCTGTTGGCAGATAAACGAGGAAGCTTGCGCAGTAATTGCCAGTCACCTTGACCTGAACCTTGCCTAGAACCTTGCAATGCACCGCGCCAGGAATATGAGACTTACACCCGTTTTATTGCTGCTATGCCTCACCCTGCTGCCGGCCCTTGGCCAGGCTGCGGGCAAGACCGTGTATGGTCTCAACGAATACGCACATCTGGGCGACCTGGACCTGGAAGTGGCCGCCAAGCTCGACACCGGTGCCAAGACCGCGTCGCTCAGCGCCCGCGACATCAAGCGGTTCAAGCGCAATGGCGAAAGCTGGGTGCGCTTCTACCTCGCCATCGATGCGGCCCATTCGCACCCGATCGAACGCCCACTGGCACGCGTCAGCAAGATCAAGCGCCGGGCCGGCGACTATGATGCCGAATCGGGCAAGGCCTATACGGCCCGCCCGGTCATCGAACTCGAAATCTGCATGGGCCAGACCAGGCGCACCATCGAAGTCAACCTCACCGACCGCAGCGCGTTCCAGTTCCCGCTGCTGATCGGTTCCGAGGCGCTCAAGCACTTCGACGCACTGGTTGACCCAAGCCTTAAATATGCGGCCGGCAAACCTGCCTGTGCCACCGACGCTCCCAAAGCAGAGTAATCCCGATGCGCTCTCTTACCCTCCATCTGAAAGTCCTGATCACCGTGCTGGTGCTATTGGGCGTGGCGGTCACGGCTTATCAGATCTTCGTGCTCGGCATCCCGGTGACCGAGGATGAAACCGACGACCTGTGGAACATCGACGCCAAGGTCGAGTTCGTGGCCAGCAGCAAGGACCCGGTCAAGGTGCAGATGTTCGTGCCACCGCTGAACCGCGACTACGTCAGCCTCAACGAGAGCTTCATCTCCAACAACTACGGGGTCAGCATCAACCGTGCCGACGGCAACCGCAAGGTTACCTGGTCGGCACGTCGCGCCAGTGGCAACCAGACCCTCTACTACCGCCTGGTACTGACCAAGCGCTACAGCAACGAGAAGACCAAGGTCAAAGGCCCGACCTTCCGTGACAGCCTGGCCGTCGAGGGTCCCGAGAAGATCGCCGCTGAAGCGCTGATGGCGCCTATACGGCAGCACTCGGCCGACGTCGAGACCTTTGTCAGCGAGACCATCAAGCGGGTCAACAACCTCAACGACGACAACGTCAAGCTGCTGCTGGCCGGCGACACTTCGGCGATGAAGAAGGCCCAGGTCATCGACCTGCTGCTGTCGATCGCCCACGTGCCGATGGAAAAGGTGCACACCATCCGCCTGCTGGCCGACACCCCGCAAACCCCAGAGCTGTGGCTGCGCAGCTTCAACGGCGACGACTGGCTGTACTTCAACCCGGACACCGGTGAGCAAGGCCTGCCGAGCGACCGCCTGCTGTGGTGGACCGGTGACGACAACCTGATCACCGTCGATGGCGGCAAGAAGGCCACCGTCACCTTCAGCATGAACAACAGCGAGATGAACGCCATCCGCCTGGCCAAGCTGACCGACGAGAACACCGACGCCGACTTCCTCGAATACTCACTGTACGGCCTGCCGCTGCAAACCCAGCAAACATTCATGATCATGGTCATGATCCCGATCGGCGTGCTGGTGATCCTGGTGCTGCGCAACCTGATCGGCATCCAGACCCTGGGCACATTCACCCCGGTGCTGATCGCCCTGGCGTTCCGCGAAACCCAGCTGGGCTTCGGTATCATGCTGTTCACGGTGATCACAGCCCTGGGCCTGTCGCTGCGCTCGTATCTGGAACACCTCAAACTGCAGATGCTGCCACGCCTGTCGGTGGTATTGACCTTCGTCGTGGTGCTGATTGCCGCCATCAGCCTGTTCAGCCACAAGCTGGGCCTTGAACGCGGGCTGTCGGTAGCACTGTTCCCGATGGTGATCCTGACCATGACCATCGAACGCCTGTCGATCACCTGGGAGGAGCGTGGTGGCGGCCATGCCATGAAAGTGGCCATCGGCACCCTGTTCGCCGCCTCCCTGGCACACCTGCTGATGATGGTGCCGGAGCTGGTGTACTTCGTGTTCACCTTCCCGGCGGTGCTGCTGATCCTGGTGGGCTTCATGCTGGCGATGGGCCGTTATCGCGGCTACCGCCTGACCGAGCTCGTGCGCTTCAAAGCCTTCCTGAACAAGGCAGACACCTGATGTTTGGCCTCATCAAGACGTGGAAAGCCCTGGAGGCCCGGGGCATCATGGGGATCAACCGGCGTAACGCGGACTATGTGCTGAAGTACAACAAGCGCAACCTGTACCCGATCGTCGACGACAAGATCATCACCAAGGAGCGCGCACTGGCGGCCGGCATCCATGTGCCGGAAATGTACGGCATCATCGAGACCGAAAAAGAGATCGAGAAGCTCGACCAGATCATCGGCGGTCGCAGCGATTTCGTCATCAAGCCGGCGCAAGGTGCCGGCGGTGACGGCATCCTGGTAATCGCCGACCGCTTCGAGGACCGCTACCGCACAGTGTCGGGCAAGATCATCAGCCATGAGGAAATCGAGCACCAGATTTCCAGCATCCTCACTGGGCTGTACTCCCTCGGCGGGCACCGCGACCGCGCGCTGATCGAGTACCGCGTGACCCCGGACCAGATATTCAAGAGCATCAGTTACGAAGGCGTACCGGACATCCGCATCATCGTGCTGATGGGCTACCCGGTGATGGCCATGCTGCGCCTTCCGACTCGCCAGTCTGGCGGCAAGGCCAACCTGCACCAGGGCGCCATCGGTGTGGGTGTCGACCTGGCCACTGGCGTGACCCTGCGCGGCACCTGGCTGAACAACATCATCAGCAAGCACCCGGACACCACCAACGCGGTGGACGGCGTGCAACTGCCGAACTGGGACGGTTTCATGAAGCTGGCCGCTGGCTGCTATGAACTGTGCGGCCTGGGCTATATCGGCGTGGACATGGTGCTTGACCAGGACAAGGGCCCGCTGATTCTGGAGCTCAACGCCCGCCCGGGGCTGAACATCCAGATTGCCAACGACTGCGGCCTGACTCAGCGCACTCATGCCATCGAGGCGCACATCGAAGCACTGGCCAAGGAGGGTGTGACCGAAGACGCCGAGCAGCGGGTACGGGTAGCACAGGGTCTGTTCGGGCATGTGCCCAACCGCTGAAATACAGGGGCTGCCTTGCAGCCCATTCGCAGCACACGGTTGCTCTTGCAAGCACTGCAGTTGATTCAAGCGCCTCGCTCAACCTGCAGGAACTGCCTTGTGCTGCGTATGGGCCAAACACAATGTTGAATGTCGTACCCAGCGCTAGGCGCTTTTCCTGCACAGGACTACAATCGCCCTCCTCGCTTTTACATCGCCGTCCATACTGATGCCGACCTGCACGCTACACCCCCTGCCCTACCAGCCCGACCCTGCCGCCTATTTCGCCCACCTGCGCCAGGCCCCCGGTGCGATCCTGCTCGACAGCGCGCGCCCCGGTGCCGAACGCGGGCGTTTCGACCTGCTCAGCGCCTGGCCGCTGCAACAACTGCAGGCGCAGCCCGATGAAGATGGCCGCGCCTTCCTCCAGCGCCTGCGCGCTGGCCTGGCACAACTGGGCCACGCCGACTTGCCCAACGGTGTAGAACTGCCCTTTGCCGGGGGCCTGATCGGCTACCTGAGCTACGACTTCGGCCGCCGCCTGGAACACCTGCCAAGTCTGGCCGTGGACGACCTGGGCCTGCCAGACGCACAACTGGGCCTGTATGCCTGGGCACTGGTCAGCGATCATCTGCTCGGCACCAGCCAGCTGGTGTTCCACCCGAGCCTGGCCGGCGACGAACGCGAACGCCTTATCAGCCTGTTCCAGGACACCAGCGCCACCACCGGCGACTTCCGGCTGCTCGCGCCGATGGCCGGTGACCTGGAGCCGGAGCAATACAAAACCGCTTTCGACCAGGCACAACGCTACATCCAGGCCGGTGACTGCTACCAGATCAACCTCACCCAACGCTTTCGCGCGCCCTGCCAAGGCGATCCATGGCGGGCCTACCAGGCCCTGCGCCAGGCCTGCCCGACCCCTTTCTCCGGCTACCAGCAATTGGCCGACGGCAGTACCCTGCTGAGCTTTTCGCCCGAGCGCTTCATCCGCGTCAGCCAGGGCCAGGTGGAAACCCGGCCGATCAAGGGCACCCGCCCACGCGCCAGCGACCCGGCGGAAGACCAGCGTAATGCCCAAGAGCTGCTGCACAGCCCGAAGGACCGCTCGGAAAACCTGATGATCGTCGACCTGCTGCGCAACGACCTGGGGCGCACGTGCGAGATTGGCTCAGTGAAGGTACCGGAACTGTTCAGCCTGGAGAGTTACCCCAACGTGCACCATCTGGTCAGCAGCATCACCGGCCAGCTGGCCAGCGACAAGGATGCGCTGGACCTGATCGGCGACAGCTTCCCTGGCGGCTCGATCACCGGCGCACCGAAGATCCGCGCCATGCAGATCATCGACGAACTGGAACCCGCGCGCCGCGCACTTTACTGCGGCTCGCTGCTGTATGTGGATGTGCGCGGCGAAATGGACAGTTCGATCGCCATTCGCAGCTTGCTGATCAAAGATGGTCAGGTCAATTGCTGGGGCGGCGGGGCGGTGGTAGCCGACTCGCAGTGGCAGGCCGAGTATGAAGAGTCGATCGCCAAAGTGCGGGTGCTGATGCAGACCCTGCAGGGCTTGTGAGCCCATCCAGACCACGTTTTTTGTTACCATCCCCCTACTACGAGCGCACAGCGCCACAGCCAAGATGGAAACCGCCTGATGAGCCAACCCTTCGACGTCGCCGCCCTGGCCGCGACCTATGCCAACAAGTCCCCGCAGGACATCCTCAAGCTTGCCTTCGAGCACTTCGGTGATGACCTGTGGATCTCCTTCAGCGGCGCCGAGGATGTGGTGCTGGTCGACATGGCCTGGAAGCTGAACAAGCTGGTAAAGGTATTCAGCCTCGACACTGGGCGCCTGCACCCGGAAACCTACCGGTTCATCGACCAGGTACGCGAACAGTACAACCTGCCGATCGAGATCCTCAGCCCCGACCGCGCCAAGCTCGACCCGTTCGTCAAGGAAAAGGGCCTGTTCAGCTTCTACAAGGACGGCCATGGCGAGTGCTGCGGCATTCGCAAGATCGAGCCGCTGCGACGCAAGCTGGCCACCGTCAGCGCCTGGGCCACCGGCCAGCGCCGCGACCAAAGCCCAGGCACCCGCAGCCAGGTGGCGGCACTGGAAATCGACAGCGCCTTTTCCACACCTGAGCGCACGCTGTACAAGTTCAACCCACTGGCGCAGATGAGCAGTGAAGAGGTATGGGGTTATATCCGCATGCTCGAGCTGCCGTACAACAGCCTGCACGAGCGTGGCTTCATCAGCATTGGCTGCGAGCCATGCACCCGCCCGGTGCTGCCAAACCAGCATGAGCGCGAAGGGCGCTGGTGGTGGGAAGAGTCGACGCAGAAGGAATGCGGGTTGCATGCGGGCAACCTGATCAGCAAGGCTTGAGATAGCTAGGGCGGCCTGTAGGAGCGGGTTTACCCGCGAAGAAGACACCGCGGTGGATGGCACGGGCTTCGCCCGTGTTCGCGGGCAAGCCCGCTCCCACAGGGATCGCGCCAGCTTTTAGACATTGAGCAAGGGCCGTTACTCCCACAGCGACCCCATCACCCCCGAATCAGTGCACCGGCAGTTCGACGCCTTCGAACAATTCTTCCAGCTCTTGCTTGTTATGGCACTGAATGGCCTTGGCCATCACTTCACGAGTCAGGTGCGGGGCAAACTTTTCGATGAAGTCGCACATGAAGCCGCGCAGGAAGGTACCCCGACGGAAGCCGATCTTGGTGATGCTGGCTTCGAACAGCTCACTGGCATCCAGCGCCACCAAGTCACTGTCGAGCTTGGCGTCCACAGCCATGCCGGCAACGATACCAACGCCCAGCCCCAGGCGCACATACGTCTTGATCACGTCGGCGTCAGCCGCGGTGAAGACCACTTTTGGCGTGAGGCCGCGGTGATTGAACGCCTCATCCAGCTTTGAGCGCCCGGTGAAGCCGAACACGTAGGTGACGATCGGATATTCGGCGACGGCTTCCAGGGTCAGTTTCGGCAGCTTGGCCAGCGGGTGCCCCTGTGGCACCACGACGCAACGGTTCCACTTGTAGCACGGCATCATGATCAGGTCGCCGAACAGCTCCAGCGCCTCGGTGGCGATGGCGAAATCGACCGTACCGTCCGCAGCCATCTCGGCAATCTGCATGGGCGAACCCTGATGCATGTGCAGGGACACTTCCGGATACTGCTTGATAAAGCTGCTGATAACCGGCGGCAACGCATAGCGCGCCTGGGTGTGGGTGGTGGCGATGGACAGCGTGCCCTTCTTCTCGTTGGAGAACTCCTGGGCAATCTGCTTGATGCTCTCGACCTTGCGCAGGATTTCGCCTGCGGTATTGATGATGCGCTCACCGGCCGGGGTCACGCGGGTCAGATGCTTGCCGCTGCGGGCAAAGACTTCAACACCCAATTCGTCTTCGAGCAGGCGGATCTGCTTGCTGATACCTGGCTGGGAGGTATACAGGCTCTGCGCCGTCGCGGAGACGTTGAGGTCATGGTGCGCCACTTCCCAGATGTAGCGCAGTTGTTGAAGCTTCATAGGTTTCCCTCGGTTCAGCGGTGAGTCCGCGGCAGCAGGCAGCGACGATATATAACTATATTAGTGGTTCTGGAAATAAATCTAGAACTATTTTGTTACATGCCCACGGAAATGGACTGCACCTATCTTCACGTTTTCCTACGCCCCAGATGCTGCGCCAAGGGCACCATGTACACCGGCACCGGCGACAGCTGCAGCAGCCGCACCGCCGTGCGCCCCAGCGGTACATCCACCCCGGCACCGGCACTGTGGCTACCGAATATCAACAGGTCGACGCTTAGCCGCTGGGCCTGGTCGAGAATCACCTGCGCCGGGTCACCCTGCCGCACACGCACGGCCTTGATCACCGCCAGGTCAGCCTCTTCGCCCAGCTCGTCGCGAAAGTTTTCCAGCACACGCTGCTCTATGTTCGCCATCACTGTGTTCACCCCCTGGCTGTGCAATTGATCGAGCGTCTGCTCATCGAGGTAACTTTGCAGGAGGGATTCGGCGAACTGGCCCATCGGCTCGACCGCGTGGATCACATACAACTCGGCACCGAACGTGCGCGCCAGGGCCAGTGCGTGTTGCATCACGAAAGGGGCGTAGACACCGAGGTCGGTGGCGTACAGCATGGAGCGGATCATTCGACCTCCTCGACTGCCGCAGCGGCAGAGCAAGCTTCAGCTTAGCAGCGCGCCGGACGCTCGCTTTGCCGTCCGGCGCGCTGCTGCCGTGGGCTGGAGGGCCCTGCCGTAGCCTCGGCCACCCTCAGGCCGGCCGGCCGCTGCTGTCGATGAAACTCAGCGCTTGGTACAGCATTTCAATGCGCGGCATGCTGCAGCCTGCCGCCCGTGCGCGTGCCAGCGGCTCGGCGTAAATGGCCTCCAGCTCCAGCGGGCGTTTGTGGACATGGTCGTGATACATGCTCGGCCAGTAGTCGGGCATGCGCTCGGTCACCTGGAACAAGTGCTCGGCATAGCCCGCGGGCAGTACATGGCCACAGGCTGCCGCCCCCTGCACCACCTCGGCCATCAAGGCCTGTATCAGCTCGCGGCTATTGCTGTCGGCCATCAGTGGCGAAGTGCTGGCCCCCAGTAGCACCGACAGCCCGTTGTAAGGCACGTTCCACACCAGCTTCTGCCAGCGCGCCAAGGCCAGGTTCGGCATGGCCTGCGAGTCGATCCCCGCAGCCTGGAACAACCCGGCGCCTTCATTCACCAGCGCGACACCGCAATCGGTGGCCGGCCCACTGTGATACCCCAGGTTGACCGCCCCCAGCGCCTGGTGGCGGATTACACCTGGCGCCTGACGGTTGACGCAGATGAAGCACAGGCCGCCGAGCAGGTGCATGTCGCTGCGCAAGGCCGGACGCAACTGCTCCTCGACACCCAGGCCATTCTGCAACAGCACCACCTTGGCGCCGGGCGCAGCAGCCTGGACGATCAACGGTGCCAACTGCTCGTTGCTGGTGGCCTTGGCCCCGATCAGGAGCCAGTCACAGGGCGGAATGTCGGCGGCACTGACGTAAGCCTGCACATTCATGTGCAGTGCGCCATGCACGGCACTGTCCAGGCTCAGTCCGCGCTCACAAACGGCCTGGTACTCGCTGCGCAACAGAAAATGCACATCGAAACCGGCCCGGGCCAGCATCAATCCATAAAAGCCGCCGATGGCGCCACTGCCGATGATGCCGATGCGAGGGGGGTGCGAATGCATGACAATCTCCAGGTAAAGGGTCAGCACTCTTTTTACACAGGTTACGTAGCGCTGGGCAGTCCATACGCGCGCAACACCCTCGCTCAGGTAAAAACCCCACAATGACTGGGTTCAGCCCATTGTCGTGCCATCTGTAACGCGCTAAGGTTCGGCTCCCCGCTGCGATTATTCTTGCTGCTGGGCCGCACGGGGATAGTTGGCGGCCGGCACCCGTGACCTGACGAGTAACACGATGGCTGATTTACCGATCGATGACTTGAACGTTGCCTCCAACGAGACCCTGATCACCCCTGATCAGCTCAAGAAGGAAATCCCCCTCAGCGCCAAGGCCCTGCAGACCGTGACTGCCGGCCGTGAAGTGGTGCGCAATATTCTCGACGGCAAGGACCATCGCCTGTTCGTCGTGGTCGGCCCTTGCTCCATCCACGACATCAAGGCAGCCCACGAATACGCCGAGCGCCTGAAAGTGCTGGCCGAAGAAGTGTCCGATACGCTGTACCTGGTAATGCGCGTGTACTTCGAAAAGCCGCGCACCACCGTCGGCTGGAAAGGCCTGATCAACGATCCGTACCTGGATGACTCGTTCAAGATCCAGGACGGCCTGCACATCGGCCGCAAGCTGCTGCTGGACCTGGCCGAAATGGGCCTGCCGACCGCCACCGAAGCGCTCGACCCTATTTCGCCGCAGTACCTGCAAGACCTGATCAGCTGGTCGGCCATCGGTGCCCGCACCACCGAATCGCAAACACACCGCGAGATGGCCTCGGGCCTGTCCTCGGCGGTGGGTTTCAAGAACGGCACCGACGGCGGCCTGACCGTTGCCATCAATGCCCTGCAGTCTGTGTCCAAGCCGCACCGCTTCCTGGGCATCAACCAGGAAGGCGGCGTGTCGATCGTCACCACCAAGGGCAACCCATACGGCCACGTGGTACTGCGCGGCGGCAATGGCAAGCCGAACTACGACTCGGTCAGCGTCGCCCTGTGCGAACAGGACCTGGCCAAGGCCAAGATCAAGGCCAACATCATGGTCGACTGCAGCCATGCCAACTCCAACAAGGACCCGGCCCTGCAACCGCTGGTGATGGAGAACGTCGCCAACCAGATTCTGGAAGGCAACCAGTCGATCATCGGCCTGATGGTCGAAAGCCACCTGAACTGGGGCTGTCAGTCCATTCCGAAAAACCTGGACGATTTGCAATATGGCGTGTCGATCACGGACGCCTGCATCGACTGGTCGGCTACCGAGAAAACCCTGCGCAGCATGCATGCCAAGCTCAAGGATGTGCTGCCGCAGCGTAAGCGCGGCTGAACATTGCGGGAATGAAAAACGCCGGGCACTGCCCGGCGTTTTTTGTTGTGTCTGGTGCCTGTCGTCAGCTCAGGCCTTGCTCGAATGCCGCTGCTGGCGCTCCATGTAACGCTCCACGTACGAGCAAGACGGGATCACCGTGTAACCCATCTGATCGGCGTACTCCAGAGCCCGCTCGGTCAGGGCGGCAGCGATCCCACGGCCGCGCAGGGCGTTGGGCACGAAGGTGCGATAGATGTCCAGCGTCTGCTTGCCCAGATCCATGTACGTCAAGTAGGCACGATGACCGTCCACGTTGGTCTCGAACTGATGACCGGCCTGGTCATGGTGGATGGTCAGCGCTTCGCTCATCACTACTCCTCGCAGGTCTTCTCGGCAGACCCTTACCTTAACCGATGGTGGTTTATCCGGCACAGAATCCTCTACGCCACCTGTTGCCGCTTCGACCATTGGACGATTGTAATCGTTCGGATCGCCTGGCACTCACAAGATAGTAGGCACCCCGAGCGGGAATGCTCAAGGTGGTGGCGGTTAAAAAAGGTCGAAACGCCGCCCGGGTGACTTTCCCAAGCCCGCCCCAACAGCCACCGGATGTTCTAGGGCTTAAGACGCTGATCGACAGTTAAAGTCACCCTTAGTTCAACAAAAAAGTTCCTGCAGCACAACCGCTTGCGAACCCTGCAGATTTTTTTCACAGACACGTCGCAAATCTTGTCGGCGCGGAGTCAAGCAACATTTTTTTTGCAGTTCTTGCGCTCTGTCAGTTTACTTACTACAAGTAATGGGTACTATGTACGCCGGCCAGTTTCTCTTTCCTGAGAGATGGCTATTTAATAGAAAGTCCTTGAAGGGGAACACGATGAACAACGTTCTGAAATTCTCTGCTCTGGCTCTGGCCGCAGTTCTGGCTACCGGTTGCAGCAGCGTATCCAAAGAAACCGAAGCTCGTCTGACTGCGACTGAAGACGCAGCAGCTCGCGCTCAAGCTCGTGCTGACGAAGCCTACCGTAAGGCTGACGACGCAATGGCAGCCGCTCAGAAGGCTCAGCAGACCGCTGACGAAGCCAACGAGCGCGCCCTGCGTATGCTGGACAAAGCCAGCCGCAAGTAATAATCCTCACGGATTGTTAAGAAGCCGACCCACTTGTGGGTCGGCTTTTTTATTGCCCTTGAAACCGGTAAACGCGGTCATCAGGTACGAAAAGGCCTGCACTAAGGGCAGGCCTGGGTACGCCGAAATTACCTTACTGCAGTTCGGGCGGAATGCTCGACACCATCGGTGCGGCCCCTTGGTTTTCCACCGGCACGGCAATTTCTACCGGCATGCCATCTTCTGCAGCCACCACGTCACGCACCATGTCCCAGTTCATGCGTAGGTTATTGGCCAGGTCTTCACGCTTGAGCAAGGCATTGATAACTGCGGTGTGTTTGTCGACCACTGACGGGTTACCCTGGTCATCCAGCGGCGTGTGCGCCTCAAGATAGACCTTGCCGGCGCTGATACCGAACTTGTAAGGCTCGTTGATGATGCGCACTGGCGTGCCCACCGGCACCATTTTCGACAGTTCAAGCACGTTGTTGTTGAACATGCGGAAGCAACCGTGACTGGTGCGCATGCCAATACCGAACTTCTTGTTCGAACCATGGATCAGATAGCCCGGTACGCCCAAGGTGAACTTGAACGGCCCCAGCGGGTTGTCCGGGCCAGCCGGCACCACAGTTGGCAGGATATCACCGTCCTCGGCGTGCTCTTTGCGAATCGAAGCGGGCGGCGTCCAGGTCGGGTTGGGCGTCTTGGCGGTGATCTTGGTGTTGGCGATCGGCGACCCCCACCCCTCGCGACCAATGCCCAACGGGAAGGTGTACACCACGCTCTCCCCCTTGGGGAAGTAGTACATGCGGTACTCAGCCAGATTGATGACGATGCCTTCGCGCGGGCCCGGCGGCAGAACGAAACGGGTTGGCAGGATGATCTCGGTGCCGGCGCCCGGCAGCCAAGGGTCCACGCCGGGGTTGGCGGCAATCATTTCCAGGTAGCCGAGGTCGTTCGCGGTGCCGATATCGGCGAACGTGTCCTCGTACTTTGCCTTGATCACATGCACTTGGCCGACGATGTCTTCACCGGGCGGTGGCAGTGGCAGCTCCAGCGCAGCAGCGGGGCCCGCTACCAACAGGGCGGCCAGGGACAGGCTACGGGTGACGGCAGGAAAGCGCGGCAACATCCGGTAAATCCTTCGAAAGGTGGGTCAAGAGGATCGATTGTACACCCGCGCCGATGCAAGCGGGAGGCATTGGCACGTTGCAAGCGTTTCAGATGATGAAAGGTGCTTTTCGTTCAGCTGCCGTGCAGCTCTGGCCACACCGGACGCATGCCACGTCGCTGGGCATCGAGGATGGCACGGCACAGCTCACAAAGGCGACCATCGCGGTAGATCGATCGCGGCACCCCCGACCAACGCGGCTGGGCTGGCAGCAGGCCGCCACACAAAGTACGGTCGACCGGCACGCCCAGCTCGAGCTGGCGGGCCACGAGGTGGACGCGGCTTTCCTGGCAGGCGAACAGGTCGAGCTGCTCGTCGGGCTCGATCAGTTGATAGGCATACAGGGACCAGGCAGGGCGCGGCATTTGGAGCACTCGAAACGGGGGGCGCAACATTAGCCCAAAGGCGGCCCCGTTTAAAGCTTCACAGCAAGGGTTTTATCGCCGGCCAGGCATTTTCCAGCAGGCGCTGCTGAGCCCCCTGGGCCGGATGGATGCCATCAGCCTGCATCAGTTCAGGCACTCCCCCTACCCCTTCGAGGAAAAACGGCACCAAAGGAACCTGTTTGTCCGCTGCCAGCTGTTCATACACCTTGGCAAAGGCGGTGGTGTAACGCACACCATAATTGGGCGGCAGGCGCATGCCCAATAGCAGCACCTTGGCCCCTGCCTGACGCGAATGCTCGATCATCGAGGCAAGATTTTGTTGCAATTGTGCAGGCGGCTGCCCGCGCAGGCCATCGTTGCCGCCCAGTTCCAGCACCACCAGGCTCGGTTTATGTGCTGCAAGCAGCGCCGGCAGCCGCGCCTGGCCACCTGCGCTGGTGTCGCCACTGATCGAAGCATTGACCACTTTGTCGTCAAAACCTTCGTCCCTGAGGCGGGCCTGCAAGAGAGACACCCAGCCCTGACGGCTATCCAGGCCAAAACCGGCGCTGATACTATCGCCAACAACCAGCAGTGTTCCTGCCGCTGCGCTCTGGGCCAGGCAATACAGGGCCAGACCGGCACTCAACCACCACACTCGCATCGGATTCTCCATGAGCCCCAGCATTCTCGTTGCGCAGAACCTTAGCAAAGTGGTCCCCAGCGCGGAAGGTGACCTTACCATCCTCCACGCACTGTCTCTCGACCTGGCCCAAGGCGACAGCCTGGCCATCGTCGGCGCCTCGGGCTCTGGCAAGTCGACCCTGCTCGGTTTGCTCGCCGGCCTCGACCGGCCCAGCGCTGGCAGCGTCATGCTCGCCGGCCACGACCTGGGGCCACTGGATGAAGACCAGCGTGCCCGTGTGCGAGCCGAACATGTGGGTTTCGTGTTCCAGTCGTTCCAGTTGCTCGACAGCCTCAATGCACTGGAAAACGTCATGCTGCCACTGGAACTGGACGGCCGCCGCGATGCCCGCGAACAGGCTCGCACTTTGCTGGAGCGGGTCGGCCTGGGCAAGCGCCTGAGCCACACACCTCGGCAGCTCTCGGGCGGCGAGCAGCAGCGCGTGGCAATCGCCCGCGCCTTCGCCGCGCAGCCTGCGGTGCTGTTCGCCGATGAGCCCACCGGTAACCTCGACAGCCACACCGGCGAGCGCATCAGCGATCTGTTGTTCGAGCTGAACAAGGAGCGCGGCACTACCCTGGTGCTGGTCACCCATGACGAACGCCTGGCCCGCCGCTGCCGGCGCCAGATACGCCTGGACGCGGGCCGCCTTGTGGCGCCGATGGAGGTCTGGTGAGCCATATGCCGCTGTCCCGCCTGTGTGGCCTGGCACTGCGCCAGTTGCTGCGCGATGTTCGCGCCAGTGAAGTGCGCGTGCTGTTCTTTGCCCTGTTGGTGGCGGTAGCCGCCAGCACCGCCATCGGCTATTTCGGCGCCCGCCTCAACGGCGCCATGCAGCTGCGCGCCAGCGAGTTCCTGGGCGCCGATCTGGTACTGCAGGGCAGCGCCCCGGCCCGCGAGCAACAACTCGATGCCGGCAAGGCACTGGGCTTGCGCCACGCACACGTGGTCGAGTTCACCAGCGTGGTCGGCGGCGACAATGGCATCCAGCTGTCCAGCGTCAAGGCCGCCGACGGCGCCTATCCGTTGCGCGGGCAAGTACGCAGCGCTCCGGCACCCTATGCCGAAGAAACACCCGGCGGCGGCCCTGCCCCTGGCGAAGTGTGGGTCGAACCGCGCCTGTTGGCGGCACTGGGGCTGGCGATCGGCGACAGCATCGACGTGGGCATGAAAACCCTGCGCATGAGCCGCGTGCTTACCTACGAACCGGACCGCGCCAACAACTTCTACAGCCTTACCCCACGCGTGATGATGAACCTGGCCGACCTGGAAGCCACCGGCGTGATCCAGCCGGGCAGCCGGGTCACCTACCGTGACCTGTGGCGCGGCAATGCCGAGGCGCTGGCGCAGTACCGTCAGGCCGTGGAAAAAGACCTGGCCGCCAACCAGCGCCTGCGTGACACCCGCGATGGCAACCAACAGATCGGCGGCGCGCTGGGCAAAGCCGAACGCTACCTGAACATGGCCAGCCTGGTAGCTGTGCTGCTGGCAGGCGTGGCCGTGGCACTGTCGGCCAGTCGCTATGCCGCACGCCGACTGGACGCCAGCGCTCTGCTGCGCTGCCTGGGCCTGTCGCGCCACCAGGCATTGGGCTTGTATTGCTTGCAACTGGCCATGCTCGGCCTGGTCGCTGCCCTGGCCGGCGCCTTGCTCGGCTGGCTGGCTCAGCTGGGCCTGTTCCGCCTGCTGCACGGCTTGCTGCCGAGCGTGGTGCCCGCCGGCGGCATCGTTCCAGCGCTGGCAGGTATCGGTACCGGGTTGGTCGCACTGGCTGGCTTTGCCCTGCCGCCGATTGCAGCACTGGGCCAAGTACCGCCTCTGCGTGTGCTGCGCCGTGACCTGCTGCCGATACCTGCGAGCAGTTGGCTGGTGTACGGCGCCGCCCTGCTCGCCCTGGGCCTGATCATGTGGCGCCTGAGCCTCGATCTGCTGCTCACCTTTGCCCTGCTCGGTGGCGGTCTGGTCGCTGCACTTCTGCTCGGCGGCCTGCTGTTGCTCGGTTTACGCAGCCTGCGCCAGCTGCTGGCCGGTGCGCCACTCACCTGGCGTCTGGGGCTGGGCCAGCTATTGCGTCACCCCATGGCGGCAGCAGGCCAAGCCCTGGCATTCGGCCTGATACTGCTGGCCATGGCCTTGGTCGCCCTGCTGCGCGCAGAGCTGCTCGATACCTGGCAAGCACAGCTACCCAAGGATGCGCCTAACCACTTCGCCCTGAACATCCTGCCAGATGACCGTGAGCTGTTCATTCAACACCTGCACCAGGTCAATGCCGCTTCAGCGCCGCTGTACCCGGTGACGCCCGGGCGCCTGGTGCAAATCAATGAAAAACCGGTACAGCAGGTGGTCAGCAAGGACTCGGCAGGCGAGCGCGCCGTGCAGCGCGACCTCAGCCTGACCTGGGCCGCCGCGTTGCCCGAAGGCAACGTGCTGACCGCCGGCAACTGGTGGCAAGCCTTGCCAGCCGACAACGACATCCCCGGGGTTTCAGTGGAGGCGGAGCTGGCCAGCAGCCTGAAACTGCAGATGGGCGACCTGCTGACGTTCGATATTGGCGGCCAGCAGCGCCAGGCCCGCGTGAGCAGCCTGCGCAACGTGCATTGGGACAGCTTCCAGCCGAACTTCTACATGATCTTCCAGCCTGGCACGCTGCAGGGGCTGCCGACCACTTACCTGACCAGCTTCTACCTGGCACCGGGGCATGACCTGGATGTCGTCGCGCTGTCACGGGCGTTTCCGGCGGTGACCATCCTGCAGGTGGATGCCTTGCTCGACCAGCTGCGCAGCATTCTCGCCCAGGTAACCCTGGCGGTAGAGTATGTGCTGCTGTTCGTGCTGGCCGCCGGGCTGGCAGTGCTGTTCGCTGGCTTGCAGGCCACGCTGGACGAGCGCATTCGCCAAGGCGCACTGTTGCGCGCACTGGGCGCGGCGCGGCCGTTGCTGGTCAAGGCCCGGCGTATCGAGTTCGGCCTGCTGGGTGCGGCCAGCGGGCTATTGGCGGCCGTGGGCTGCGAACTGATTACCTGGGTGCTGTACCGCTATGCCTTCGACTTGCAGTGGAGCCCGCACCCGTGGCTGCTGGTGTTGCCGCTGACGGGGGCGCTGCTGGTGGGTGGTGCTGGGGTGCTGGGAACGCGGCGGGCGTTGAATGCCAGCCCGCTGGCGGTGTTGCGCGAGGCTTGAGGCCTGGCTGTCAGAGCCTCTGCAGGGACAGCACATGCCTCAAGCTGACGCAAGGCGGGCCAGTCAGTTCGTCGATACGCCCTGGCCGTAACGGATGCTGCTCACATACCAGGTCGCTTCACCGGTAGGTGTATGCACCACCACCTCATCACCCTCCTCCTTCTTCAGCAAGGCACGGGCCATGGGCGAATCGATCGAGATGTAATCGTTGCGCCCATAGATCTCGTCGTAGCCGACAATGCGAAACTTCATGGTCTCGCCCTCGTCGTTCTCGATCTCAACCCAGGCACCGAAAAACACTTTGCCTTCCTGCTCGGGCGAGTACGCCACCACTTTCACATCTTCAAGCCGCTTGCGCAGGTATCGCACCCTGCGGTCGATTTCGCGCAGCAGCTTCTTGTTGTACTGGTATTATCACCCCACCCCAAGCCCTACTATTTCTAGCAACCCGCCCCTCAGCCCCTCAAGCCCCGGCACCACAACGGCTACAGTGGGCCGAGCACCTTCGACTGGATCAATCGCCGGCGCGGTAAGCGCACACTCAAAGTCCTCCCCCAAATAGCAGCAGCGGACTCATCGGGGAAAACCTTAGAGAGGCACACGCCCTTGAAGGTGCGCTGAGGCCCGGACGCGATTGACACCAGTCTGGTGCAGCCCAAATCAGACTCAATGCTCAGCCAACCCCGAAAAGCCGACTGAGCCGAAGGTGCGGGTAATGACCAGCATGATTGTCGAACGCATACGTGCGACTGAGCTCCCCCTCGGAAACAAGCCCCTCCTCCTGACCTTCAAGCGCTGCCGATCCCCCTGCCCGCCTCCAACCATCATCCGCAGCCTCAATTCGCTCCAAAATCGGCGCACTGACATAAACGACTGAAGCAAGGTGCGGGCTATCACGGAGCAGCTTGGCAGCCCTTTGCGCCAATTCATCAGACTCTTGGCGTGAAACCTGTTCGAGCGAAGCCCCGGAGTGACGCTCAACCCCGACAACCAAACACCCCGGGCGCGTGCCAGTCATCTGCTTGCGAACAGCCCGCTTTGCAACACTGCCGAGCCCGGCCTCGAAATTGCTCGGGAGCGCGGCCTGAAAATCAATCGAAAGGTAGCACTCATCTCCAAACCCCTTGATGAAGCGAAAACCGTTCCCCGCCCCGATCAGATGATCGGCGAGCGCATAGGCCTCCTCCCTCACAAGCCCCTCACCCTTGACCACCACCTCCCTAAGATCAGAGAGAACTACTCGCACCAGGCAAACGCCTGGCACCTCAAATGCATCTTCTCCAGATCTCGCTTTGCCAACTGCACTCGCCACAGCCTCGACGACCGCCCCTCGCGCCGCCCCTTTGGGCAGCTTGTCTGTAAAGACAACCGAGATGCCAAAAAAATGGCGCTCCACTTGGAGCAAACGCGGCTCAATGAGCTGGAGGATGGGGCCGACCAGCAGGTGGAATTCTTCCTCTGTCAATGGCTCTCCCCGGTCAGCGGAAATACTCTTGCACTCGACCTCCACCCAAACATCACCCGGCTCCTCCGAAGCACCACCTGATTCCTCCGAAGCACCGCCAGGAAGCTTGACGAGCAAGTCGAAGGTACCAACTCCCACGTCTTCTTCCATCCACTGAATTTCGCAACCCTGCCGACTCAGGTGCGTTGCCACCATGAGCTCCAAGCGAAGCCCACGCATACCATCTGGAGCCTTGATGGCATGCCGCACCCGACCCAAAAGCTTTCCCTGACTTTCCGCGCCGCCATCAGATGAGTGTTGCCGACAGAGCAACAAGACCTGCGACGCAAAAATCAGCGCACTCTTGATGGCACCCCACGACTCTGAGGTTGGCGGCTGCAACCCGTGAGAATCAAACTCCCTCAGCCCGTAGGCAATGATGTTCCGGCTCCAGAGAAACGAACGCATCAGAGGCACCTCGCCAAGCTGATGCTCCAAGCTCGACACCCATTTGACCCACGGCCTATCGGGGAGCAAGCCCACCAGGGACTCGTAGATCTCTGGGAAATCATCATCCTTCAACTCAGCAATCACTCGCACCACACTCCTTGCGATCACCATCCCGACCACACGGTCGCCACACCTTGAGTCTGCGTCCTTCTATATAAAGGCGCCAGAGGCGGAATGGGTGCGCTCCCTCACAGCGGATGCCAACACCCGGCCGCCTCCAGATCTGCTTGCCAAGCAGCGACAGATGGAAGAGCTCAAGGAATCGATCAAGCAGAGAGACAGAGGCAGACAGATGAGTAGGTAGGCAGGCAGGCAGGCAGGCACAAAATAGTAGGAAAAACGCAAAAGCGCTTCCTAAAGAAAAAGCAATAGTGCTAACATATATTTATAGCTATTAACAATATATACCGAGTATACCTAAGACGTCAAGCCCCCACTCCCAAAATCTAGGATCTATTTTGCATGCGCCTCGACAATCAGACCTCCACCCACATCGGCACCGTCGCCCCGCTTTCGAATGGGCCCCACATCAACAAGCGCCCCCAGCTCATTCGTCCCCTCCTCATCCGAGATCTCGATCGATGAACGCTGTCGTCAAGGTCAAGGTCGACTACCGGGGGCCGACCAATGTGAAGACGATTCGCTTGCCGGCTGTGCTGACCGACAAGGGCATCCTGACCTCCCTGCTGCAGTATCAGAGTGAGCAGCATCGGAGCCAATCGTGGCACCAGAAAGTGAACCTGGTCGTCCGGCTGCTGCTCACCTTCGTTGACCACGGCGGCATCCCTTTCACCTCGCCCACAGACCTCCTCAAAGGTTTTCGGCATGCGCTGTATTACGGAACAGTCGACGAGCGCCTGGAAGACCCGACAGGCTTGTACTGGGGGCCCCGCACGACGGAGACTGCCGACGACCTGATCAACCTATTGACGGGATACACCGACTGGCTCACTCGTCAACCAGGCCACAGTGGGGTTCTCATGAACCCGATCAGGGACGCCTCTGGCTATGAGGAGCGGCTGAATTGGTGCGCCTACCATCATCGCCAAGACAACAAGCTCTTGAATCACTTAACGAGCGACGCGCAAGCAGAGGCGAACTTCTTTACCCGCGAGGTGGGACGGCAACAATCAAGCGTGATTGTCGATGAAGTAAAGCGCTTTCCTGAAAAGCACTTCCACAGGCTTCTTGATGAAGGTTTCGTGATTGCAGGCAAGCAAGACGAGGAAAAAAACCTGCGTACCGATTGGAAAAGTCAGTGCATAACAATCCTGATGAACAGTGGCGGCATTCGTAAAAGCGAGGCATTTCACATTTACCTTGACGACATAGATATTGATGAAGATCTAATGGAAGCAGTCGTGACCATCCACCATCCATCGGATGGGAAAGTCAAGAACGACAACTATGCAAACCGCAGAGAGTATCTACTTAAAAAATTCCGGCTAAAGCCACGCACAGATTATTTGAAATCAGAATCCCAGCATGCCGGCTGGAAGGCGCCCGCCATTAACAATCAACGTTACTTTGAAGTTCAGTTCTTCCCGCCATCGAAAGCTCAAGAATTTCTCTTGGCCTTTCGTAATTACGTGCTTTATCAGCGCGTAGAACCGAAAGGCTTGGGACACCCGTATGCATTTACCAACAGTAATGGCGAGCCTGAAACCATCAAGAATTTCCAGCGTCTGCATCGTGCCGCCGTAGAGAGAATTGGTCTGGAGCCGGCCAAATACCATGGCACTACCGAACACGGACATCGACATGCCTATGGCTATCGACTTGCAGAGGCTGGATTCAGTGCTGTCGAGATCAAAAAAGCCATGCACCATAAATGCGTAACCTCTTGCCAAGTGTATATCCAACCGACCAACTCGGATCTTCGCAAGAAAATGCGCCAAGTTGAGGCTGCGCATAAAGCCACGCTCCCAAATTCGGACGCACCGCAATCACCATAGATTCTACCCAGACCCACAAAGGCTCGCACACCTATCAGTAAAGTGCCATCGGCCTACTGAAGACGCCTTTAAACCTACGACGAAGGTTTCGAGGCATGAATGCGCTCGCCCTATAAAAACACCCCGAGCACCTACTAGTCAATGTAATTTCCAGAGAGCCAAGAATGCACAGCAGTCAAACATCATTAAAGCGCATCACCGACACTCTGGACAATTATCTTGAACAGACGGCTGGCGGCTTCCTATCTGCCCTACACAACATCGACAATCAGACCACAGAGAAAGCCGACGAGGACAACCGGGGGAAGCTAACTCTGCTTAACCAGCCAGAGAAAGGAGACCTTAACTTGAGAAATCCAAATAGGCAGACAGCAAGACTCGAAAACAAGCATTCAAATTCTCCCACACCCATAAACCTAGCCACAAAGCCTCTCCGCCAGCGGATAAATTCCTTCCACGCTACGCAGCAACTCGGCGAACGGATGCGGCACATCAAGTAGTACCTGATTAAAAACTGACCGCATATCAATTTTCTTTTATTAATTTACTGGAGCCCCCAAATGGGCAAGATAAAAAATTTCTACCCAACGTTTGAAGAAGCACGCGAAGCGTGTATTCGCTTGAAAATCACAACCGTTAGAGAATATAAAAAGCGCCGCACAGAGGATCCTCGCCTACCGAGCGCCCCTCATGAATACTATCCAGAAGAATGGCGTGGCCATTTGCATTTCATCGGGCAAGCCGAACCCGAAACCCACAGCTTTGAAGATGCCAAGTGTGCAGTCTTGAGACTTGGCATTACCTCATCCGCCGAATATTTAAAACTTTACAAAAGAGATTTCAGACTCCCTTCTCGACCAGACCAAACATACATTTCTGAATGGAAGGGCTGGATTGACTTTCTCGACAAAGAGCAAAAATATTCAGATTATTATGAGGCCCGCGCAATCGCACGCTCTTACCATTTCCGTACTGCGTCGGACTATCGAGACACCTGCATCGATATTGACCCACGCTTCTATGCAGCTCCTCAGCTAGCCTATAAGGAATGGAATGGATGGAATGATTACTTGGGTCTGGGCAAGGAAGCACTCCTCAAATACGAAGATGCGCGAGATCTGGTACGAAATGCAGGCATAACAACTCGAGCGGCCTACATTAAATTGAGAGCAGAGAATCCTCGCCTCCCCGCAGGCCCTGAGTCTACCTACAAGAAAATGTGGCACGGGTGGTTGCATTTTCTGGGGCTGGCTCGAAAACCCTACGAACACTATCATGAAGCCCAGGCTGCCGTGCGGGCGCTCGGTATTGCCACGAAAGGCGAATATCATGCATGTTTCTCTGAAGATACTCGCCTCCCCCCATCGCCAGATAGAGCGTATCCCAACTGGAAAGACTGGGAAGACTTCCTGGGCGGGCAACCAAAGTATCCCACTATCGAAGAAGCTACTGCTGCCGTCCGCAAACTCGGGATCGATGTCAAAAATGATTATCTGACCCGCTTCAGCGAAGACCCCATGCTCCCCAAAAGGCCAGACATCTTTTATCAGCGAGCATGGCCGAAGACCGGATGGCACGCTTTCCTTTTTGGTGCATTCTACCCAACGATGCGCGCGGCAGCGGCAGCCGCACGTGACTTGGGCGTTGTTTCAATTACCGATTATGCGCGGCTTCGGCACGGAGACCCAAAACTTCCCGGAGCCCCACGTGACGTATATAAGGATTACACCACTTGGGCCGACTTTATCTTGCCCGAGAAGTGCTCTACTCTTGAGGAACTCAAATTTGCCGTAAAGTATCTCGGCATAAAAAACAGTGTAGAGTATCGAGAAAAGCTATCGCAACACCCATGCCTTCCTGCGAATCCGGAGCGGTGTTTCCCTCACGACTGGGTAAACTGGTTTGATCTATGCGACATGATCAAGCCATACTCTTACGAGGAAGTCGTTGCAAAACTTCAGCCGCTCGGCCTTAGTTCTGCATTAGAGTACAAGGCCCATATCATTGAAACTGGCGACAATCGTTTTCCACTCACACCTGACAAGGTATATGATGATGAGTGGATCAACTGGACTTCTTTCCTTGGAAAAACAGAGCCTTATACTATTTCGACCTTGCGTGCGCCTTATGAGCAGTGGCAACCGGCAATCGTAAAGTTCTTACGCAGTGTCAGGGGCGCTTCGACCAAAGAGAACTACATTGTCCGCTACGTTCGCGACTTTCTCGCCCCCAGGAAAATCGGTCGCCATCCAACCGACATTTTCACATCAGACCGCTTCAACACAGATGAATTTAAACTCTATATCACCACCCTAAAGGAAACGCTGCAGCGCAAGGTAGTTAACGCGCTCAAGGAGTTTTCTGAACACTATATTAGTAGCAATTTGAGCATTGAGTGCGAAGATACCCGCGAACGTATCATGATTGAGGGAGCCCGGGATCCATTCATGGTGATCAATCCGGCAATCGCACCCATTTTTCAGCCAAGTGAAACCGTCAAACCTTGTCTGGCATTCCACCACGTAGCCGGATTGCGGGACTGGATTATTCCCCCTACTGCTCAGAGTTTCTCAGACCTCACTCACCTGCATGAGTTTGAGGCTGACTGGTATGAATTCGATGAAAACCTGATTGACCCTGACGACCCTAACTGCGTCTACAAGTTCGTGAACGGAAAGTGCCGTATCTGGTTCCCAGCCGCCTGGATGCATACTTACGCCCTTGCCTCAGTGCCGCTACGCGGTATTCAGATTGCCTACGCTGACTCCGGGGAGGGTGACCAGGAAATCCCTGTCATTCGTGATGGTAAAATTGCATGGATTAACAATCCCAATCGAATTAAAGGCAAGCCTAAGCCACAGGGATTCATCAAACGGTATGACGACGATGAAATTGGCATGCATGTCACAACCAACAAAACTTCACGCAAGCGCCAAACCTATGACGTGCCTTGGATGCCAGCAGCACTTGGCCTGTGGTGTATCAGACTCAGGGAATGGCAGACTAAATATAATCCGATCATCAGGGCGATGCCTTGGATTGAGTGCCGCCATACAAATTATTCAGAAAATGATCTTCTGGCCAAGGGAAGCAATTGCTTTTTATTCCGCGAGCTCGGAGCAGAAGAATGCAGCGGAAGCTTCTCCCCTAGACTTCACAACCGTATCGCCATCGCTCTTTATAACTCACAACCTAAAAGTGTCGAACTGGCAACACTAAACGGAAATCCGAATGGAGTCACTTCCTACACCTCTATTTATACTCCTCATACCATGCGGGTCAGCTTGATTACCGCCTATGTTATGGACGAGCGTATTCCTATGGAAATGATCGTTAAGATCGTAGGTCACAGCTCTGTTGTCATGACTATGTACTACGTGAAAATCAATGAAAAAATGATGCGGCTAAAATTTACGGAGGCAGAGAAGCGGGCCCTGTCCTCCAAGGCTAGAGAGGACTGGCAGAAAATCCAGCAGGGTCGCACCGAGCAGGTGCGACATGCATTGATCACAAACAATTCTGAAGCCATTGCTCGATTTGCAGGAAGTTTAGCGCCAGGCAGTACGTTGTTCAGGGATTACGGACTATGCCCCTATGCTGCTGATCGTTGCCACGACGGCTTCATGGCAGAAGTCGGAAAGTGGACATACGTACCTGCGGGCTACCTTGGAAGTGAGAACTGCATTCGCTGTAGACATTTCATTACTGGGCCAGTTTTCTTGGGAGGCCTGCTATCTCTGAGCAATGAGATCTCGCTTGCGGCAAAGTTCCAGTTTGACCACATCCATGATATGGAAGAGCTCAACTACGACTTGGAGCAGCGCGCCAAAAAATGCAGGGAAGATCAGAGTGACATTGAAAATGCGGGTGGGACTTACGATACCACAGAGCTAGATGAACTTGAATCTCAGATCAATGGCAACTATGGACAAATTTCCACTGCTTCCCGGACGGCAGACATGTATCTGTCGGACATGAATGGAATCAAGCGACTAGTGGAACAGTGCCAAGCCGCCCTCAACGAACAGGTTGACAACGACCATGCTTCAAACGCCACTCAACTTATCATTCAAGAAGAACATGAGGTAATGTTTGCCTTTGAGGAAACATCCTTTTTCCAACAGTTGAGCGAGGTCTGCGAAAATGCTCAGATCTACGTCTCAGCCAAAGCCGACTTGGCGCTCACGACACGCTCTCAGCACTTGGATCGACTTCTGCAGCTGAACGAGCTTCAGCCGACATTCTTCCGGCTGGACAAGCGGCAGCAACTGGTCATCGGCAATCAGGCTACCCAGTTCCTGCTTTCACGCCTGGGATCATGGGACAACCTGGACGCAGTTGTAGATGGACGATTGCTGATGCGAGATCTACCAGAAAACCAAAGGCTCACCACGCAATCCTTCGAGATGCTACTGAAGGGGGAGAAAGCCAGCGCGGTGCTTACCTACGCTCTCGAAAATGATAACGCTCAACGAACACGCAATACCCAAGACGCGGGTGTGATCGAATATACGTTCGAGCAGGTGGGCGAATCGGTAGTTCTGCAATCGCATGAGGAGTATGCCTGATGACCCCCGAAGAGCTCTTGGCACAGCTTAAAGCCACCAGCAAACCCCGCACGCACAAAACGCTCGATGCTGTTTACATGGCATGCAATGAGCAACGCGAGCGAGGCAGCACCGATTTCAGCTACGCGATGATTTCTCGCGTTGGCAAGGCATACGGCGTCCCGGCAACACAGAGCTTGCATAATGCGAGCGGTGCCAACTACCGCGCACTGATCGACTCGTTTGCACCCAAAGTAGGGCCTAAGGAGCCTAAAGCTACCGGGCCGTACGGGTGGATTGAAGCGCTACCAACGGGGGAAACGAAGCTCTTGGCCAAGATGCTGTTGGCGGAGCTCAGGGCAGCACAACGGATAATCAAAGAGGTGCTGCCAAGCGATCGAGTGTTTGAAATCGACCTACGGCAACAGCCGGCAGCACAGTTCAAGCTACTACCAGGAGAGCGACGGGCGTTGGAATACATCAGTTCTGAAGTCTTTTTTACTAAGCGTTCACTCACGCGCGGGCCACGAGGCGAGGTCTACGGGCCAAACAATGACGAGCTCTTCAGACCAGGTACAATGAATGCGATTGATAAGGCCTTGAAGCATCTCTAGCCTTTTGCCCCGCCGGGCTTGCGGGTCTCCCAAGCTGTACACCAAGATTGCACCATTTACTGTGGTGCAGTTGACCTCACCCTTCTCCACCGAGTTAGAGATCGATCATGAGCAACACTGCGTGAAGACCCCCTTTGCTCATCGCACTCTGCCTTCCTCAGCGTGATAGGCTCGCACAGAGGATACGTGGTGGCTCAAGGCTCTCAGCCGAAGCGGTAAAATGTCACCGTCATCATGCAATCGTCGAGCGCCCGATAGAAGAGCGCTCGGTGCCCGATTAACCATAGGAGCCGAGATTGGCCACTAACATCATCACCCGCGCAGGCCATAACGCCCTGAAGGCAGAGCTCGACCATCTCTGGCACACCTATCGCCCCGAGATCACCCAAAAGGTCACTTGGGCGGCGTCCCTTGGTGATCGGAGTGAGAACGCAGATTATCAATACAACAAGAAGCTGCTGCGTGAAATTGATCGACGAATTCGCTATTTAAGGAAGCGGCTTGAGGATATTCGCGTCGTCGATTACTCCCCGGAGCAAGAAGGCAAAGTATTCTTCGGCGCCTGGGTCGAAATTGAAAATGAGGGCGGTGAGAGCAAGCGATTCAGAATTGTTGGCTATGATGAGATTTATGGACGAAATGACTACATCTCAATAGACTCCCCCATGGCGCGTGCGCTTTTGAAAAAAGAAGAAGGCGATGAGGTAGTGGTGCAAACACCAACAGGCGAAGCGACCTGGTATGTCGCAAGCATATCGTATGAGCACCATGCGCCCTCACAACCGTGACTGCCTTTACTCATCCGCCCTCCTGACTTCACTCAGCAAGATAATCGGGTAAACGTCGCCAACACGGCTTTCGATCACTACAAGGACTACCTCTACGCGTTTGGTTGGGCGCTGAGGCTTTATGGCAACGAGCAATACCTAAAAGATCAGGACACCAAGCGTACTTGGCATCGACGCATACAGGTTATGAAAGAGGGAATGGCGAACCACGAAGCCGCATTCCAACAGATCCAACCTATAACCGTGACACCGCTTTCCTCGTGCCGGAGCTCAGAGAGAAACTGGCTCAGGCCAGAGACTGGTGACACGTTAGACGAGCCACCATGGCTCACCGTTAGGCTCCTATGTGCCTTTAGTTAACCCAAGCCCTCAGTACCTTCGCTCATAGTCTGCTCGAAAGTCTGCGAGCTCTACAAGGTTTTCCAGCACCTTGTAGCTCAAGGTGATCAGCGAATGAGTTCGCTGTGGGTCGTCCCAGCCGGCAGCGCCATGCTTACCACCATGAAACAGGTTGTTGCGTACAGTTTTCACCGACAGGACAACCTTCTCAAGATCAGAGCCACAGCTATCAAACCGCAGAGGCCTCCAGTCCAGAGACTTGTTTGCACCGACAACTTGCCGATCCGGTGGGGCGGCGAGGAGCTCGCAGGCAATAGCGCAGAGCTCATACTTCTGCGCGAATGCACCTACAAACGCGCCCCAACCTGGCTCGGCCCTATCCCCGGCTTTTTCCGATTTGAGGTAGCCGTTTTCCTTTAGGCAAAACTCAAATCGCGAAAACCAGTAGAAGAACTCAAAGGCGAGCTGGGAAAGCTTATTAGGTACCTGATGCTTGCTCATAGCTAGCCCCATAGCTATCTTTCATTTGCGCACCTTCCTCCAGATCCCATCGATTCCTAGCCTGCGTACTTGCGGGTGTAGACTTCGCTGAGCAGAGGGCCGCGCTCATCAGCATCCACCCCCTGACCCACGTCAGAAGGGGGACTTTGCCGCTTTGTCCTGCTCCCAATGGGTGATGCCATCAACTTCGTCAGTCGCGTCGGATGCAAGCATCAGGGTCTGCCGAGGGAAGAGCCCCTTTTTCAATCGTGAGATGGGTATGCAGCGCATATGGTAGCCACTGTAGACCACGATACCGTCTAGCTCAATGAATGCCACACGCGAGATGCCAGTTACACTGTAACTATTTCAAAGAAACTATGATATCAGCCCGATCAATGGTTCTGACCGGGCTGAGGAATTAGCTTAGCGGGCGAGCCAGCTTTCCACGACATCCGAACCGTACTGAGCTTTCCAGGCCTTCAGGCCCGCGTGATTACCCCCTTTCGTTTCTATAACTTCGCCGTTCTCAGGATGGACATAACGTTTTACCTGACGTTCCCGGCGAGGCGCTTTCTGCGATACAGCAGGAGAAGCAACACGACGAGTTGCTGCTGGATCCAGAATATTTACGATATCGCGCAAGCTGTAGCCATATTTGGCCAAAAGACCACGCAATTTGGTTTCAAACTCAATCTCTTTCTGCAGCTCAGAGCTGCCTTTCATGGCCTCCAATTCTGCCAGCTGGGCAGCCAATTTTTGTTCAAGCTGTCTAAACTCTGCAAGCCGCGACATGTGCATACTCCGTAGTGTGTAGATGATCTTAAGAGAATCCTAACGCAGTTCAAGTTCAAAACCAAATGAAAATCAGGGCCACCAGTCCCCGATTTGCTTGCTGCTGCTCCAGTAGCCACATTCTGAGTTTGGCAAGTCCACGGACAGCTCAATAACTTTCGGGATATCTACTTTTAATGGATCAAGCAGCTCGACTTGTTGTGTAGCCCAGCTAACCCACATTGCCAATGCCATTTGAGTTGCCTCGTCCGGAGGCGAACTTTGAACCGTCGCTTGGATGAATGCTTGCAGCCGTTGAGCGCGCTCCCAGCTTACTAGATTTTTCATCAAATTCTGGCGCAGGTTCTCCAAACGACGTTGCTGGTAAATCCTTTCTTTGCGCACCCGCTCCTCCTCAGTCCATCGACGGCGACTAGCTTCTTCGGATGATCGTTGGGCTTTCACAGATTGGGCGATACGAACGAAACCTGTGAGGATCTGACCGAGCTTCGACTCAAGCATCCCTGTTTTGCTGTCAGTCCAAGTTTTTTGAATGAGAACCTCGGATCGTGCATCGACGATGAGGGAAATTACGCCAGTGGGCTCCCACCCAAAGCGAGCCGCTCTCATCGCGGTAACGTCAGGCCTCCATTGCTGCCCAGGCTTGAAAGGTTTCGGAGGGGGCGGTGGAATATCGAAGCGTTTTATCCGCTCCTGGATTGTGATCAGTAGCTCCTCCCCGTCAACTTGCACGAAGCTACCGTTACTACCAATACCCCAGGTGTACCCCGACGACTCACTGGCTTTGATCAAGCTATCGTAGAGAAGCGCGCAGCGATCCACCTCATTCCTGGAGATGTGCGAGTTCAATACCTTTGTTCTGTCGAATACCAGTGCATTGTTGAGCTCTTTGGCCTTCCTCGCTGCACTTAGCCATTTTTTTACCAATGGATGGGGGTCAGATAACTCCGTTGGCACGATCAAGATTTTAGGGTCTTTGATCACATTTTCTGGCCTCAGCCTGGCAGCCTTCTCGACATTTAGAACGTGAAACGTGATTGGCGTGGTGGAGGCTGGGGGCTTTGGACGACGCGGGCGTTTTGAGACTGGCTTGGCCCAATGCCCCCGGGTAGGCAAAGTGATCCCCGCTTTGCGGCAGGCCTTCGACAAGCCCACATCCGAGACACCTATTTCCTTTGCGATGATGAGGACAGATCGCTCCCACACCATTTCAAATAGCTGTTGAGGTGTGAAGGTCTTTTCGACGTACATTACTCACCCTTTGTGGCATCCAAAGCGTTGTACCAATCAGCGTATGGCGAAAGGTCTACCCGACAGCGATTGTAGTCCGGGCTGCCGTCGTCCCACCAAACGGGCCCCCGCTCGCCCAGACCCACTTTGGCAGCATTCACTCGCTCACGCGCAGATTTGAGCATGCTCGAATCGTCAGCGCGCTTGGCCTTTTTGACATCTCGTCGAGCATCCATTAGGGCATGCACAAGGCGTTGCCGCTCGCATTCACTCAATGAAGGATTCGTGCTGCGCCAGAGCTCACCTTTGACAACGAAGTAGCGTCCGTCTGGTGTCGTTGGATTCATAGCGCGGATCTCGTTAGCGATACATCAAAGACACCAGAGATGACTCAAAGGCTGCATGCCAGAAGAAGACGGATCGCCACGTTGCCTGAACTGTCGCTCGTGGAGGCAGCGCAACCTGCCAGCCGGATGCACGAGATGGAGCAAGTCAGCTTTCCCTAGGCACACGGAGCACATTTGTACTCCAGCCTCTTCCTGTCACTGCATCCACCAAACGCCCCTACCCTGTGTGTTTACGGAGCTCCTTTGACACAGGTTATTATCGGTGGCTGATCACTGAGAGGCTCAAGCAGCGTATGACCGAACACAGCCGGCACGACATACCATCAGGCGCGTTAACGGCCCGGGACGTGAGCCAGGTGTTACGAGAAGCGGTGTTCGGGCGCCGGACAATGACCAAGATTGGCAGCCAGTCCTGGGAGCAGGTGTACGCCTGCCATTTTGAAGTGGATGTAGATGGATGGCGGATCACGATCTACAACGACTGTGACGAACTGGATTACTGCGAGCGGTGCGTGAGCCCGGATGGGCAGCGCTGGGATTTCGATCCTGGTGACCGGACAGATCCGGTTGCTCTGTTATCGACATGGGAGCATCAGAGCCTGGAGCGCATGTTGAAAGCTTTGTAGAGCGTTGAGGGCGTGCCCTACTGGCCCGGCTGTCGTGAACCGAGCCATCGCCTTGCGACGACTCAGCCCTTGGCAGGCCTTTTATCAGCCCGGCGCGCTCCGCTTGGTGTCTCTCATTCAGTGATCTTCCGAAGACGGCTTGATGCCGCTAAGGCTGCTGCCGCTCACAGCCGCCTCACTCGGCTAAGCTGAATAACATCGGTGGTGGCAGATGGAGAATTGCTCGCTAGGCCCCAGCTAGCCACCGCTAAAAAGGACAGAATCATTTAGAGGGTGCAAAGGATATGCGCAAGAAAGGTCAATCATGGCTCCTGCCTCTGCTGGTTCTCTTCGTGATGATCTGGGCCATTGGCAAGAAGGATTCTCCTAAAACTGAGCCACCAGTCAGCCGGGCGCCGGTTAGCACTTTGGCCTCAACTTCATCACCAGCACCACAACCTACACAAGCCTCGGCACCCGAGCATTTCGTCAACGCGGACAAGCTGAATCTGCGCGCTCAACCGGGAGGGAAAGTGATCTCCAGCCTCAAGCGAGGGGAGAAGGTTCAGGTCTATGAGCAAAAAGCGGAATGGGCGCGAATCAGCCTCGACGGCCAACCACAACGATGGATCTCCTACAAAAACCTCTGCAGCGGCTCGAACTGCTTTGTCACCTCGCAGCCCAAAAGGGAGCGCCCTGCTCCGCAACCAGTTCGCAGCTCAACACCTGAATATGGATCATCGTGCCCCTGCTCCTCTGGTCGTGTCTGCATAGGCCCTAGAGGCGGCCGCTACTGCATCACATCTGGGGGAAACAAACGGTATGGCGTTTAACTTATCGCTAATGATTGGGCTTGGCTGGGCCGCCAAGGACGCTTAGCTGATAGTCAGTAACGGCCTGAAACTGATGTTCAGCCAGCAGCCGGAAACGCTCAAGCTCCGCTCCGGTGATACCTCCGGCTTGTGCCTGGTGATACCGTTTCATAGCCTCTACAGCGTCCGAGTACATTGGATGATCTGGAGGTAGAACGCTGTTGAGATCCTTCGCCATTATGGAAATCCTCAGGGTCTATGCGAATAGCTGAACCATAGCCTGCCTGAATTACGTTAGCTTCCGCGGTAGCAGTTTGGGCACTTCCAAGGAGGTGAGATCTAATTGAGGACAGCCTCGCAATCAGCTTTGCTACGTAAGCGGCCTGCCGACGGCACATTTCGAATTAGTGTACTGATTCGCCTAGTGTACCGGCTTTGTGCAGTTGATAGTCAATCACAGTCTGGTACAGATGATCCGCCTCGATGCGAAGGCGCTCGAGATCGGCGTCGGATCGGCCTTGGGCCATTGCCTCGTTGTAAGCCCTGATGGCCTCCAGCGCTTGGTTCAGTAGAGGCTCACCTGCCTCCGCCATTCCCAGCAGTGTTCGCTTCATCTGCTTGCCTCTGCGTTGTTAACTGACTCGCTTTTGGTTTCGTAGACACATCGAATGGTTGCAAATGGCCACTAACTGACTTTCGCGAATGGCTGCCTCCGATCCACAACTGTCATTGGTAAATGGCAGCAACCGACCCAATTTAAAAAGTTGCAATCCTATTTTCCCCCGCCTTTTGTAAAGCGGCGAGTAACTCATTGTTGCTTCCCCCGAGCAGACTTGTCGCCTGGGCAGCACGCTTCAACAGCAATAGTCGAGCCGCCTGGAGCTGATCCTTGTTGAAACGCTCGGAGGGGCCTGACAGCGTGAGAGCACCTTTGAACTCATGGCCGACACCAAACACAGGAGCAGAGATCGATGATGTGTCTGGGTCACGTTCTCCGAACGAAGCTGCCCAGAACTGTTCCCGCACCTCAGCTAAAGCGCGATCAGCTGGCGGGCCAAATGCCCTGAGGATCTTTCCGGAGGCTCCGGCATGCAGCGGGAATCGGTCACCCTCATGGATGCTGAAGCGCACTGCTCGCTTGGGTTCTACTCTGAAAAGTACCACTCGGATATCGTTCTCGATCACGTAGAACGAAGAGGTCTCGCCACTCTCTTCAGTCAGTGCCTCAAGCACCGGATAGATCGTGTCGCGTAGACGGAAAGAGGATTGGTAAATCTGAGCCAATCGCAGAGGCTCATGGCCCACAGCATACTGCCCGTCAGCCAGGCGCCTGATAAATCCAGCCCTTTCCAAAGAGCTCATGAGTCGAAGGATGGTGCTTTTGTACAAACCAGTGCGACGAGCGATCTCAGCTAGCGGGAGAGTGCTTTGATCAGGCTCGAAAGCTCTAAGGATCGCAAAGGCTCGATCAACCGCTGCCACCCCTCCGTCAGCATTGTTCTTGGAAGCTTCGGCTACCGTTGGCTCATTTTTTGGTGACATCAGACTTCTTCTCGGCACAATCGTGAAAAAGCGGCCCCTTGAAGGGGCCGTTCAGATGGCTGATACCTTACCTGTGAGTACGGTTAGCAGCTAGTCCATTGTCCAGAACAACGTTCTGCTTTACCAACATCAGACTTCAGGCATCATGCATAAACAGTCGCAGGGACAATGCCATCACGGCGGCGAAGAATAGGATGCATCCCATGACCATCAGGCCCGCCGTGAAAGACTGGGTGTAGTCCTTCAGGAAACCCATCAGGTATGGCCCGACGAACCCGCCAAATGCACCTATGGAGTTGATCAGAGCAATACCCCCAGCAGCAGCTTGGCCACTCAGGAACTTCGCCGGCAGCGTGTAGAAGATCGTTTTCGCCGAGATTGTTCCCACCAGGGCCAGTGTGATGCCTGCCAGCGCTGGAATCAGGGCGTTCATATTCACCGCAAAGATCAAAGCAAGGCCGGCCAGTACCAACGCTGTGATCAGGTTCAAGATCCCGCGTCCGCTCCGGTCAACATGCTTGGCCCAGAACAACAGGCCGATGGTTGAGAAGAAATACGGTACTGCAGCGACCCATCCGATCAAGCTTATTTCTACGCCCTGCGCCTTCAGCATTTGCGGCAGCCAGATACCGATACCGTAGGTGCCGATGGTGAAGCTGAAGGTGATGGAGCTCAAGATCCACACTCGCGGATCCTTCAGTGCTGCAGCGAAGCCGTGGCTTTTTTTGGTGTTCGCCTTTTCCTTCTCCAGCATGCCGGTGAGAGCGTCCTTCTCTTCTTGGGACAGCCACTTGGCCTCGTTAGGCCGATTGGCAAGCACCTTCAACGTGATGAGCCCCAGGACACAAGCTGGCAAACCCTCAATGATGAACATCCACTGCCATCCCGCGAGCCCCCAAGCACCGTGCATTTGAAGCAAGTAAATAGAAAGTGGGCCACCTACAAGGAAGGAGATCGGCGTTGCAACTGTGAACCAAGCCAGTACCCGAGTACGGTATTGGGCAGGGAACCAGAGGGTGAGGAAGAAGATTACTCCAGGAAAGAAGCCGGCCTCGGCAACACCCAAGAGGAAACGAACAACGTAGAAACTATAGGGGCCGATAACGAATGCCGTGGCTGCTGCGGCAAGTCCCCAGGTGATCATGATTCGAGCCATCCAGAGCCGTGCGCCGAACCGGTACATGGCCAGGTTACTGGGGACTTCGCAAAGGCAATAGCCCACAAACATGATCCCTGCACCCAGGCCAAACTGAGCAGCAGTCAGCCCGAGCTGGTCGGTCATCTGCAGGGCTGCGTAACCGACACTTGTGCGATCCAGGTAGTTGAAGAAATAGGCCAGTGCCAGCAATGGGATAAGCCGCCAAGCGGCCTTCTTCATTGCTCTTTGCTGCAACAGAGATGTGACTTCAGGCTGCGGCATGGACAAATGGGTATCCGGGGTCGTGACATTAGCCATGACTGTATCCTCGGTTTTGTTGTTATGAATACCGTGGCTGGATGGGCCATCGGTGAGCACAGGCTTCTAGTACATCCAGTACCAGTAGCGCTGCTGATTTCGCCCGAGAGTCATTTCGAGCTCGATGTGAAAAGGGTGTCGCTAGCGAGCCCTGGCAGGAGGCTTGCATCAGTTGTGATTAGGCAGTTTTGACCGTGCCGCTAGCTTCGAGCTGAGTGATCTCGTCGTCACCGTAACCCAGCTGTGCAAGCAGCTCTCTCGAATGGCTGCCTAGGGTCGGGACATTGAGACGAGCGCCAAAGCGTTGGCCATTCATCTCAAAAGGCAGCATCGGCACCTTCACCTGCTCGCCATCTGGCAACGTCAGCTCTGCCATACCGCCAGACTGATTAAGGTGCTCATCCTCAAACATGTCTTCCGGTCGCTGAATGGGGGAAAACGGCAAGCCGGCTTTCTCACAGAGAGCCATCACGGTCTGCTTATCCATGCCAGACAAGCGCTCCCGCACCATAGGAATTATTCGGTCTCGAGCTTGAACGCGCTGGTTGTTCCGACTCAGTTCGGCGTCCTTTCCAAATTCAGGGAAGTCGAAGGTTTCGCAGAATGAGACCCACTGACTGTCGCTGACGACGCCCATGAAGACCTGCTCACCATTCTGGGCAGTCTCGAAAACGTCATAGATAGCCCAAGCCGAAATTCGACTCGGCATTGGTGCTGCCGCTTTACCGGTCACGACTTTCTGCATCATGTGCTGAGCGACTAGGAAGGCCGAGTTTTCAAACAGACCGGTCTGTACGAACTGACCACGGCCAGTCTCTTTGCGCTGCAGCAGGGCGGCAAGAATTGAGACAGTGCTGAACATACCGCCCATCACATCGTTGACAGAGGCTCCGGCGCGCAATGGGCGCCCGACAGGCCCAGTCATGTAAGCCAAGCCCGTCATCATCTGTACGACCTCATCCAGCGCCGTGCGCTTCTCATAGGGGCCTGGCAGGAAGCCCTTCATCGAGCTGTAGATGACGTCCGGCTTGATGGCTTTGACTTGCTCGTAGCCCAGGCCCAATTTCTCCATGGCGCCAGGACGGAAGTTTTCAGTCACGACATCTGCCGTGGCGAGCAATTTCTTCACAGCGGCCATGCCTTCCTCGGACTTGATGTCCACCGCAAAGCTCTTCTTGTTGCGGTTGTAGGTCATCCAGTAGCCGGCACCCGATCCCATCAGTCGACGGGTGTTGTCGCCCTCCGGCACGGGCTCCACCTTGATAACCTCGGCGCCGAGATCCGCAAGAAGCAGCCCGCAGGTTGGGCCCATTACCATGTGGACAAACTCAACTACGCGAATGCCAGACAGGGGGAGAGATTGTTCTTCGTGCAGGCTCATATGGCCTCCTTCGCATAGGTGAAATTCTTGCCAACGCCGGCATCTGGGATGAAGCCGTAGACAGGCTCTCCGGGAAGCCCACGGCGTAGTGCCTCACGTGCCGCAACCAAGCGATCAATGTCGACGCCGGTTTTCAGGCCCATCGACTCAAGGAGGTACACCAAATCTTCAGTGACGATGTTGCCCGAAGCACCCGGCGCGTATGGACAGCCGCCCAAGCCGCCTTGAGAGCCATCGAACGTCTTCACGCCTGCGTCCAGTGCAGCGACGACGTTGGCCAGACCCTGGCCCCGAGTGTTGTGGAAGTGGGCGCTGCCTGCGAGCGCGCCGAGCTCTTGGAACAGACGAGTGAAAAGTCGACGCACTTGAACCGGGTTGGCGTAGCCGACCGTATCTGAAAGGCCGACTTCGTCTACCCCTAGTTCCGCCATTTTCAAGGCAATCGCCATGGTCTCGTCGTCGGTTACGACGCCTTGAAGTGTGCAACCGAAGGCTGTCGAAACGCCGGCCTCGATCAGGACATTCGGGAAGCGCTCATTACGCAAGGCAACCACCGCCTGAACCTCATCGAAGACTTGAGCGTGTGTCTTGCGGATGTTTGATATCGAGTGCTGCTCGCTAACGGAAATGGGCAGCGTGATCTTGTGCACACCAGCGTTGAAAGCGGCTTCGGCACCCTTGAGATTCGGCACCAGGGCAGTGACGAAAAGGTTCGGCAGGGTCAGGGCATGAGCGACGACCTGGGCCGCATCGGCCATCTGCGGCAGCAGCTTCGGAGATACAAACGAGCCGACCTCGATCTCTCTCAAGCCCGCGCCCGCCAAAGCTGAAATCCACTCCAGCTTCAATTCGGTAGGCATGGTGGCCTTGACGCTCTGCAAGCCATCTCTGGGCCCGACTTCGCTGACGAGGATGTCGATATCTGTCGCTTCTTTCACGGAGGTTCTCCTGTTACTGGGGAGAGCCTGTCCGAACATTCACTCAGTGCGGCTGCGAGGCGAAGCGCAGTTTTTATGATTGTTCTGTCAGGCAGAATTAAGTTCTGTTTTAGTATCTACCCACATTTTCACACCTGTCAATGAGGCTGACGATGAAAGGATAAGGTCGGCTTTTCGCTGGCTATTGAGAGCGATCGTGAGTTTCGAGCGAGACTTGACAGCAAAGAAAATAGCTTGGAAAGTGTTCTACCAAGAGCAATGACGTTCTACCGAATAGAACAGTCGCTCGAAACAACAAGATATCCCAGGCAACGTACACTGATGAGATTGGCCCAGACTCGGCCGTTTGAGCCTCAGCGTCGTGTGTCTGTTTTCACATGGAGATTTGCCATGAGCCTGTATGCCCCTCCCGAGGAACGCCCAACAGAAGTCTTCAGCAGACTGCCGAAAGAGTTTTGGCGTGACGGGGATTCCGACTGGGTCAGAGCCAACAAGCCAGGCCAGCAGGTCGCGAGCTTCCTGGAAGGGCCTTCCTTCGACCAGGCCGGCAATCTCTATGTCACAGACATCCCGTATGGCAGGATCTTTCGAATTTCCCCACAGGGTGACTGGGAACTGGTTGTTGAATACGACGGCTGGCCTAACGGCTTGAAAATCCATCGTGACGGGCGAATCTTCATTGCCGACTACAAGAACGGGATCCTCGTTCTCGACCCTATCAGCAGACGCATCGAGCCGTTCCTGACGCATCGTCGAAGTGAAGGCTTCAAGGGTGTAAATGATCTGTTCTTTGACCGACAGGGGCGCCTCTTCTTCACCGATCAAGGCCAGACAGGCATGCATGATCCAACGGGTCGAGTTTTCCGCTACGACCTGGAGCAACAACGCCTGGATTGTTTGCTGGATAACGGCCCTAGCCCTAATGGCCTGGTGATGGATCTTCAGGAGAAAGCACTGCTGGTAGCGATGACTCGCGGAAACGCAGTATGGCGACTCCCGCTTCAACCCGATGGCACTACGTCCAAGGTGGGTGTGTTCACCGCTATGGCCGGGGGTGTGAGTGGCGCAGACGGTATGGCTCTGGATGAGTCAGGAAATCTGTATGTATGCGATGCAGGCAATGGATGTGTGTGGGCATTTGATTCCCACGCTGTGCCGCTCTATCGCTTCAAGTCATGCACCGAAGGCCGCACGCTCACCAACCTCGCCTTTGGTGGCGAAGGTAATCGCGGCCTGTTCATCACCGACTCGTCGACAGGACACATCTTGAGGGCTGACCCCGGCCACTCAGGAAAGCGAATGTTCTCGCACGCTCCAGCCTAACGACTTCGTGGTGCGGCCCTGTGCATATGGCGCACGGGCTTTGCTCGGCTAAAAAACGGCCAGCGAAAACTATTACTCATACAAAACAGATAATAAGAGGGCTACATGCTCACTCTCTTGAGCTACACAATGATCGTCTGCTTCATGTACCTCGTCATGAGCAAACGCCTTTCACCACTGGTTGCCCTGATTCTGGTGCCGGTTGCATTCGCAAGCCTGGGAGGATTTGCAACCCAGCTCGGCCCCATGATGTTCGATGGCGTGAAGATGCTGGCCCCGACAGGGATCATGCTGACCTTCGCGATCCTCTACTTCTGCATGATGACCGATGCAGGTTTGTTCAATCCGCTGATCAAGCTGATCCTGAAGTGCGTGAAAGGCGACCCGCTGAAGATTGTCATCGGCACTGCAGTGCTCGGAATTTGCGTGGGGCTGGATGGTGATGGTGCCACGACCTACATCATCACCACCGCAGCACTCCTTCCGCTATACCGACGCACAGGGATGAGCCTTCAGGTTCTGGCCACCGTTCTGTTGCTGACCAACGGGGTGATGAACATCCTCCCTTGGGCGGGGCCCTTCTCGCGTGCGGCAAGCGCCATGCACGTCGACATCACTGAACTGTTCATCGAGATGCTGCCACTCATGATCGCTGGAGCGGGCTGGGTAATTTTCGCGGCCTTTTACCTCGGTGGCCGGGAGCGCCGTCGTCTGGGTGTCGTGCAACTCGATCACGATGAGGTCATGAGCCACTTCACCGAGTTTAAACTGACCGACTGGCGCTTCCTTTTCAACGCTGTACTCACCATCACGCTGATTACCATGATGATGCTCAGCCTCATGCCCCTTCCAATCCTCTTTATGCTTGCCTTCGGCCTGGGCGTCTTGGTGAACTTCCCGAGCGTCAAAGACCAAAAGGAAGTCATCGGAAAATACGCCGACAACGTCATGGCGGTAACCCTGCTGATCTTCGCCGCTGGCATCTTCGTCGGGATCATGTCCGGCACAGGGATGATCAAAGCGATCTCGGAAAGCCTGATCCATGTGATCCCTGAATCCGCTGGCCATTTCATGTCGGTCATCACTGCGTTCCTCAGCATGCCTTTCACCTACGTGCTGACCAACGACGCTTTCTACTTCGGGATCCTTCCCATCCTGGCCGAGACTGCGAGCCATTACGGCATCGGCGCTAAAGAAATGGCCATCGCCGGATTGATCGGGCAGCCAGTACATCTGCTCAGCCCACTGGTTGCCTCAACCTATCTGCTCTGTGGACTGCTTGACCTGGACTACGGAGACAACCAACGAGCGTCCATCGGCTGGAGCATCGGTACGTGCCTGGTGATGTTCGTTGCGGCTATCGCGATTGGAACCATCGACATTTTCAACTGAGGGCCTTCCTTAACCAAGCAATGCACAGGTGGGCAAGCTCACCTGTGGTTGAAGTGATCAGCTTCTCCAATGAAGCCAGATTGCGACTCCGGCCCTTTACAAGAAGCTCGGGACGTAAACCGGTCGTTTGACCATTTTGGGTGAGCTGCTCAGTGCCACAAACGCTGGGCGTAAGCGAACCTTGGTGACGTGTCCCTCCCCGGTAACCCAGCAGAAATAACGCGTCACTCCAACCAACAAAAACAATTTGGCTGTTTCTGCGTGCCCATCTCCTGTGTGCGCAGTAAACGCCAGGAGTAATCATGAAGGCACATAACGTAATCCCGATCTGCACCTTTCTCAGCCTTGGCAATCTTGCCACTCCCGCACTAGCTGACGGCTTCCTAGAAGATTCGAAGGTCTCTCTTCAAACGAAGAATTTCTATCTGAATCGGGACTTTCGAGATGGTGCGGGCCAGAACAAGCGCGATGAATGGGCTCAGGGCTTCATTCTCGATGCTAAGTCAGGCTTCACGCCGGGCCCTGTGGGCTTTGGTATTGATGCCATCGGGATGCTCGGTTTGAAGCTGGACTCTAGCCCCGATCGAACAGGCACCGGGCTTCTGCCTGTACATGATGATGGCAGAGCTCCAGACGAATACTCCAAGCTTGGATTGACAGCGAAAGCACGGTTTTCAGAAAGCCTGCTTGAGATAGGAACGCTGATCCCGGACATGCCTACCGTTAAAGCCAACAACGGACGCATCTTGCCGCAGACCTTCAAAGGTGGATTGCTGCGCATTGGAGAAGTGGAGTCCCTTGATGTCGTAGCGGGTCGTCTCACAAAAGTCACTGATCGCGACCAAACTGCTGCTCAAGACCTAGTGCTGAACAACAAGAACCGTCGCTTCCAGGCAGGCATTGCTGCTGATCATTTTGACTTGGCAGGCTTCGACTACAGCTTCTCCAAAAACCTTGTCGGCTCTTACCAGTACGGCGCACTCGAGGACATCTATGCCCAGCACTTCTTCGGCCTTGTTGGATCTGTACCGCTACTTGCAGGTCAGTTGAAGGCAGATCTACGACTTGCTATCAGTAGAGATAGCGGCAGTTCAGCGGCAGGGAAAATAGATAACCGGTCAGCCAACGGCATAATGACGTACAGCGTCAAGGGGCACGGTTTTGGCGTCGGTTATCAGCAGATGTCAGGTGACACAGCCTTCCCTTACATTGATGGCACCGATCCCTACTTGATTAACTTCGTCCAGATCAACGATTTTGCCGGCGCCAAAGAGAAGTCATGGCAGCTGCGGTATGACTTCAATTTTGCCGCTGTGGGAGTACCAGGCCTGACCTTCATGTCTCGGTACGTGAAGGGTCATGACGTCGAGCTCGCTAGTAATGCCACCGGCAATGAGTGGGAGCGAAACACTGAACTGCAGTACATATTCCAGAGCGGCGCACTGAAGAACCTCGGGATCCGCTGGCGAAACGCAAGTTATCGATCGGACTTCGCCAGAGGCGTTGACGAAAACCGGCTCATCATCAGCTACAGCATTCCATTGCTGTAGCTGCAAAGCCCCATGGCACACATCTGCACAGACCCGCCACTTCGAGGCCAACGACAACCAACAATCGCTCCCACCGTAGCCCGAGGCTCTGGAGCAACCAAAGCAGTTGTGGCTAGGCCTCTCACCCTTGGACGTGCCCCTTCGGCGGGGCGGCGGTCTTGCACGAACCCTGGCTTCGCCAGGGTTCAGCCCTGACGGGCTTCCATCCTCGCCTGCGCGCTCACCTTGTTTTGTGCCCACTAGACAAATTCAAGCGGAGCAGCAGTCCACGAGTCGCCTAGCCCACTGCCTATTCGGAACCATAATACTCAGCTACGATACCAATACGCCCTGCTTCGCACGCTCCGTGCTACTCGTTCATCACAGGAGGCACACGAAACTCTTTTCGCACCTGCTGTGTTAACCAGTCCCGAAAGATCAATGCATGATGTTTGCGCATTTTCCGCTCCGGGCAGACGATCCAATAGGAGTCACTAGATCGAACAGCCGCCCCGAACGGCAGATGAAGCTGTCCACTTTCCAGCTCGTCTCTCACATAGTGAACTGGAACGACGGCGAGGCCAAGCCCGCTGATTGCAGCATTAATGAGCATGTCACTCTGAGGGAAACGAACCCCTTGGATCAGCCCGCTATGCTCTATACGGGACGCCCGCAACCACTGCAACCACAGGCTTGGCCTGGTGGAGTTCTGTAGGGTGGGAATTTGCGAAAAATCCAAGAAATTGAGCTTTTGCATTGGAGGAATTAAATCAGGAGACGCTACAACGACTAACTCCTCTGCGAATAACTCAACAGACCGCGCTGCTGCCCATGCCCCTGCGCCCCTAGTGATAACGATGTCAGTTACACACGTCTGAAAATCGATGTCTGCGGAGACCGGCGATATCTCTATGGGCACTCCTGGAGCGATCTTGACGAACCCCTTTAAGCGAGGTGCTAGCCAGCGAGAAAGGAAGGTAGGATTGCCAGCGATTTTCAACGACGAGTCAGCTTTACGCCCTCTGACGATGTCAATCGTGATTTCTTCCAACTGATTGAGCATGACATCCACGTCACGAAGATACTTCTTGCCCGCGTCGGTCAGAATCAAGCGAGACCCCGCACGCTGGAAAAGCTCCACCCCAAGCTGTTTTTCCAGATTTGAGATTTGGCGACTCACCCCGCTCTGTGTGATCTGCAGATCCTCCGCGGCGCGGGTAAAACTTAGATGGCGAGCGGCGGCTTCAAAGGCTTGCAACGCTGACAGAGACGGAAGAAAACGACGCATGGCTTGTACCTTACTATTCACTTATCCAAGGTATCCTGAGTGAACGCAAAAAGCACTCTCAGCCAGGAAATTATCCACCAGAACCCCAGGATAATCCTAGAACTGAATAGGTATAGACATCAAGTATGAGAGGTCAAGCGCAGGTGTGACGAGTCTTTGAAATGAGAAATGGCTAAAAGATCAGGGCACTCAGTCAAAAGGCCAAAATCCCCACTCGATTTTATTATCGGCCTCTAAAGGGCGAAGCACCATGGTTGCGGCCTGCAGGTCAAAAGACGATGTCACAGCTTTGCTAGCCCCCGTGCCGCTCACTAACTGGAAGCCAGGCCCACCCATCCGTAGCATTGCGAAACAGAAGAGCTTTTGATTTAGTTCTTTGCTATTGTAAAACACCATAACTCAGTGTAGACAACCAAACAAAATATTTCTCATGCAAATAGTTGAGACATAAATTTACTTAACAGGGGACTAATCTTGGGCAGCAATATATATGCACCCACAGCACCTTAAAAAAAACATGTCCAGCCAAACGAGTACCAAGCCCGTAGACAGTTAAAACTGAAGACATTGATTTAGCCTCAAAATCCGACTTAAGAATCCGGTAATACCTGACTACCTCCCTAACACAATAGATGCAATTACGTTCAGAAAATAATCATTTGTGGCGCGGAAAGAGAACATTACCGCACCACAATGACACCCACCACGGAATCACACTCTAGGCTCAGGCAACTACGCTATTGCCATAAAAGTGACTGAGAAAACTTCGCGTGGCTTCGCACTTGGGATTATCGATAACAACTGAAGGAGGCCCAGACTCCACAACAACACCGTCCCGCATGAAGACGACTTTATCAGCTACTTCACGAGCAAATGCAATCTCGTGGGTGACCAAAATCATAGTCATTCCCTCGCTCGCCAGGGACTTCATCACGCCGAGAACCTCACCCACAAGTTCCGGATCTAATGCAGAAGTCGCTTCATCGAATAACATCACAGAAGGCTCCATCGCTAGTGCACGAGCGATAGCAACACGTTGCTTCTGCCCCCCCGACAACATATCCGGGTAATAGTCACCTCGATCGGCTAAACCTACCTTGCCGAGAAGCGCTAAAGCCAGTTCACGTGCTGCACTCTTTGGCGTCTTCTTCACGGTCACAGGCCCTTCCATAACATTCTGCAAAACGGTCATGTGAGGAAAGAGATTAAACTGCTGAAATACCATACCGGTATTAGCACGGAATCCAGCCAGATCTTTGTCCTTAGGTAGCTTTGAGCGACGGCCATTACCAAAGCTCATCGAGTGAGTATTTACTTTTATCGAGCCGCCATCAGGGACGGTCAAAAGATTAACGCATCGCAATAGAGTCGACTTCCCGGATCCCGATGGGCCAAGGAGAGCCACTACTTCGCCCTTGTTAACCTCCAACGAAACATCCGTCAGGACATTGAGCTGCCCAAATGACTTTTTGAGATTGCTAATTGTAATAATAGGTGTAGTCATTTCATGCTCCTACATTTCGGCTCATGCGGCGCTCAAGTCGTTTCGACAACATGGTGGCAGGCAGGAGAATAACAAAGTAAGCGAGTGCAATAACAGAATAGACCTCAAGCGGACGGTAAGAATCGTGCGCAATAACTTGACCTTGATAGAGCAGATCCGGAAGTGCCAATACCGACAGCAGCGACGTATTCTTCAACTGCATAATGGATTGATTAACCAATGGAGGCACCATCCGTTTTAAAGCCTGTGGAAGTATGACCCGCCACATCACTTGACCACGTCGCATGCCCAGGGCTTTCGCCGCTTCGGTTTGACCTTCGTCGACTGAAATTATACCGCCTCGAAATATCTCAGAGTAAAACGCACCACCGTAAAGCGACAAGCACAGGACAGCTGCAGTCATTGCTGAAATCTGGATACCTGTCAAGACAGGTAGCGCATAGTAGAACCACACTAACTGTACCAATACTGGCGTGCAGCGGAAGATTTCTACATAAGCGCGGAATGGCCCGCAGATCCAAGGGTTATTAGACAATCTTGGAAGCGCAGTCAAAACCCCTACCAACATCCCTAGAACGACACAGATCGCAGTGTACAGGAGGGTGTACCAGATTCCGGTCAAGAATAACGACTGGTAACCGAGTAAAAATGAGAAATCCCAAATATAAGAAGGCATGACTACTACTCAAACTTGACCGAAGTGGGGAAAGAAGCTGGATCTACACCTGCAAGCTTCTGCATGTTCGTGAGAATAACTTTTCGGATCTCACCGCTTTTTTTCTCTTTATCCACCCACCGGTTTACGGCCTCTTTGAAAGCAGGGTCTGTTTCTTTTTGCATCCCAATTGTGACTGGTGCAGCCAAAACTGGTGTGGGGACTTGAATAGTCCCAATAGTCGGAAGCTTCTTGAGGAGAGGCTGAGCTAGCAAAATGACCAAAATCTGACAATCCACTCGACCTGACTGCAATGCCATGGTGGCGGCACTGGTACTTTCTAGCCTGGACAAAGCGGCATTTGGAAGCATGGTAGTTGCAAAGTTATCCATTGATGATCCTACATCAACGGAAATCTTAGAGTCGGGGGAGTTGAACTGATCCCAGGTCTTTTCCGGGTAGCCATTCTTGCACACCATGGTGTAAGTATTTTGAAATATTGGCGTTGAGAAGTTGACCATTTCTTGTCTAGCAGGTGTTGATGCCATGCCAAACATCACATCAATTTTGTTAGCCTGAAGGTCTAGAACAGCGTTACCCCAAGTCGTCTCAACATATTTGACATCTACCTGCAGGTCGTTTGCTAAATCCTTGGCGAAATCTGGGCCAAACCCAGACCATTCATTAGTTGTCAGACTTTTATGATAATATGGAGTAGCACCGTTCACGACACCCACGCGAAGGACTTTTGTTCGCTCCACCCTCTCCATAGAAGTTTCGGCGTGTGCAAATGTAGCTAAGCATGAAGCTGTAGCAAAAATCGCTGCGCCAAACGCTGCACGGAAGGTTTTTTTATCAAATTGAGATTTCATCTCGCACACCCCTCGTATCTTTAGAAAATTTATTTTCGAGGCAGCAACCAATTCAAATGAGCGTCAATGCTCCTCATCCTTTCCCTGGAAATATCCTTGCCCTACTACACCTCTAAAGGCTTTTAAATTTTTAATCCTAACAACTTGCCCCATCAACGCAAATTTTGCTCTCCTTCAACAGAACTAGAAGTATCAGCACCTCCATAAAAACGATTCACCGAGAACTCACTGTAACTCGTTTGCACCGCTCGATCCATGACGATCTGAGAAATAATTTCCGCCGTTTTAGGTGCAGCAGCCAACCCTACGTGGCCATGTCCGAACGCGTATACAACCTTCGAGCTAGCACGAGATGGAGAGATCACAGGTAATCCATCTGACGTTGAAGGCCGCTTGCCCATCCACCTAGTCATGGTTGCAGGATCATATTTCTGGCCTACAAGCGATGGATATGTATTAGCAGCATGATGCAATAAGATATCGCTACGACGCCAGTCCGGAGCCGCGTTTTCATCTGCAAGTTCAACTTGTCCTGATAGCCGGAGCCCTTCGTTTGTGGAAGTATTGGCCATTCGTCCATCGCTGGGCATAACTGGCACTGTCAACTGAAACTTTGGATCTTTAATGACGACATTGTAGCCTCGCTCACTACGCATCGGTACGTCATCACCAATCATCTTTGCCAACACCCTAGAATGTATACCACAAGCGATTACAATTTTATCTGTTGTAACCAGCTCTCCATTAATATACAAATTTCCTTTCGTATCAATTTTTGTCACGGTGCCTTTGATAAAGTCTGCACCTAAAGAAACCGCATAGTTAACCAAACCACCCACATATTCTCCTGGATTCAGGCAATGAGCTCCGTCTTGCACCCAAGCACCAAACTTGTACTTACTGGCAAGGTGGGGGATGGCGCTTTTTATCATCCGTTCATCCCACTCTTGCCAGCGGACGCCATTTATTTTTCGCAGCCTCCAAGAGAGTGCCTCGGCAGCAAAGGCAGCTTTGTCTGGATACGCATACAGCAAACCGTCTTGGCGAATCAAATGTCCCAGACCCGCCTCTTCTGCTAAACGCATGTGCCTACTGGGCGCATCACGAAGAAGCTTATTCAAGGCCCTTGATGTTCTCTCAACTTTAGCCGTGGTCGAGCCAGCCAATGTAAACTTAAATAGCCAAGAAGCGAGTCCGGGCAAAGACTTCCAGCGGATTGTAAGTGGGCCACTACGGTCTAGAAGGTATCCAGGCACTTTCTTCCAGAGACCAGGCATCGACATCGGGACTACAGATGCTGGGCTCAACCAAGCCCCGTTACCATGACTAGCTGACTGTTCTCCGCCAGGCAACTCAGACTCAACAATGGTAACTTTCGCTCCTGCTTTAATCAGCTCTAACGCTGTGCAGACTCCGACAATGCCGGCACCAATTACTACAACATTCATTTTATTTTCCTTATTTTCGCGCTGAATAGCGATCAACCAAAGTTTCGGAAACCTGGCTTATCCAGCAAGATTTCAAGCGCAGAAAATATGTCATACACAGGAACCCCAAACCGATTTTCTATTGCCTTGCGATATGGGGGGAGATTTGTGCACTCAAGAAGAATAGCCTTACTATCCGGGTATCTATTCAATATTCTCGCCACACTATCCAAAACGTCGCCTTCTGCACGTTCTAAATCAAGCTCAGACCGATCCTCTTTGATCACAGAGTAAAGCTCGCTACCCTTCTCAATACCTTGGAGCACGACACCAGGCGACCAAAACCGGCCAAAGTGATACTTAGAAAGAATGCGACTATCATAGGTGATTACAGGAAGAGACACTTTTCGACCATATCGCGCTGCAATTTCTGGTACCAGGTTTAGTGACGATGTGACCAAGGGTACCGATAACTCTGCTTGGAGCTCATCATGAATAGCGCACGCGAATCCACACGATGTGGTGATCGCTTGGCACCCGCCTTCCACCAATGCCTTCGCTGCTATTACGAAGCTTTCCACCACATCAGCATGAATTGCATGGGTGCAAACCACTGATGATGGGGTTGCAGCGGGAGCTACAAGGAAATCAACAGGATGCCCGTGCGACTGCGGATTTCCGATGTCACCTAGAGGCCTCGGGAAATTGGTAGCTAGCATGACTACACCAAGCTTGAACCCATTCTGTGACATGCTGCACCCCTCGTTACCCTTGCTAGTACGGCCTCATGATGGGGACGTTTTCTGCATAGTCGCGGAAGACAGACCCAAGGACAAGCGTATATAAGTTTTCCGATCATTACTTTTTGTCATGGCGAAACCATCCTGATAAAAAGTCAATCTCTCAACACTTATTTACGCTTGCGTATCCTCTCGTCTTCAATGCGTAATTGCCCCACCGCTGATCCATGAGTTCTCGTATTCCGACAACAACGCGTTTTAAGCAACCAGGTAAGCGTACATGCCCCAACTTTTTGAGTTGCTCTACTTACCACGTTGTAGGCGGCTGAAAATTTCCGCAACAAATAGAGAAAGGTTTATCTTCCCATGACGAACATTAGTCAGAAGACAATCACCGGTGGCGATGCGCTCGTGCGCATGTTGCAACTGCAGGGTGTAAAACATATATTTGGCGTTACGGGTGACACCAGCCTCCCTTTTTACGATGCACTGTACCGTCTTGATCACGGGATAACCCACGTTCTGGCACGAGATGAGCGCTGTGCGAGCTACATGGCATACGTTTATGCAAAGCTCACAGGGAAGGTAGGAGTTTGCGAGGGGCCGAGTGGCGCCGGGGCAACCTATATGCTGCCCGGTATCGCTGAGGCTAACGGTTCTTCGGTATGTGTTTTAGGTATCAATTCTGATATTCCAGTTGCGGGTAGAGACAAATTCGTTCTGACCGAACTGGACATGAAGGCGCTCTTTAAGCCTGTCACAAAGTGGAACTCAGTGATTGAGACTCCAGCTCGTCTTCCTAAAGTTCTGCGAACTGCCTTTTTGGAAATGACGTCTGGTGCGCCAGGGGCTGCTCATGTTGCAGTTCCCTACGATGTGATGAAGGGCGAACTTGACGAAAGTGAAGTCTATGCTTTCGAGCAATTCAATCAGTTCCCATCTATCAGGCCTGCAGCAGACCCTGAGGTCGTTAAAGCTACCGTAAAAGCAATCAGAGACTCCAAGCGACCAGTATTTGTGTGTGCTGGCGGGGTAATCCTTTCAGGGGGCTGCGACGAGCTGCAAAAGCTAAGCGCTTACCTTGATGTCGCTATCGCAACATCAATCAGCGGCCAGGGTGCGGTTTCGGACGCCAATCCCCTTGCAGTAGGTGTGGTGGGCACCAACGGGTCGACGCCTGAGGCACGGGCATTCATGCAAACCTGTGATCTCGTGATTTTCTTGGGTACGAGGGCAGGGTCAGTAGTGACCGAAAAGTGGGGCAATCCTAAAGTCGGTGACCGCCAGATAGGCCACATCGACATCGATCCTCACGTGATCGGTTGCAACTATAATACTCAGTTCCCACTGTTGGGAGACGCTCGCACCGTCCTTCAACAACTGCTTGAAGTTGCCCAATTAGACAGCGCAGTAGATCGTCCGGATATGATCGATGCGATTGCCACTGTCAAGTCCGCCAGAAGCAATGCGCTCAATCGAGCTATTAATTCTAAATCCGGGCAAATAGAGCCCGAGGTGGTTGTGAAAGCACTAAAGGCCAGTCTTCCAGAAGACGCAGTCTTGGTGATTGACCCTGGCACACCCACCCCCTTTCTTTCTGCTTATCTCGACGTAACGCAGCCTGGCAACAACATAGTTTATAACCGCTTCCATGGCGGACTGGGGTACTCGCTTCCCGGAGTCGTGGGTGCCTATTACGCTAGGCCAGATCAGAAATGTGTTGCAATCATGGGGGACGGAAGCTTTGGTTTCTCATCGAGCGAATTGGAAACAATTTTCCGCCTGAACATTCCTGTTACGTTGATCGTGCTTAGCAACAGCAACTACGGCTGGATCAAAGCCGGACAGTTTGCGAGTTACGGCGAGCGATACTTTTCGGTTGACTTCAGCAAAACCAGCAGCGCCAAAGTAGCGGAAGCCCACGGAATCAAAGCTTGGCGCGTGCAAGAAGATGAAGACGTACAAGCCGCAATACGTGAAGCTCTAGCTCACAACGGCCCGAGCCTTGTGGAGATTACCGTGAGAGAATTGCATGAGACTCAAGCCCCCGTAAGCGCTTGGATGGGTTAACCTTTGTAGGCGAGCCCCATCAATTGGGGCTCGCCCGACCGCTGTGACAATACTTATAACAAATACTGGCACATACCAAAATCTGCCAAATTAGGTCGGGGTTTATATGAAGCGTTCAATTTTTCTAGCAATGCTGGCAATGTCACCGCTCTACGCCTCCGCAACTGAATCATCGCAAGCCCAAGCACTAGGCTTCATCGAAGATTCTTCAATGAATTTGTTGTACAGGAATTTCTACTTCCACAGGAATTTTCTTAATCGTCCGTCAAACACTCAGAACTATGCTGAAGAATGGGCCCATGCCCTTATGCTCAACTACCGTTCTGGCTTTACTCAAGGAACTGTAGGCTTCGGTGTTGACCTGCAAAGCTACACAGCACAGAAGCTTGATGGCGGCCCAGGACGGGTGGGTTCGGGGTTGATGCCAGTGGGAGCGGACGGAACTCCCGACGACTATCAGCAACGGGTCGACGCAGCTGTGAAAATGCGCGTATCTGAAACGACGCTGAAATACGGAAATCTTCAGCCAGAGAATCCCGTATTTAACTATTCCGATAGCCGGCTTCTGCCTCAAAGCTATACTGGATTCTCACTCCAAAGCAATGAATTTGATTCGGCAATGCTTGACCTCGGGTATTTCACAAGCGGAAGCTCGAGAGTTGACCGAGGCCACGACAGCCCAATTGGCCTGACATTCACAAACGCGAACAATGCGATTGACGCTCACTCTGCTAAGTATGCAGGCATCGTTATCAAGCCTTCAAGCAGCACTTCTATATATGCGTACGGGTCAGAGCTTGAGGATATCTGGCGGCAATATTACCTAGGTGGTACATACACGTCCCGAATATCGGAAAGCATGACCTGGGATGCAACAGCGAACCTGTATAGGACTGTTAGCGAGGGTTCCGAAAAAGCGGGCGACATTGCTAATACCACATGGAGTATTGCCAGCGGCATAAAATATGGTGCCCACCGTATTGGATTGGCATTCCAGCAAGTTCATGGTGACGAAACATTCGACCATCAGGGCACACCTGGGCAATATGGGAGACTATGGCTAGCCAACTCAGTCCAGCACTCTGACTTCAACGGCCCCAACGAGAAGTCTGCTCAACTGAGATATGATTATGACTTTACCGCAATTGGCATTCCTGGGCTAAGTTTCATGGCCCGCTACGTGAGAGGTTGGGACATCGACGGGACTAACGCAAACAGCTTCTATGCAAATAAATATGGGCAAGACGTCAAGCACTGGGAAAGAGACATTGATTTGAAGTATGTTGTTCAGTCGGGCCCGGCCAAGAACCTCACCGTTCAGGCACGGTATGCAACAGCTCGATCCTCAGACGCCAACGCGTTGGCCGACCTCAACGAACTCCGCATCATCACCTCTTACCCACTGTCGATTTTTTGAAAACGGGTCATACACAGTAGTAACTTCGTGGTGCGCCCGCCCCCAGGTGGGCGCATCCGGTCTATTTCTATAAAGAATGGTACCTGTTCCCCACGCTGGCATTAAGACACAGCTCCCCAAGAAAAGCCCATGCCCTAGGTCTCAGCCACTCAGCAGCATCTGAGACTAGGGTTCAATCTTACCAAGCAAACTCAGTAAACCGCTCGCAGCTAAACCAGCGAAGAAGGCTCCCTGAGCCTCCACTGCATCTAGAAGGAAATGCTGAAGACCGAAATCCGACACGAAGCGGATAATCCGCTCATGGGTCATCTCATACGACTCGCTGGCGAAGGATAACCTCGTTCGTTAAGGCTCGTTACCCGGCATAGGGCGGCGCGTAATCCGAGTACCCGCTGCCCCCAACAGATTCCTCATTTGAGCTCTGCGAGAGACCGAGTTTCCTGCATACGCCGAGGTAAGTTTTGGTTGGACACGAGTTTATCCTACCGCGCTAAATCGTTCTGCCTAAGACGCAAACCGATGGACATGGCTTTGAGCATACTGAATTTTTTAGCGTTTTTTATTTTGCGACAGCCCTGAAACATTAACTTTACAGTCTTCCGGGATGTCAGGATCAGCCAGTATGCATCATAGTATTAGCTACGCTGATACTACCTCATCACCTGCTGTATTTTGACAAAGTTCCTCATAGACTCGGTTCCCGACCCAGCCAAAGAGCTGAACGAACATTTAATAACAAAGCCGAGGTCAATTCATGAGCAAGCCCATTCCCTTCGAGGATATACCGCTTAGCCGATTCCATATCCGGACGGTTGTGAGTGGTACTGGTGGTCAATTTAGCGACGGATTCGTCCTCGGGATCATCGGCATCGCGGTCAGCATGGCTGCCGGCCCACTTCAACTCAACGCCTTATGGATGGGGCTTCTTGGTGCGGCCTCGCTCGCAGGTCTTTTCCTAGGCAGCTTGATTGCCGGCCCTCTTGCAGACAAACATGGTCGTCGAACCATCTTCGCTTGGGACATGCTGCTATTCGCAGGCATTTCTGCATCACAGTTCTTCGTGAGTAGCCCAGAACAGCTCCTTGTGCTGCGCTTGCTCCTCGGCTTGATCCTTGGCTTTGACTATGTCGTCAGCAAGTCCCTGGTTACCGAGTTCGCCCCACGGCAGTATCGTGGACGCCTATTGAGTATCCTAGCAGCCGCGTGGGCCGGTGGTTACGTCGCAGCTTATCTCTTAGGTTTCGCCGTCCGCGACACTGGGCCAGATGCATGGCGGGTCATGCTCGCACTGAGCGGTATCCCTGCTCTGCTCGTCCTTCCTTTGCGCATGGGTGTACCTGAGTCACCTATTTGGCTCATGGCCAAAGGGCGGGTCGCTGAAGCTAAAGAGATTGTAAAAAACAAATTTGGCCCGAACGTTACGCTGCCTGAGGTCACGACCCCAGCTGCGAACTCGGGTAGCAAATTAGCTGAACTGTTCAGCAGACAGTGGCGCAAGAATACCTTGGTCGGATGCGTCTTCTACACCTGCCAAGTGATCCCCTTCTTTGCGCTGGGCACGTTCTCTCCTCGCGTGCTCGAAGCGCTGAACGTACAGGACAAGTTCATCGGTGGCCTGGTCTACAACGTACTGCTGATGCTCGGAGCGATTTTGGGCCTGCTGTGCATTGATCGCATTTCTCGACGTGTTTTCCTGATTGGCACCTTCTACCTGAGTGCAATTGGTTTGGCAGCTCTGGCCTACGGCGGGTTTGGGCCTACTGGAACGATCATCGCTTTCGGCATCTTCGCCTGTGTACTGGCGGCTGCTGTGAACTTGGAGTTTGTCTACCCGCCTGAGCTGTTCCCTACTCATCTACGCGCCTCGGGTATCGGCATCGCAGTGGCCGCAAGCCGTTTTGGTTCCGCGTTCGCAACCTTCCTGCTCCCCATCGCTGTTCAGAATCTCGGCGTTCAGACCGCTCTGGGCGTTTGTGTAGGTGTTTTGCTGATCGGTGGCGTGTTCTGCCATCTGTTCGCCCCAGAGACGAGCACCCAACGCCTAGCATCGATGTTACCGCAGGATGCGAAGTCCAATTCCATAGCTACCGCAGGCGGCACCGCAGTCAAGCAATGACGTGCCGGAAAGCATGACTGACAATCATGTTTTCCCTCACCTACTGAGTAAGCGCCAATGCCCACGACAAAAATGATCGATATGCACTCCGTACAAGTATTCCTAGCTGTAGCCGAGGAAGGAAGCATGTCGGGCGCAGCACAGAGAATGGGTATTTCTCAATCGGGCGTTTCTCAATTGATTCGTCAGCTTGAGGAGGAACTGGGTGTAGTTTTAGTTGACCGCTCTACCCGTCCACTGGCGCTGACATCATTTGGGGTCGCGCTAAGAAACCGAGGGACGGTGCTCAGTGAAGAGCTTCTGCACTTGAAAGCCCAAGTGCTCGACGCAGGGCGAGGCGTCAAACCTGATGTGCGGATTGGTCTGGTTGATTCATTCGCATCAACGTGCGGCTCCGCGCTCACCAAGCGCCTACTGGAGAGAGTGTCTCAATTGTCTATCCGGACAGGTTTGAGCCCTCAGCAAGGTGAAGCGCTCATGCGTCGGGATCTGGATCTGATCGTCACCAGCGATCCGCTCATGGATACGAATGACGTCATTCGCTACCGGCTGCTGACTGAAAAATATTTCGTCATCACCACGCCAGGCGCAGGGTCGCGACTAAAGACACTCGATGATGTGCGGGCCATGGCTAACACACTTCCGGTAGTTCGGTTCAACCGAGGCTCCCAGGTGGGCCTACAAATCGAACGCTACCTGCGCAGTTTGAATATCCGAGTCCCCAACCGACTCGAGCTGGATACAGCTGATGCCGTGACCTCTATGGTCGCAGACGGTATTGGATGGGCAGTCACCAGCCCGTTGTGCTTCATGCAAGCAGCTGCGTGGGCGGACAAGGTGGATGTCCATGTTAACCCCACCCTTGATCTTGAGCGTTCGTTGTACCTGGTAGCCCGGCGAGATGAATACAGCGTTTTCTTTGAAGATGCCTGCAAAGCGGCACGTGAAGTTGTGCTCGATACCTTCTTGCCCAGGCTGAAAGCCATGGGCAATGGCGTCGATACCCTAGTCTATTTAGATGGAGAGGAATCAGTTGAGTACTTTTGAGAACCATACCGCCAGAACCGAACGGGATTATGTCGGGGAAGTTAAAATTCCTGCAGACAAACTGTACGGTGTCAACACCGTCAGGGGCTTCGACAACCTCAGCGTGTCGCCTCTCTCGGTTGCCCATTACCCTGAGTTCCGTAACGCGTTCGCCCAGTGCAAATGGGCTGCCGCCCTGGCCAACCTCGATAGCGGCGTGCTGGGCCAGAAAATATGTGATGCGATCGTCCAGGCGTGCCGCGACGTCCAGAGCGGCCTGTGCGACGACTCTCTGATTGTCGATTTGCTTGAGGGCTCGGGAGGCACTTCCACAAACATGAATTTTAACGAAGTCATCGCTAACCGTGCTCAGCAGGTGCTGGGTAGCGCTCCTGGCAGCTACGAGGTTGTTCACCCCAACGACCACGTTAATATCTCGCAGTCCACCAATGATGTTTATCCAACAGCGATGAAAGTTGCGACGTACTCGATGATGGGCCCGCTGATCAAAGAGGTTGAGGAACTGGCTCGCCAATTCGACCGGAAGGCCCATGAATTCGCAGACATTCTGCACATAGGCCGCACTTGCCTGCAGGATGCCCAGCCGATGCGTCTAGGCCAACTCTTCTCCGGCTACGCCTCACTCGCTCACCGACTTGCGGCCGAACTGGGCGCGGTGCGTGAAAAGCTTCTCACGCTGCCCCTGGGCGGAACTGCGATCGGCACCGGTTTTGGCGCGCCGCCGGCTTACCGTGCCCACGTATTCAAGCACCTGAAGATGATCACCGGCGTCGAGTATTTGGCGCCCTCGAACTCGTTCGATGCTATGCAGAACATGGATGTGTTCTCCCGGATTTCTGGCGAGCTACGTACCTGCTCGGCATCCTTGGCAAAAATTGCCGTTGATCTGACCAAGCTGTCCTCTGGCCCAGTCGCCGGCTTGGGCGAGCTGAAGCTTCCTGAAGCCCAGGCAGGCTCCTCGATCATGCCAGGTAAGGTTAATCCTGTTCTACCAATGTCAATGATTCAACTGAGCTTCGCCGTGATCGGTAACGATACGGCAGTTGCACAAGCTGTTCAGTACGGTGAGCTTGAAATCAACCACTTCGAGCCTGTGGTCGCCTCCCGAGTCTTTGACAGCATCACTCTGCTCAAGGAAGGCATCCAGCGCTTCCGCGAAAAGTGTGTGAAGGGCATCACTGCTGATAAGGCGCGCAACAAGCAGCACCTCACCGAATCCATGGCTGTCGCTACCGCACTGGTTCCGACGCTTGGCTATGCGCAGGTCAGCAAGCTGGCCCGTCAATCCGTTGCTGAAGGCCGCTCCTTGCTCACCATCCTGAATGAATCTGGAATTCTGTCGCATGAAGATGCGATGGCCGCGATCGACAAAGCGTCATACCCAGTTTTCGATAACTGAGCTGGCCATTGAAAGAGGGCCTGATGAAGGCTCTCTTTTGAATGCAATGTTCAGGTACGGATGGAAATCCAATTCACCTCAGCCACAAGCTAAAATATTCAGTGCCCCGCACATTGCGGGGCGCTGAGCCAGTGGGCAACCTAGCTCAGTTCAAGCGCTTCAAGTAGTGCATTGAGTTCTTCCCTTGCCTGGCCTTCGACACTTCTGAGTGGCTGAGGAAGACTTGGGGCGGACACCAAAGATAGGAGCTCCGCCGCTGCGGCAACCACCCTCAAGCTCCCACCGCTACGGCCAAAAATTTGCCAAAGCGGCAGCAGACGATTTGAGAGTTTCTCGGCCTCCTCAGCATCACCGCGCAGGGCTGCTTGTGTGATGGCCAGCGCTACTTCAGGGAACAATCCTCCGATCACCGAGTACCAAGCCTCACATCCAGCATTGAGCCCGATAGCGGCAGAGGCATCTCCACTCACACCAATACTCACGTGTGCAGGAATCAGCGCCCTAAGCCGATCCACGCGTGCCTTCGCCTCAGGGAGCGAAGCTGGCACACCTGGAATCTTGATCGAACGCACGTTAGGGAGATGAGCAATGCGACCGTGCAATTCATCCGAGAACGTAAAATGATTAGTGCCTGGGTTGTCGTATACACAAAGTGGCACGGACAAATTTGATGTGACTGTTTTGTAAAAGTCAAAAACCTCAGCTTCATTCAGCGCTTGGTAGGACAAAGGAGGCAGTAGGACAGCGGTAACCCCTGCCTTCTGAGCATCCTCAGCGAGCTCCAAGACGTGCTTCGTACGCAAAGAGCCAATGCTGACCATGACAGGCGTGGACTCGGCATGCTCAACAGCCAATTGTGCTAAGCGCGCCCTTTCAGCTCTCGATAAGTAGGCATAGCTACCAGTCGAACCAAGCGCGCCAATCGAGTCGACACCAGCCTTGACGAGGCGTGAGATCAAATGAACATATGATGCTTCATCGACTTGATCCTCGTTCATTGGGGTTAATGGAAAAGCACACAAGCCAGTAAACATACCAATTACCTCTCATTGATCCCAAAGCACACCGCGGTTTCAAGAGTTAACCTCTATGCCGCATTGGATTGGCAAATTTCTACTCGGCAATGCTACAGCTACCAAATTCGGCCTATCTTCGAAGTTTCTCTGAGGGCCGCTTCAAAATGGGCAGCACAAGGCTCGCATGACCCAGCGCAGCCATTCCTACGCCCACCAACAACGGCGCACGCAGGCTGAACCTTGGGCACGGCAGCCAGCCTCCCTCACCACAAGGCTGAGGCGCCTTAGGAAATGTGCTGCACCAAGAAGTCACCAAGACAGCTAGGGATCCTGCGCGTCTTCATACCGCCTGATTCAACTGGCTGCCCATTCCCCGTCAGCGTCAAGGTCGTTATATTGACCGTATCGGTCAATGAAATCTATAGTTACAGACCTAACCGCCCCACGCGAGGCCATCATGCAAGCTGATCTGCATCACATGTTGCTAGTTTTCTTGGTCTACATCATTGGTGCTGCGAGCCCAGGGCCAAGCAACATGCGGATAATGGGGGTCGCTATGCAGGATGGGCGCAAATCAGCGCTGTGCCTTGCTGCCGGCGTGGTAAGCGGATCACTGTTCTGGGGGAGCCTGGCAGCCACTGGGATATCAGCAGTGCTGGCAAAATATGCCCAGGCCCTAGTGATCATGAAGATTTTGGGCGGGGCTTATCTGTTGTACCTGGGGTTCAAAGCAGCTCGATCCGCGTTGAAGACCGATGAGCAGCTTGCTAATGGGGCTAGCGTCCCACGGAGCGCGTCTGGACTCCTGCTTTATCAACGAGGCCTCCTGATGCACTTGACCAACCCCAAAGCTCTCCTGGGTTGGATCGCAACCATGAGCCTAGGCCTGGGTGCAGAGGCCTCACAATCAACCGTAGCTATCATCCTTACAGGGTGCACATTTCTAAGTGTCACAATTTTCTGTGGTTATGCGATTGTTTTTTCGACGGTACCAATGATTCGTGCCTACCAGCGTGCCCGTCGCCTCATTGAAGGCTCTCTGGCTATGGTGTTTGGCGCTGCAGGGCTAAAGTTGCTGTTTACTCGTTTCTGAGGTCTTTCCATATCTAAATTGCCTTGGCTTCCTGCGCCACAATTTAGCTCTTCGCCCTCAGCAAAGGGTGTGCTCAGCCAAAGCCAGCAACAACGACCAAGCCTGTACCCTTGCGGCTACAAAAGTCATTAATGCAGCCGTTGTAAAAAGCTTACACCTGTTACATCGGGGGCTCGCCATCACGACGGCCACCGATCCTCCGAATAGAGACCCGCGTGCTGTCCTAGATTTCAAGCTCGCTCAGTATGTGAACCAGTCTCTGCCGTGTAACGGCAGTACAACGCTGCATCGGCTCGCGCAGCTCGCCATTCAGCATGCCTTGAACCTCTAGAGCAGCCTTTACAACAGCCGGATTGGGCTCAACAAAGGCCATCTGCATCCAGGGCAGAAGGCGATAGAAAGTCTCTCGACCTCCAAACACATCGCCCTCCTCCAATTGCTCCTGCATTTTCACGTAAAGATCAGCCCTGACATGCGCCGAGGCGGAGATAGCGCCCGACCCGCCCAGACATAGGCTGTTGAACAGCTGCGAATCTTCGCCCGCTAGCACTTGAGCATGGCCATCCTGGATCAACGCCATGGTGGTTTCACTATCACCACCGCAATCCTTGACCGCTCTGATACGTGGATGCTGGACGATCCTTCTAAGCGTTTCCCGTTCGATCCGAGCTCCAGTCCTATAAGGGATGTCGTAAACAATAACCGGAACGGAAGCTGCATCCGCAATCGCGGTAAAAAAGGATTCAATACCTATTTGCGAGGGTCTGATGTAATACGGTGCCGGTACCAGTAGGCCTGCGATCTCACGCTTCTGAATTTCCAACTGGAATGCCAGCATCTCGCGCATGTTGTTGCCCGAAAGCCCCATCACGACCTGCGATGGCCGCACCCAAGTGAGCACAGCATCAAGCACCGATAACTGCTCAGCTTTTGAAAGTGCAGCTGCCTCTCCCGTGGTGCCGCAGACCACAAACCCGGCAATGCCATCAGCGATGAGCTTCTTTACCAGACGCTCTAAAGCATCAAAATCAATCTCAGATGACTGGAATGGTGTAACCAGGGCAATCCAGATTCCACAAAAACTCGACATGCAAAACTCCTATTACTGACAGAAAGTGACCGTCAGAGGGGTAAGAGTCGAAAGAGGTCTGGTAGGGATACCTAGCGCCATCTGTCTCGTCAGCCCACCTGACGAGACAGCGCGCCTCGGTCAGATGAGCGGCTGTTTCTTGGATTTCTTAGCAACGGCAACGCACAGACGTGCGAAGGCCTTTAGGCCAAAAGCAATTCCTGCTTGATTGAATTGAGTCATTGTAAACGCTCGTTGCGTAAGTCTTGGAAAATAATCGCCGCTCACGAACGCAAGCGTCAACTGGCATTCTGCTCGTTTTTCACGTGGGGCTTTCTACTTATTACTCTGAATATCAACGATTTGAGCTGATTGGCCGAACGTAGCTCACTGATCAACATCCCAAAGACGATGAGAGCCCCTCCGAGCAAGTTAACGCTGGTTAACCTATCTCCTGCAAGGAAATAGCCGAATACACCACCAAACACCGGTTCAGCTAAAAGAATCAATGCAACCTTCTGGGCTGGAATCACTGTTTGTGCTTTGGTTTGGACTACGTACGCAAGGGCCGTGCTCAGTAATGCAAGCAGCACCACAACCGTCTGACTCTCCACATCAGCAGGTACTGAGAACTCACCCGCTCCCAAGCTCCAAGCCAAGGAAAGCACGCCAACCGTGAACACCTGGATCACCGCAAAAGCCAGTGGCGAGCCCGAAAAGCGTCCTTTAGCGAGAACCACAATGTGAGCCGCAAAGAAGACAGCACACAACAGGATCAGCAGATCACCCACGTGAAACTCAAACCCTCTGGCGCTCAATAGGCCCAAGCCCGCCAAGGCAATGACAGCTCCTGTCAGCTGGATGCTACTGGTCTTTTCACCACTCACGAAATACAGGATCAAAGGAGTGAAAACCACTGCAAGCCCGGTTATGAATCCAGCATTCGAGGGCGACGTGAGCTGGATGCCTGTCGTTTGAAATGCAAACGCAACGAACAGCACAACGCCCGCCGCCACGCCGACTAACCAATCCTTTCGTCCTATTCTGAGCAACGAGTTCAAAGCGAATGGTAACAGACTGGCCCCTCCAAGCAAAAATAACCAGCTATTGAGGCACGAGGCCGCCATGCCTTGGAGATTATGCTTTGCGACAAAGCTCCAGCCCCAAATAGCTGTGACAAGCACTAGAGCAAACGCCCAAAATTTAGACCTGTTCATTGCGAATTCCATATGCAGAAAGAGTTCATGCTTCTCAGCTTACAAGCTGGTAGGGCCAGGATAAGGTCATACGGATGCTCCAACCGAGCTATGCTTTGGCTTTGCAGTGCCTATCGCTGCCTTCGCCTTTGTGACTATGTTTCTGGCCTTAGACCCAAACACGACACACACCATGCCCTGCATGCCAATCTGGTTTGCCATCCTGGCTATACCTACCGTCGAAAACGTCAGGCACCGCAGCTGGCTAACGAGCCCTCCGCCTCCTAACAAAAAAGAGCTACCAGGTCATGCTCCGGTAGCCCCTTTACTTTCAGTGTTTTGCTAGATGAGCTTGCTCAGCAAAAATGTAGGACTGTATTTTCAACGCTAGGCATGGCTGCAATTAGCTTCCAAACCGTGTGAACCCGCGGAGTGGGCCGCTTTAATCCCCACCATCAAATCGAACTCACCGCTCATGACTTCACGAATGGTGACTTCGGGAATACCCTTCACCCCCGTCACCACGTCACCTCCATGTATCCGGTCATGCCGATACAAGAAGATGATGGGGCTTATGGGTGCTGGAGGCTTAAGTCCATCCCCCACCCTAACTGTGTATCCGTGAATTACTCCATCGCGCTACATGTGTTCAATACACTGACGGACTGCGTTGCGCAAAAGGTTACCTTGATACCTAGCTCTGCATGGGCAATTTTGGCGTTGGCGATGAGCTCAACCAGGATCCGCTCACCCTGTGGGTCGAGCAGACGTTTTTTCATGCAGTATCTCTATATGCCTCGAATGAAGCTGGAAAGGCCATCGATATCTCCTTTGCTCAGCACTAGATGATCCACAGACAGACTGGCCGTCTCAGTCACTTCACCTTTCCACATGTCCAGCTCCGCCAAAAGTTGCGAAGACTTGCTGGGAGCAAGCTGCGCCAGGGTGACCATTGGGCTCGCAATGCTCCGACGATGCAGCCTTGCTGCGAGGGCGCCCGTTGCAGTCTGCGGATCGACAGCTGTTCCCGCCTCTTTGTACAAGGTGACCATCTCCGCTTTGACTTGCTCATCAGCAACGGCATACGAGTCAAACAACATCCGTGCCTGCAGCCACTGCTTGTTCCCAATACTCAGCTTACCGGAGTCCTCGAAAGCAGCCATCAGGCGCTGCACGGTACTGCCGTCATGATCATAGAGTTCCCAGATAAAGCGCTCGAGGTTTGAAAAGAGTGAAAAGTCCATAGAGGGGGACAGCGAATGGCTGACCTCTCGGGTAGAGTAGCTGTTTTGATTGATGAAGCGATGCAGAGAGTCATTGGTGTTGGTTGACACAATGACCTGATTGATTGCCAGCCCCATTTTTTGGGCAATGAAGCAAGCATAGATCTCGGCGAAGCTCGCACCCGGTATGCTGAAACCAACCGGGCGCACGCCTCCACCAAGCTGCAAGGCACTGTGGAAAAAGAAGACGATCTGAGCTAAGACCCCCACCCAATTCGTAGAGTTGAAACTGATTGGAAGGACATCTTTCACCGGCCAGGCTCTGAGCACTTTGGAAACCAGTGTCTGGCAATCATCGAAGCTACCGCTAACCTCGATCAACCGAACATGATCTGAGCTGGATCCCATCAAACCAGCCAACCGATCGGCAGGCACACCGTCCTGGGGATAGAGGGCCAACACCTTTACGTTGGGCACATCTTTGAAGGCTTCGACAGCTGCAAGCCCCGTATCACCATTGGTCGCCCCAATAACGAATGCTTGGCTGGGCGGGGTCAGAAAATATGTAACAAGCCGAGATTGGAGTTGGGCTGCGAAATCCTTGGAAGCCTGCGTGGGCCCATGGTGCAGCTGCAAAACCCATTCATTTGGGCCAATCTGCTGAAGAGGAGCCACCGCTCGATGGTCAAAGCATTGGTAGCAGTCCTTCAGTATCGTCCTCAAGGCAGAGCTTTCAATTTCACCGCCAACAAATGGGGAAATTACACGAAACGCGAGCTCATCAAAGGGAAGCCATGACCAGCTGGCAATGGCTTCACTATCAAAGTGTGGGAGGCTCTCCGGCACGTAGAGCCCTCCATCAGATGCCATGCCTGAGAGAACAACGCTACGAAAATTGGCAGGCTCAGCAGAACCACGAGTGCTTACGTAGTCCATATTTACTCCAAATAATAATCAAGCGACCATTCCGTGCTGCAAGAGAATTTGTCAAGCAGCTCTAAAACCACTTTATGCACGAAGCATTCGCAACTGAATAGAACAAATCGCATTATTTCATGGTAAAAACACCAAAATAAGAGCATTTTGATCGCAAACCATGCAAATCGAAAAAGCATGCTCGTTCTGTAATGCAAAAAAGGCCGCCCAATGGCGGCCTTTTGTCATTAATCTAGCTCATGCTGCCGACGAAAACTTCATAAGCAACAAGCCACCTATAATCATAATGGCAGCTAGGATCCTGAGCGAGCCTGCCGGCTCACCAAGAAATGCAATACCTACAGCGAAAGCGCCAACAGCGCCTATTCCTGTCCAGATAGTATAGGCCGTACCTAATGGCAAACTCTTCATCGAATAGGAAAGCAAAACAAAGCTTGCAACAACTGTAATGATAGTTACAACTGAAGCTCCGACCTTTGTGAAGCCTTCTGATTGTTTCATCGAAAAGGCCCACACAACCTCGAGAATTCCTGCAATTATCAAACTAACCCAAGCCATCGACGGCTCCATTAAGAAGCCGGGTCGTCCCGGCAAGATTAACCCAATTTCAAGGGGTCGTCCCCTGGGCACCAGAACTCTGAAGTTAACTCAAGCTTCGATGAGCTCACTAGTAATTACAGCGCCCGGCATCATTTTCGACAAGCCGGTGACAAGATCATCTGCTGCTGCGTTCAGTGCCTCAATTGGCATTTCAGGCAAGCTTTCGAGAATGAACCACATCTGCTTCGCCTCGGCATCCAGACGGGTTCGGACACCTTGACGCCAGTTCCAACGACGACAGGTGACACCCCGATCATCGCGCCAAATGACCTCACCAGCATCAGGTGGTTCATTCGCAGGCTCGCCACTTTTCATCGTGTCAAACTCTTCACTTCCATCAGCGATGGTCAACCGGGGCATGCCAACGTAGGCGGCAAAATTCTCGCCACCCACTGGAATGGCATATTGAATGCTGATTGCATTGTAAAGGTCGACAACCGGATCAATTGTTGGAAGCTTCCCATCTTTTTTGACCCGCTTCAGGAGCGCCTCGGCAGAGCACGGGGTGCGCTGCGGCTTCACACCAAACTTACGGAACGCATCACCCCAAGCAGCGAGATGAGCATCAGCCCAATGTGCAGTGCCTGCCTCAACAACCTGATACGCACGCTCCATCGCTTCAGCAGCTACACCAGGATTGATGATAGGAGCCGCCTCTACGACGACGCTGACGGCTCGAAATCCTGGAGTGAGCTCGGCAATCCTTGGGTCAATTGACGGATGTACAGAAAGCATCAGAGAATCTCCTAAACTGACCAATTTAGAGCATTTTACTGACCGATGACCAAAAAAGTCAATATAACGACCGATCCAGAAATCCACGTCCAACAGGTCAGCGAGGCAGTGGCCAAGCGGCTTAGGGAGGTACGCAAGCAGCAGAAAATCTCTCTCGATGAGCTTGCCCGTCGCTCTGGCGTCAGCAAGGGAATGGTAGTGGAGATTGAAAACTGCAAAGCGAACCCAAGTATTGGCATCCTGTGCAAGATCTCAGCAGCCCTTGGGTTGTCCGTCGCTGACGTCGTGAATGTGGCGAGTACCCCCACGGCCCGCCTAATTGAGGCGCAGGAGATCCCGACGCTCTGGAATGGGCCTGAAGGAGGCACAGCCCGCCTACTCGCAGGCACAAGCGGGCCTAATATGATTGAGCTGTGGAAGTGGGAAATCAAACCTGGTGAAGTTTTCGAGTCCAGCGGCCATCCCACGGGCACCTTCGAGCTGTTTCATGTTGAACAAGGTACGTTGACCCTGGAGATCAGCGAGACAACGCTCATCATTGAGCAGGGGTGTTCAGCAGTTGCGAAAACAGATGTCCCCCATCGGTACATCAACGATGGAAAAAAGGCCGTCATTTTCGCCATGACCGTAGCCGAGCTTCATCAGTAACTTTTCTAAGAAAAAAAAGCCTCCCGGGTAGGGAGGCAAAGAGGGTTACCTACGAAGATCAGTGATTCGGGAGATTGCATGAGGTCTCCCGAATGAATTTCAGTTACTGAAGGTCTCGTCCAAGGCCGCCGAAATGTCCTTGATCAGGTCGTCAGCATCTTCGAGACCAATCGAAAGACGCAGGTGACCATACTCAAGGAACTCTTTTGGATAGTGCTCGGAGCCACCACGGGCTTCAGGGCCCACATGAACGATGAGCGATTCATCATGACCGATGGAAACGGCTGAAGTAATAACCCTCAGCTTCGCCACGAAGCGGTTCTGCTTGTCAGAGCTGCCTTTCACAGCAAACGCCATCACACCGCCAAACCCTTTGCCTTCGAACTGACGACGGGCCAGCTCGTGCTGAGGATGGGACGGCAGACCCGGGTAGTAGACGTAGGCAATGCGGTCATCGGAATCCAGGAACGCAGCCACCTTCTCAGCCGTCGCGAGATGCTGACGGATGCGCAGGGGCAAGGTTACTGAACCACGCATGATCAGCCAGGCATTGAATGGGGAGATGACAGCACCCAGGTCAACCAAAGCATCATGCTTGATCTTGCCGATCAATTCTTTGCTGCCAATCACAACACCCCCCATGGCGTCACCATGACCATTGATGTACTTGGTCAGGGAGTGAACAACCAGATCAGCCCCTTTGCTCAAGGCGTGGAAGAACGGCGGCGGAGTGAAGGTTGCGTCGACCGACAGCAAAGCACCATGGGCTTTGGCAATTTCTGCCAAGCCTTCGATATCAGCGACCTTGGTGGTCGGATTCCCGATGGACTCGGTGTGGATCAGCTTGGTGTTAGGCTTCATCGCCTTATTCACCGCGTCCAAATCACCCATGTTGACGAAGGTCGCTTGAATGCCATAGCGCTCAGGAAGCAGCTCTGCGAACAGACGCCACACCGCTTCGTAGGTCACGTCGCCGACAACAATGTGATCTCCACTTTTCAGAAATGTGAAGAACACCGAGTGCAGGGCAGCAACACCGGTCGCAAACGCAGCTGCAGCCTCACCGCCCTCGATAGCTGCGAGTTTCTTCTCCAGGCACACCTGGTTGTGGCCTGCGTTACGGGTGTAAACCAAGCCATCAGGGCTCGACCAGTCCATGTCTTCTGGGTCATCAGGAAGACGATAAGAGTTTGCCATGACCAGCGGGGTGCGCACGGCGCCGGTGGTGACATCCATGACGTTGCCACCATGAACTGCCTGGCTGCTAACGCCCAACGTGGCCAGGTTTTCTTTATCAGGACGCATCTTAATACCCTCTTGCTTATTGAGCTTCTTTTAGTGTGGACTTAACAGCCAACTCATCGTTTGGTTCAGCAGCAGTGGTTGAAACCAACTCCTGATTTTCATCAAAACTCAATTTACCGTTTGCGATCCCGTAAACTCGACCTCGAACCACATACCAGCCAATCACAAGAACCGCTGCATAGAAGGGAATAGACGCTGCGGAGTACGTACCCACTGGGTAGTCGCAAGCAATCAGAATGAAGACCAGAACGAAAAATGCCAGCGTTGCGTAACCACTATAAGGCGCGAACATCATCCTGAATTTAGGTCGTTCAATAAGGCCTTGTTGGGAAAGCTTGAAGAGCTTGAGCTGACAGAGAATAATCACCCCCCAGGCACCAAGCATCAAAATAGCCGTCAACGACATGGCAATTTCAAAAGCCTGGCCGGGCAGAAATGCGTTCATTGCAACGCCAACCAAGGAAGCAATTGTCGTGAACATAATCCCTGCAAACGGTACCCCATTGCTGTTCATTTTCACAAGGAATGGCGGCGCAGACCCTGTTACAGCAAGCGAGCGAAGAATACGTCCGGTAGTGTAAATCCCAGCATTGAGGGATGAAATGGCCGCAGTGAACAACACCATGTTCATGATTGCATCAGCACCGCGCACTCCTATGGCACCGAAGAAGGTCACCAGTGGGCTCACTCCTGGGATATAAGAGGAGCTCGGCATAAGCAATGAAAGCAGCAATATAGTGCCAACATAGAAAACAACAATACGGAAGACAACTGCACGAATGGCTTTAGGCATGACCTTTTCAACATCTTTGGCCTCCCCTGCTGCTGTGCCAACAAGTTCAATACTACCGTAAGCAAACACCACACCCTGTATCAAAATTACTGCCGGCATCACGCCATAAGGGAACCACCCCCCATGATCTGAAATCAACTGGAATCCAGGAACATGACCGTCAATGGGTGTACCAAAGACAACCATGTAAACCCCCACGCAGAGGAATGTAACCAAGGCTGCTACTTTAAAAAAGGCAAACCAGAATTCCAGCTCGCCGAAAATTTTTACAGATACCAGGTTAATACCAGTAATAATCGCTAGCACACCCAGTGCAGAGGCCCATTGTGGGACGTCTCCGAGGAATGGAACATACGCTTTGAAGAAATTCAGGTAAAGCGCCGTCGCAGTGAGCTCAGCAATCGCCACCGTTACCCAGTTTGTCCAGTACATCCAACCCGCTGCATAAGCCAGTTTTTCACCATAGAACTCTCGGGCATAAGACACAAATGACCCTGTGGACGGTCTGTGGAGAACCAACTCACCGAGAGCGCGAATGATGAACCATGCGAACACACCGCACACAGCAAATGCGAAAACAAGCGATGGGCCTGCCTCAGAAAGCCGAGCACCCGCACCTAGGAATAAACCACTGCCAACAGCACCACCAATGGCAATCATCTGTATTTGGCGAGCACGTAAGGTCTTTTTGTAACCTACATCCTCTGCACCCACATATTTAGCCCTACCGGTACTCTCAGTGACCGAGCCAGCAGATACAACTTCTTTAAAGCTCATACGCCAACACCTTGTTATTGTATTACGGCAAGACGAAGCTAATGCACGCCTTACATAAGCAGCATACTCACATATAAATTTCTTCAGCTTTCTACTCAACCAAGGCTAGAACGCGCCTCATTCACAGGAGCGAAAAGCCTTGAGAGATCCAACAATATTCCTAAGGCTGCCCAAAAAAGACTTGAACTTCAATTTCCACATCAACACCCAAAACCAGCTCCGAGACTACCGTAGAACGTGCAGGAAGGTGGGAGCCAAAAAACTCCTTATAGACTTCATTTAAACCATCAAAATGATTCAAGTCCGAAAGCCAAACAGTTGCCTTTACTACTTGCTCAAAACTGGCCCCGCAAGCAGCGAGGCTTTCACCAATTCGCTGGCATACGGCTCTGGTTTGAACTCGGATGTCACCTCTAATTACTTCACCAGTCGGACTGACAGGAATTTGACCTGAAAGGAACAGAAAACCACCCGCCCTAACAGCCCTGGAAAGAGGCAGAGGTGCCTGACTAGGGTATCGTTGAATAAGACCGCTCATTTTCACCCCCTGATCCTGAATGAAGGGGAGCTGACGCCCCCCTCTTCCCTACCTATCGAATATCAGAGCCTTAGAGAATCTCAGGCCTTATTCGCTAGGGCCGTTAAGACAAATGACCTTAGGCTGGGTCATGTCTTCGTAGGCGAAACGCACACCTTCACGTCCCATGCTGCCGTATTTGAAGCCACCGAATGGCATCGCATCGAAACGATAATCAGACGAGTCGTTAATCATCACGCCACCCGCCTCAAGCAGCTTCGCGGCCTTCATGGCGGTGTTCAGATTGCTGGTGAAGATGCCAGCATGCAGGCTGTACTCTGGCTGGTTGGCAAGCGCCAGAGCATCTTCAAGTGTGTCGATCTCCTGCAAGATGACGATCGGACTGAACACCTCTTCCTGCCAGACCTTGCACTCAAAGCTCACGTCTTCCAGGACAGTTGGGTAGAACAGGGTACCCTCCCGCTTGTTACCGAGCAGAACCTTGGCACCCTTGCTGACGGCCTCCTGCACAGATTCTTCTGCACGTTTGGCCGCTGCCTCAGAGATCATTGGGCCGACGTCAGTCGCCTCGTTTGCCTGGTTACCCACTACCAACGCGCGCGACTGCTCTACGAATTTCTCCTTGAAGGACTGATAGATTTTGCTATCAATCAGAATTCGTTGAGTACCAATACAGTTTTGCCCTGCAGCCCAGTAAGCACCGGACACACAGGACTCCACAGTAGACTCAAGGTCACAATCGCCCATTACGATCACTGGCGCATTACCGCCTAGATCCATGGCCATTTTTTTCAAACCGGCAGTCTTAGTGATCTGCTCGCCTGTAGCGAAGCCACCAGTGAACGAAATCATTCGCACTGCACGGTGAGCAACCAGCGCCTTACCCAAGTCAGCATCACCGGTAGCCACCGAAACAACTTCAGTAGGCAAACCAGCCTTGTTCAGGTAACTAACCAACTTGATGGCGGACAGCGGAGCGAGCTCGGAAGGCTTCAGCACTACCGAGTTGCCGCCGGCGATGGCCGGGCCCAGCTTATGAGCAACCAAGTTCAGTGGGTCGTTATAAGGAGTAATAGCCAGGATCACGCCCAGTGGCTCGCGAGTAAACCACCCTTGGCGAGATTCGGAGCCAACATAGGAGTCGAATGGAATCACCTCTCCCGCGTTACGCTTGGCCTCTTCAGCCGAAAGCTTGAGCGTGTTTACACAGCGGAGGACTTCTTTGCGCGCTTGGCGAATTGTTTTACCAGACTCCGCTGAAATGAGTTTCGCGAAATCATCCTTATCCTTCTCCACCAGTGCAGCTGCGTGCTCCAGTATACGAGAACGCTCGGCGCGAGAAAGGCTGCGAGCGGTCACAGCACCGTGCTTGGCAGCATCGATCACCAGGTGAGCAGAGGTCGCTGGCACCTTAGCCACTTCACCAACCACAGAACCATCAAACGGGTTGAATACTGTGATCTCTTCGTAATCTGTAGACAGAGCAATACTCAAGCTATTCATATTCAGATCGCCTGTTTGATTTTGTTCTTGTGGATGCTGATGATGTCGGACAGCAGTGCGTAGGCGGTTTCAATACGGCCAGCACCAGCACCTACAACAGTGACCGGGCCCAGGAGGTTGGTTTCGAAGCTGACAGCATTCGTGGCGCCACTTACCCCGGCCAATGCATCAGTGTTCGGGAGAAGTTGCGGGCTGACCGAAGCAGTCACAGTACCAGCTGGGGTGCGCTGTGCACTGCCAATCAGCTTCCAGCGAGAGTCATTTTGAGCAGCCTTCTGAATGTCTTGGGCAGTGATGTTCGAGATGCCTTCGCAGCACACATCGTTCGGAGTCAGCTTCGCACCCAGCAGTTCATTTGCCAGGATCACTACCTTCAGACGTACATCATGACCTTCAACGTCTGCAGTTGGATCTGCTTCGGCATAGCCCAGCTCCTGAGCCTCCGACAATGCGTCACCGAAGTCGAGACCGGCTTGCATGCTGCTGAGAATGAAATTGGAAGTGCCGTTCAGAATGCCCTTGAAGCCAGTAATTTCCGAACCGGCCAATGTTTCCTGTGCCAGACGGATCACTGGAGTACCGCTCATCACGGCACCTTCAAACTCAAAGGCTGCACCATTCGTCGCAGCCAGCTTCTTCAGCGCAGCCGAGTGGAGAGCCACTGGGCCTTTGTTTGTAGTCACAACGCTAATGCCCTTTTCCAGAGCCCAGCGACAGAATGTGGTTGCTGGCTCACCATCAACCGGATTAGTGAAGGTGGCCTCAGCAACAATATCTGCACCAGAAAAACGAATGACCGTCTCGTTGGCCGGCTCAGCGCTACCATTTTCCAGGGCCGCAAAGGCGCCTTTGGCTGCAGGCACAGCTACCAGCTTTTTGGGATCCAGGCCGTCCTTGCCAATTACAGAGCCCAAGAAGATGTCGCTGACGCCAACGATTTTCAACGTGAAGCCCAGCTCTTCAGCCCACAGCTCATTCTTTTCAGCAACCAGTTGAGCCAGAGCACGGTTTACACCGCCGAAACCCAGCAAAGCAATTTTATATTCAGTCACAGCAACGGCCTCATTTTGTTGTTCACCACTGGAGGAAATCGTAAGCCGCAACCCTGCTTTACCGAATATGCCAAACAGACTGATTTTGCTGGCAAAACGCTCGCCTTGCATGCCAATTTGCCTGTGAGTTATTTCGTGTTCGACAAAACAAAAGAAGTAACCGTATTCACAACACCTGGCAAACTTGAAATATCAGTCCAGACCTTGTTTATTCTATCCGGAGAGGACGCTTCAACAGTCAGAACAATATCAAGATCACCACTCATCACATTGCAGGCAACAACTTCAGGAATAGCTGCCACAGAGCGAACCACCTCAGCCCCCCTCATACGATCTTGTCTGTATACAAATACCAAAGCCCTGATCGGGGGATGCTCTGAAGAAGCTGACCCTTTTACAATAGTGTACCCCTTGATATACCCATCTCGCTCCAATCGCTCAATTCTGAGCCGAACAGCATTTCGAGAAAGATTAACTTTCATCGCGATATCATTGTGTGCTAAACGCGAATTCCTAGTAAGTTCTTCGATTATTTTTTCATCGACTTTGTCCAAAGTGCGTTTCATCGCCACCTCCGGATCGCGTAAAGCAATCACTCACACATAATTTTTATTCAGATGCCTCAAAGCTTCATCCCTAGAGATCGACTGAGGCAAACCAGCAATCACGACAAGGGTGACCCTTGGAGCGTAGGAACCAAAGGGCAGCCAGGATGCGCAGCACCCGGTGTTGCTCATCGGTCACCGCCACAGCTTCGTGCCATCGACCGAAAAAGTCAATATACTGACCGTCGCCTCACCATCCAGCCTTTGCCAGGACGGCAAGGGCCCCAGCCCGTGAGCGCGAAGGAGAAGAAATGACTGCAGCAGGCGCTTTCCACTCACTGTTCCAGTACAAAGCTTGGTCTGAATCTGAACTGTTCAAAATCTTGGTCGAGTCGCCCAGTACCTTGACTGCGCCAAATCTGGCAGATGCCCTCTGGCATTTAGCTCACATCAACATCGTGGATAACCTGTTCATTGGGAGGCTGCTCGGCAACCCAATGCCATGCACTACAACCACCTCAGAAGAACCGCAACAAATCTCAGATTTATCGCTTAAATTCACAGAGACAAATAACTGGTTCGTCAGCTACACCAAGTCTGTTACTGCAACTGAGCTAGAACAAAGGGTTCATTTTATTTTCGCGGATGGGAAGCCGGGAAACATGAGTAAATCAGAAATACTTAGTCATGTCTTATCACATGGCCTACTGCACCGGGGAATGGTCAGCGGCCTAATACCTTTTGTAGCGGCAGAAGGTTGGCAAGACCACTTCACCACATTCCTAAAACATTAACTCAAGCTGCAGTACAAAACCAACGCTGCACCACAGCATCAACATCTAAACATAGACTGTGATGATAGAAATTCAGAACCAACTTCCAACCAGCCAGCCGGATCACTGAATATGAAGCTCGACAACTCGCAACTCGCCGCCTTCTCATCAGTGATTCGGGAAGGAAGCTTTGAGGGCGCAGCTCGAAAACTACACATAACTGCATCTGCAATAAGCCTAAGAATCAAGCAGCTTGAAGACAGGCTCGGACAGGTGCTCATCATGCGCGGCGCCCCCTGTAAAGCCACCAGGGCAGGCTTGACGCTTTTAAAATTCACAGAACAAATCGACTTTCTCGAAAGCGAATTAAACCGCGACCTAGGAATATTTGATAATGAGCATCACACCCTGACTCGACTCCCCATCGCCGTCAACGCAGACTCACTTGAGGTATGGTTTATAGACGTCATGGAGTTCGTCCAAAAACAATCACACGTCATTTTCGAAATCCGCGCTGAAGACCAGAACCACTCACAAGCTTTGCTGAAAGACGGCAATGTAGTTGCAGCTATTAGCGTAAACCCTATTGCTGCACCAGGCTGCCAAGTCGAGTGCTTAGGGCTAATGCGCTATATAGCATTAGCGTCAAAAACCTTTGAACATAAATACTTTGCCAGCGGATTGAATACCGTAAGCCTCTCCACCGCTCCTCTACTCGCGTTCAATCAGAAAGACGAAATCCAACATGCTTTCCTAAAGTTATTAACGAACGAAGCACTTACTCCGCCAGTTAACCATATACCAACCTCAAATGCTTTTCTTGAGGCGATGGCGCGAGGCCTAGGCTGGGGAATGGTTCCTGAGATACTTGCCGCGGGCCTCGCAGACGCTAGAGGGCTTACGAACATTGCTCCCGAATATTATCTGGACGTGCCACTCCACTGGCATCGGTGGAGCTTCAACTCCAAAAATCTGGACTTACTGACCGTAGCAGTTCGCAAATACTCGAAAAAAATCTTAATTCCTTATCAAACCTGATGGAAAAGTAAAAAAACAACACAAAATGAAAAACCTGACCTTTAACATACCCACATATTAATCCAACAGAAAAACATACCAACTCAACCTGAAATCACACTAGAGCAGACAAAAAACATGTATCTACCGAAGCATTTTAGCGAACACCGAATAGAAGTATTGCATAAACTGATAGTGGAAAATCCATTCGGAACACTAGTAACTCAGGGACAATCAGGTCTCGATGCAAACCATCTTCCATTCGAGCTGGAACCAGATGTTGGGAAATTAGGAATGCTGAGCGCACATGTTTCGAACAAAAATCCCATCCTGACTGAAACAAGCAACCTAGACGAAGTTTTAGTCATTTTCAAAGCAGGCGATGCTTACATATCGCCAACATGGCTACCGAGCAAAAAAGAAACTCAGCGACAAGTACCCACCTGGAACTACATGATTGTCCATGCAAAAGGACGTTTGAAATTCCATGACAATGAAACCCGCACCCGTAAACTTGTTGCAAAACTCACCAAACGACATGAGGCATCAATGGATAGCCCCTGGAGAATGTCAGATGCTCCTAGTGAGTACATCAGCAAACTACTAAAACAAATATCTTCAATTGAAATAGAGATCACTAGTCTATTTGGAAAATTCAAACTCAACCAGGATGATGGTGCGAGGGACATGAGTGCAGCTGGTAAAGAACTCATAGACCGAGGTGAACAAGCGATAGGGCCTGCTATGTTGGCAGAAGCAAAAATCCAAAAACAACAAGCCAATACATAATTACGACAACAAACTCACCCTTACGCGAATTTGAAAAGTTGATTCTCTACGCCAAATGTAAAATCAACGATTGACCACATTGCATCTTCATACCCAGTGAGAAAACACAAACACCACGCCGAGGCGAGGCGATCACTCAAGAAAAACTAGCGTACCATTAGAAAATTTTACCTGAGCCTCTGCGCCTTTGTCGCAACACTTGTGATAGAACAGAGAAATCCCAAGAGCTTTATATCCTGTGCTTTTCTGTAAGGCCGTTGCTATTGCATCAAAGGTAAGCACTACGGCGCCAGATAGTAATGGGTATAGGCGGGACAAGGCAGCGCTACAAAAATAAATATCAAGCACTTCGCCCATGGAGTAATGCATATGCCCTTCCGTCGTTCAATTCTCGCTATTTCCCTAAGCCTCGCCTTCTGCCACAGCCATGTGTGGGCTGCCCCACCCTTGAGCCTTCACAATGGCAACACGGATCTTACTATTCAAGCAAGCAATGCCTGGGTGGAAATTAATAAAGCCGCGTTCGAGCACAACATCAAAACCCTACAGTCTACGCTTGAGGGTAAATCCAAAATTTGTGCAGTTCTCAAAGCTGACGCCTACGGCCATGGGATTGGGTTAGTTATGCCCTCAATCATTGCAATGCAGGTACCTTGTGTTGCTGTTGCGAGTAACGAAGAAGCCAGGGTCGTACGTGAGAGTGGCTTCACCGGCGAGCTTGTACGCGTCCGAACTGCATCCATCGGAGAAATTCAAGACGCTCTGAAATACAACATCGAAGAGTTAATCGGCAACGCTCAACTGGCGAAAGAAGCAGGTGCCATCGCTGCGCAGAACGGCAAAAAGCTAAAAGTCCACATTGCGCTTAATGCTGGCGGCATGAGCCGAAACGGATTTGAACTTCATAGTGATCAAGGCCGCCAGGACGCTTTGAGCGTGACACATGATAAAAACCTCGAGGTTGTCGCAATCATGACTCATTACGCTGTCGAGGATCGCGCCGATGTATTGAAGGGATTGGACGACTTTAAGAAACAATCCAGTTGGCTGATCGAGAACGGCAAGCTCGATCGGAGAAACATCACCCTACACACAGCGAATTCTTTTGCCACACTCGAAGTGCCTGAGGCTCGACTTGATATGGTAAGACCAGGTGGGGCTTTGTTCGGTGATACTGTTCCATCCCACACGGAATACAAAAGAGTGATGGAGTTTAAGTCGCGAGTGGCCTCAATCAATCCCTACCCTGCTGGAAATACAGTTGGCTACGATCGTACATTGACATTAAAACGCGACTCCAAGTTGGCCAACCTCCCTGTCGGCTATTCTGACGGTTACCGTCGCGCGTTCACCAACAAAGGTTATGTGCTCATTGATGGGCATAGGGTTCCGGTAGTGGGTAAAGTCTCAATGAACACGCTGATGATTGACGTCACCGACTTCCCTGAGATCAAAGAAGGTGACGAGGTAGTGCTATTTGGAAAACAAGGTCAAGCGGTGGTTACGCAAGCCGAGATGGAGGACATAAATGGGGCACTACTCGCCGACTTGTACACCGTCTGGGGAAACTCCAATCCAAAGATCTTAGTGGATAAGTAAGTCATTTAAGCAGCTTACGAGCCAATCCTTGAGCACCTGCAACAAGCAGTAGCTCAAGGATTTAATTAAACGCCTTTAGGATTAAGGTGGCTCTGCCTCAGACTCTCATCTAGAAAAGTAGACAATTTCAGTGTTTGGGCAGTGCACAGGTCTCTACGTCAGAAGACGCTACAACCTTAGTGGACTGCCATTCAGTCAGTGCAATCGATAGCAGCGTCATTGTCCAGAACAAAGGATACTCCCAACCTCCGCCGGCATTACTGAACAGCCAACCATTGCTTGAGTGTGCCCAGGTTGCGCCAAGCAGAACGGGAACTGCAGCAGTCGCAGCAAGATGCGGCTTTATCTTAAAAATAAGCATTGCACCAGTAACAATCTCCACCAGAAGAGTCACCCAAGCCAATAACCCCGGAAGCCCTATTGATTCGAAAAATGCCACCGTCCCGCTTATCGTGAATATAAATACCTTTAGATAGAGAGAATGAGTTATTAATGCAATCCCTGCCGTTAGCCGGAGCAGAGTTCCACCCAGATGCGGAAGGCTAAGAGTAGTCATATTCGTTCCCTTATTTATGCAGTGCCGGTTGCCCTGCTTGATAGTAATTCTGGTGACTATGTGAGTTTGAGACAATCAGCTTTTTTACTAAACAGGACTGCAAGAATGCACAACTGGGACTGGGATGATCTTCGGCTGATCCTTGCTGTAGCTGAGCATGCGTCGTTTGCAGCAGCAGCAAGGCACCTTAATGTCAATCACACCACCGTGCTACGGCGCGTGAATACCTTTGAGCAAGCACACGGATTACGAATTTTCAACCGAGTTGCGACAGGTTATACACTGACTGATGCTGGAGAAGAATTGCTGCGTACTGCTGAAATTATGAGAGGAGCAGTAAGCGATTTGTCACTAAGACTGGAAGGAAAAGATCTTAAGCTAGAGGGAGTTCTTCGAATCACCACCTGCGATACCATCATGGGGTCAATCCTTCCCCAAATTCTTGAGAAGTTCAGCAAGCAGCACGAGAAAATTGTTGTTGAGTTATCAACTGGGTCTTTTGTCACTGACCTTGCTCAGCGCCAGGCTGATGTTGCCATCAGGACGGGTGATAATCCTACAGAGTCTCTCATTGGCAGACACCTTGCTGACGTCCGCTTCGCCCTGTATGCATCCAACGAAATTGCCAATCTGATCGAGGGTACCAACCCATTGACCTTCAACAAGTGGATCTCACCCGACCTGACCTTCAGTCAAATGGCTGTGACGAAGTGGATTCAGTCAACCATTCCTGCCAGTTCAATTATCTTCAGGGCAGACTCATTGATCTCGCTTAGCCAAGCCGCGATAGCAGGGATGGGAATTGTTCCTCTTCCCCGCTATCTTGGAGATAACACATCCGGGCTGACCAGGCTTGAGTCGAACGCTTTGGATCAATTCACAACTGGCCTATGGATCCTGACGCATCGTGATCTCCGGTATACGGCCAGAGTCCGCGAGTTCATTTCTTTCGTGAGTGACGAACTGCGACAGCACAGTTTTTAGCATCAGAGCATCCTGAGATCATGTCCGAAATGACCCTACCAAGCCCCTCAGGCGCTCAACCTGAGACCGCAGGCTCTCACAAGCACTCAGGGTTGACTCAAGGTTCTTGACGTTTTCAGCGTTCAAGCTATTGATCTGAGCTATGTCGACATTGAGAGATTCAATGACACAGGACTGCTCCTCAGTGGCTGTAGCCACAGCTTGGTTCATGCCATCGATATCGCCAACATGGTGGTTAATGACATGCAGGCAAGCACCTGCATCATTAGCCACCGCCATCCCCTGCGCACTGAGATGCTCACTCACCTCCATCCGATTGACCGCTTCCCGCGCACCTGCCTGCAGCTCGTCGATCATCCCATGTATCTCTTGAGTCGAAGCCTGCGTTCGATAAGCCAAGCTGCGAACCTCATCTGCGACTACCGCAAACCCCCGTCCAGCTTCCCCCGCTCGGGCAGCCTCGATTGCTGCATTGAGTGCAAGCAAGTTAGTTTGCTCAGAAATGCCCCTGATGACCTCCAGGATTCGCCCAATGCTTACCGTCTTATCGTTCAATGACTCAATGCTGTCCGAAGCAAGCCGAAGATTGTCGGAGAGATCGCTCATCTTGGAGATCGTACCAGCAACCACTTGCTCTCCCTCATGGGACTGCCCTCGGGCTTTTGCTGCTTGCACTGAGGCATCGCCGGCATTGCGAGCAATCTCTTGGGCTGCAGCCCCTAACTCATGAATAGCTGCTGCCACACTATCTGTTCGCTGCGCCTGCTCACCCGACATCGACAGAGATCCTGCCGATGATGTCGTTACACGCTTCACTTCAGAAAACACCAGTTCAGTCGCGGATGAAACATCGCGGATTGACTCATGAATCCGTTCTACAAACACGTTAAAGTCTTGAGCCAAAACACCAAACTCGTCTTGGGTTTTAACCTCAAGGCGCTTTGTTAGGTCTCCCTCCCCTTTAGCGACGTCCTTCATCGCATCACTCATCCGTCGCAAAGGGTGCATGAGTAAGTAAATCATGGTGCCCAGTAGTAATATCGTCGCAGCTACGGTGATTGATGTCGCTATGACTGCTGCAAAGCGAAAACCGTTGAGTTCCTGAAACGCCTGGTCTTTGTCGAGCGCCAGACCGACGTACCACTTGACTGCGGGTAGTCCCTCGATGGCGGCAAACATGACCAGCTCATCCTTGCCTGCCCGTTGCACCTCCATGAGCTTGCTGCCGAACCCCTCTGTGCCCCCGAGGTAGACTGATGAAAAGCCTTTCATCAGAAGGTCGCGATCAGGATGAACAAGAATTTTCCCGTTTGAGTCAACCAGGAACGCATATCCCATGCCTTTGAGCTCAACCGCATTTATAATCCTTTCAACCGTATCAAGCGGCAAGTCACCTGCCACGACTCCATGCAAGCGGTCACCATTTTTGACTGGCGCCGCAACAGTGAGCATGAGTTTTCCGTTGGTATCATCTCGGTAAGGTTCTGTTAACACAGTCCTGTTTTCCGACACTGCAGTCTTGAACCAGGGACGCACGCGAGGGTCGTAATCAGCAGGCATCTCGTCTTGGGGGCGAATGAAAAACGCTCCATCAACGTTGCCAAAGTAGGTAAACGCGAATACTGATTTCAAAATGGATTGATCAAGAACAGTGATTAGGCTTTCTGGGCCTGCAGAATTCGCAAGTAACTCTTTCAGGCTATCAAGCAGAAGCAGCCTACCGGACATCCATTGCGAAATACCGCTTGCTGTAGAAATGCTTAGACCTGAAAGTTTGGCTTCAATACCACGATACAGAGCATGGCGCTGCACTGTGTCATTGTATGCTGCAAAGCTAGTGAAGGCTGCAGCAACCACCAGCGCAGCAGAAATTATGATTTTATGTGAAAACATCAGCTTCATGACGACCACCCTATCGCCGAAAAAAAAGGCCAATCGAACTTCCGATTGGCCCGCGTGCAAAATGATGTCTCCTACTTGAGACCATTCGACAAAAACTGCTGCAAGCGCTCACTACGAGGGTTGGTTAGAATATCTGCACCACCTTGCTCTTCTACCAAACCCTGATGCAAAAACAAAATCTGGCTGGAGACTTGCTTCGCAAACGCCATCTCGTGGGTAACCATCAACATGGTTCGACCTTCTTCTGCCAGCGCCTGGAGTACCTTAAGCACCTCTCCAACCAGTTCCGGATCTAATGCCGAGGTTGGTTCATCAAAAAGTAAAATCTCAGGCTCCATGGCTAAAGCCCGCGCAATAGCAACACGTTGTTGCTGCCCTCCAGACAAAAAACCTGGGTACTGTGTTGCAACCCTAGAGGGTAGGCCTACCTTATCCAAGTACTGGCGGGCTGCCTTCTCGGCATCAGCTTTCTTAACACCCAAGACTCGCTGAGGCGCCAGAGTGATGTTGTCTAAAACACTCAAGTGGCTCCACAAATTGAAATGCTGGAAAACCATCGCCAAGCGAGTGCGTAGCCGCTGAAGTTCTGCTGCTGAGGCCACGCGCAGTCCATGTTTGTCCTTGACCATACGGATTTCCTGGCCATCAAGCGTCATTGCGCCGTCTGTAGGAGTCTCAAGAAAATTAATACAGCGCAAAAATGTACTTTTGCCAGAGCCACTAGCCCCGATCAGGCTAATTACATCACCTTTATTCGCCCTCAGCGACACGCCCTTAAGAACGTGATGATCGCCATAACTCTTATGAAGCCCCTCAACGGTCAGCTTATATCCTGATTCAAGATCTTTGCCCATGTACTGGCTCGGCTCAATGCTATTTGGTTTTATTAAACTGGTCATCGGCAAATTCCTTAAATCAATGAGCGGGGCCTAGAAACGACAGCCAACGTCGCTCAGCTAAGCGGAACAATCCAACTAGGGCAAATGAGAGAAATAGATAAATCAACGCTCCAATTCCGAAAGACTGAAAAGTCAAGAAGGTCTCGGAGTTAGCATCGCGAGCGACTTTCAATATATCTGGAATTGTCGCTGTAAAGGCTACAGAGGTGGAATGCAGCATCAATATCACCTCATTACTGTAGTACGGAAGCGCACGCCTCAATGCAGATGGCACCACTACAAATGCATTCAGCCTCCAACCATTCAGACCATAAGCTTTAGCAGCTTCAAGCTCACCATACGGAATGTTTCTGATCGCGCCTGCAAAAATCTCCGTGGTATATGCACAGGTATTGAGCGCAAATGCCAAGATCGTGCAATTCATAGCATCTCTAAAAAAAGCATCCAGCACAGGCTGGGAGCGTACTGCCGCTATACTGTAGATACCGGTATAGCAAATCAGCAGCTGAATGTAGAGCGGTGTTCCTCTGAATAGGTAGGTGTAAAACTGCACAGGCCAACGAACATAAAATCGATCCGATACTCTTGCTATAGCCAGTGGAATCGCGCCCAAAAAGCCTAGGATGATAGACGCGGTCAGTAGCCATAGCGTCATCGCCAAACCAGTGATTTCTGTTCCATCCGTGTACAGGAAAGCTTTCCAATACTCCTGCAGTAAGTCAATCATTGCAGAGCCTCGCGGGAGCCAGCGGAATATTTACGTGCAAGCCTACGCAATACGTAGTTCGATAGTGTTGTAATAAGCAAGTAAACAAGAGCCGCAAGCACAAGAAAATAAAACAGTTGGAATGTACTTTTGCCAGCATCCTGGGCTGCCTTTACCAAATCCGCAAGCCCAATGATCGAAACTAAAGCTGTAGCCTTGAGCAGAACCAACCAATTATTGCCTATACCAGGCAGTGCAAAGCGCATCATTTGTGGAAAGGTGATCAGAAAAAAACACTGAGAGCGGCCTAGACCATAGGCTACTGCGGCCTCTCGCTGCCCCTTAGGAACAGAGAGCATTGCTCCCCGGAATGTCTCAGTGAAGTAGGCACCATAGATAAAACCAAGAGTGACCACACCAGCTACAAAGGGATCAATTTCAAAATAATCCCAACCAAGATATTGAGTTAGATTAGTTAGCCAAGTCTGAAGACTATAAAATATCAAGAGCATCAGTACCAGATCCGGCACTCCACGGATCAATGTGGTGTACATCTGAGCTGGGAGTCTAACCAGATACAAAGATGAAAGCTTGGCACTCGCACCAATTAGTCCCAAAATCACGCTTACCACAAGGGACAATAAGGATAGCTTGATAGTCATCCAGGTACCCTTCAGCAGCAGCGGCCCAAAACCCTGCATGCTTAGCCCTGGCAGACCAACAGCTTCAAAAAAATTATCAATCATGATCGAATGACTCTTGATGAGATGAAGCGCCTATACCAGATAGGCGCATACAATCACTTGCCACTATAAAGATTCAAATCACCAAAATATTTCGATTGAAGCTTGGCATAAGTACCATTCTCGTGGATTGCCTTGATAGCTTTGTTCAGTTGCTCCTTGAGATCATCATTGCCTTTGACAACAGCAATAGCTGTTTTAGAAGGCAACAGTTCACTTTCAACCTGCTCACTCATTTCATAGTCCGTCCCCTGGGGCGAACTCAAAAAGCCTGCTTTGGCTTGGAGGGTATCTTGGATAGAGGCATCAAGACGGCCAGATACGAGATCATAGTAAACCTGGTTCTGATTCTGATATGACTGAACCTTAACACCTGCCTTTTTCAAGACTGCTTTAGCATAGCCTTCCTGGATGCTTCCTTGAAAATAGCCAACCCGCTTACCCTTCAAGGAGTTGACGTCAGCACTGAGACCAGAACCTTTCTTGTAAACATAGGATGTCGGGCCTGAGAAAAGCTCATTGGTGAAGTCCACTGCCTTCTCGCGCGCTGGTGTAACGGTCATGGAAGACAGAACCCCGTCGAATTTATTGGCACGGAGTCCTGGAATAAGACCATCAAAATCACTTTCAACCCATTTACACTCAGCCTTGAGCTCAGCACAGATTGCGTTACCTAAATCGATATCAAAGCCCACCAAACTACCGTCAGGGGATTTAGATTCAAAAGGGGCATAATTAGCATCCACGCCAAATCGGATCTCTGTATATTCTTTAGCAGAGACAATACCAGTGAACAAAGGAAGGATTGCGAGAACTGACAACTTACGAAGTGAAATCATATTTGCTCCCTAGCTTTTGTAATTTATTCAGGGCTTTGATGATTTTTTCGCCTAAACATCAGGCTCATGGTGTCTCCGGGCTCCGTATCCGCGAAGCACCTAATTGGCTGCTTCCAACACCAGTTGCATCAAGAATTCCAAATTCTCACAAACGATGCTACGCCAACCCTCAAAGCTGGGAACCTGCCAACTGGCTTTTTATAGCGAGCAAAATGCTTTCTTTTGCGAGCAAAATGCTCTGGCCACCAAATGCCTAGCATCACATCGATTTACCTGCCCCACCGAGTGGACGCAGGTGATCAATCCCGATACATCAATAAATAGGTCAGTTCAGAACGACGGCCGAATGGAAATGACCTGGCGCCGCCTCGCCGGAGAGCCGGCTCGTCTCAAAGCTCAGTTTCTTCTCAGATACACGTAGCCGGGCTGTTCAATCAAGAACCGTCACAGCGCCAATACCATTGCTGCTGGAACTCATTCGTAAACAGACACATACCTTTCGCCAGCCCGATTGGCCTTTTGCTATCACTTTCGTGATAGACCTCTCAAGGAAAGCGTATAGCTGCCGATGCGCTCGAATTGGACTGCCTCCATGCAGGGCCATCCATTCGGCAAAGTCCTCATAGCAGCCTTGTAAACGCCCGTAGAACCGCTACCAGCTTAAGCTCTTGCAGCTAAGCTACCCCATGAAACACCGGTGAAAGTGGCGCGAGAAATCAAGGCGATCAGGATTTGATGAATTATCTTTTTTGATACCCCACACCTCGCTGAACAGTCGCCGCCAAAGCTGGCCTCCTCTGAATATTGCCCAAGCAACATAAAAATGGGGCATCCGGAAGATGCCCCCAACCAGCATTAAGTCATCGATGCACGAATAGCTTTTTCGATCCGAAGACGCCCAGCATGAGCTAGCTTGTTTACTCCCGCCTCTTTGGCTACGGCATAAACCAGTGCTTCACCCTGATGTCCTCGTTTCGACATTTCATCAACCAGTGCAGACAACTCCTGTAGGCAGATCTCAGCCAGGCCTCGTATTGAGTCATCGTCTCCTGGCCGACGGAAGACGACATTGGCGTCGGTTTCGATTTGAGGTGGCCAGAAGAACACGCCTGTCTGTTCCTCTTCATGTGATCGGTATTTGGCACGCGCGATATGCTCCACACGATCACGAATTCTTGAGCCAGTCCGAACCCAGCCATGAGCCCGAGCAATCCTCCTAGCCAGCGCGGTATCCAAGACAGGCCCCTCCTCTGCAATCACGTAATCAATCATGCGCTCCAGGGTCGCGGTGTAGCCTTGGTCAAAGAACTGCTCGGGATCAACCCTCTCTACCACCTGACTAGGATCGGCCTCCTTGTAAATCAAGTGCTCGACAGCAAAGGAGAAGGTAACGACATCATCGACCGCGGCAGCTGTTGCCGCTCTGGCGTATTTCAACTCCGGCAACGCACCTGCAGGATCATTGGCCTCTGCAGGGCTACCTTCCGCCGCCACCATTGTGACCGCTTCTACGACATTGATAGCCTCTGCCATCGCAGCATCGACCTTCAAGCGCTCAGTCTCTTGTACTGCATCGATGGCTGCCTGTTTAGCACGGGACTCAGCAAGCAGCTCGGTCAAATGCTGATGTACCTTCTCAGCAGTCCCAACAGCATCCACCCACCAGTCGGTCGACCAGATTCGAACAATCTCCCACCCGAGCCCTCTCAGCACGAACTCTCGGAGCTTGTCGCGATCTCGTGCAGTCGCACTGCGGTGATAGGTAGCTCCATCACATTCGACGCCCGCGAGGAAGCGCCCCGGAGCATCAGGGTGCACGACACCCAGGTCGACTCGGAAGGAAGACACACCAATCTGGGTATGGATCTGCCAACCCTTCTTGGCCAAGGCAGCTGCAACCGCCTCTTCGAACGGGCTGTCGAATCCTCCCACGCTGCCGAAGTTAGCTTCCGCCAAGGCCCGGGGCCCACGCTCAGCAAACTCAAGGAAGTGCTTCAGATCACGCACCCCAACAGCTTGCGTGCGGGCGAGGTCAATGTGCTCTGGACGAAGTGTCGAGAACAGCACCAATTCTTGGCGAGCACGTGTAATTGCAACGTTGAGCCGGCGCTCGCCTCCTGGACGGTTCATAGGGCCGAAGTTCATCGACATCACGCCGGCAGCGTCTTTTCCGTAGGTGGTCGAGAAGTAGATGATGTCGCGCTCGTCGCCCTGAACACTCTCCAGATTCTTCACGAACACAGGCTCCAGTTCCGACTCAGCGAAATACGACTCGAGCGACGGATCCTTCCGACATGCCTCATCAAGCATATCCATGATGAGTTTCTGCTGCTCACCATTGAATGTGACTACACCTACGGTGCGCCGGCTCTCGCGGAACGCTGGCGACTGGAGTCGAGCAACCAGGTCAGCGACTAGTGCTCTCGCCTCGATCAGGTTGGTACGCGAACCGCCCTTGTCGTAGACACCAGCTACGGGGCACAACCGCACTGCCTTGTCAGCCGTGAACGGCGATGGGAAAGTCACCAGCTTCGAGCCGTAGTAACGCTGGTTTGAGAAGGCGATCAAGCTCTCATGTCGGCTACGGTAGTGCCAGTTCAGGTTTCGCATCGGCAGGTTCGCACTGATGCACTCATCGAGGATGCTCTCGAGATCAGCCTCGACATCCTCATCATCAGCCGTAGACTCGGCACGGTCGAAGAACGAGGTGGGTGGGAGCTGTTTCGGGTCGCCCACCATCACAACCTGCTTTCCTCGCGCCATCGCACCGATCGCATCCCAGACCGGAATCTGAGAGGCCTCATCGAAGATGACCAGGTCGAACGGAGTCGAAGCCGGTGGCAGGTATTGGGCAATCGAGAGCGGGCTCATCAGCAAGCAAGGCGTCAGCTTCGTCAGCGCCTCGGGTGCTCGAGTCATCAGCTCTCGTAGTGGAATGTGCTTGGTCTTCTTGCCCATTTCATGGCGGAGCAACCCCCACTCAGAAGATCGACTCACGCTGTCCTGACTCGGCAAGTCGGCACAAAGCCGAGCACGGAGCCAGTCCTTCGTCAGCTCGGTAAACTTGTCATCCAATGCGCGGAAGTCGCGAATGCGCTGCTCGTGCTCGACGCTGACGAACGTCCGAATGACCTCCTCGTTGTCAACAGTGGTATTCAGCCACCAGCGAGCGTAGTTCACCTCAAGAACGCGACGGACTTTTCCAGAAGTGATTGCTCCGCTTTCCATGCCCTGAACAATTGGCGCGAGGCCCACGGCGAAGGCCTCATCGCGCACCTTCCGCCAAGCGCACCATGCCTTGAGTCGGGACTCAGAAGAAACCACAGTTTCGCAGTTTTTCTTGAGGTCATTCAATGACAGGTGAGCGGTCTCATCTGCACCTGCTTCAGTGAAGTGGCCTATCGAAGTCAGATGCGATGATCGCTCCTGAAGCAGCCCAAGCTTGTCACGCAGAGCAACACCAGCAAGTGCGATCGCGCCTTCCGGCTCCAGCAGCGCGTTGCCATCACCCAGGAGTGTTTGCAGGGGAGCTTTGTAAGCTGCAATCTGCTCAGGGTTCAACGCGAGCTTCGCAACAGCAGTTGCTACCTGCCCTTGGAACACCGCAGCCTGACGTGCAATCTCAAGCTTGGTCTTCAGGTCACTCCAGACCGGCACCAGCTCTCGCAAGTCAGCCAGGTCGGACAGATCACGTTCAACCGCTGCCCGCTGCTTCAACAGATCGAAGTCACCTTTCAGCAACGCTCCACAGCGGCCCTCCTGCACTTCTGGGTGATCATCAACAAGGCGACCGCGCTCTTCGATATCCCAACGCTCAGCCTGGAAACGGAGCGCTGCAGTAAGGAGTTCAATGTTAGTGTCCTTGCCGCACCAAAGCTGCTGAGTGCTCGAGCCAAGGTCGGACAAGGCGGCCATATCGCGATCAAGGCGAGTCAGCGTGCGAAGCCGCCGGAGCTCTTCTTTCAATACATCTCCCAGCTGGCCTTGCTCGACCAACTGGAATCCATCATCGATCCAGTCCGAGTCTGCTTGCTGGAGCCGAATGGCCTCTTGAAGCTTGATCGACGTCGAAAGCTGCTCGGCCACAGACTTTGAACCTTGCCAAACGGCAACGCACTCGTGCCCGGGCTCAAGTTCATCAATAGCACGGCGCACGGCGCGGATTTCTGCCAAAATTGCCAAATCTTTACCGTGATCGGCCTCGCCTGCAGTGGTTTGTGTCGGGGCTAGCAAACCCGCAATACGACGCTTCCCAAACCAGGATTTTGGCCAAAACGAGTCTTCAGCCTCCTTCCACTCACGGAGCAACAGATCAATGTCGAGCGATTCGATCGAATCGCCATAGGTCGTACTGAGCTGCTGATTGAGCTCTACTATTTGGCCAAGCAGTGCCACCGCCTGAGCAAGTACATCGGTGGCACTTTCCGGCCAGGCCGGGCTGAGCTCACCGAATACGGTGCGACGTTGCTGCAGCAGCTCAATACCCTGCTTCGCATCGGCCACAACCCGAGAAGGCCAGAGCGGCGAAAGCTTAGCGTTGAGCTCTCGGTGTTGTTCAACCCACGCACAGCCATCGCCCAGCCGTTGAGTAATGGAGCGGGCATCAGGCCGTAGCGCGAAGCGCCAATCCTGTCCTGCCGCCGAAGGTAATGCCTGGGAAAGGATTGACAACCCCTCCAGTGCTGTCGGGGTGTATTCCGAAGCCGGGAACCCAACCAACTCAACGAACCGATCAGCCGCCCGCTGCACATCCAGCACGGCAGGCAAGACATCGCGAGCTGCCTGCACCAGCTGTTGTTGCCAATGGGGTGACCATTCCGCCTGGCCTATAGCGGACAACGCATTGCCCACTAAATGACTGTATCCCACAGCCTGCGCGTTTACTTCGAGACGATCGGCCAACTCCCGTAGATCGAGCATGGCCTTCTGGTCATGCGTGTCAGGTGACGCCCAACCAACAGGCGCAACAGCTTCATCGCCGCCCGAAGTGACGGTGCCAATCGCATGGTAGATGGTGTAACCGTTGCGGTGGCGCCGGTGCAGTCGTTCCACGTAAATGTTCAGGCTGTCGCGCAGCGTTGCGAGGCGCTGAGCCTCAACCTCCCATGCAGCGGAATCAACCTGCCCTTTCGCCTCCCAAGCGGACTGCAGCTGGGCCAGCACATCAGTTTTTCGAGCCTTGCTAGAGTGAAGCTCCAGACAGAACTCACCCAAGCCAATCTCGCGCAGGCGACGGTACACGACATCCAGCGCGGCGATCTTCTCCGAGACGAAAAGCACGCGACGACCTTGAGCGATCGATTGGGCGATCATGTTGGAGATCGTTTGGCTCTTACCGGTACCAGGTGGGCCGATGAGCACGAAGTCTTTGCCCTTGGCTGCCGCCATCACTGCAGCCAACTGAGATGAGTCAGATGGCAGTGGGCAGAAAACATCGGTCGGGCCGTAATCACGATCCAGCGATTGCGCCTCTGGGAACGGGGTATCCGAAATGAAGGAGTCGCGTGGGGTATCCAGGAGATGCTGAACCGCTGGGCTCTGCCGCAGGTGCTCGGCGTTCTCGGCCAGATCCTTCCACATGAGGTATTTGGCAAACGAGAACATCGACAGCACGACGTCTTCGCTCAACTCCCAACCTGGGATGTCCTTGATGGCATGGCCGACCTTGTTCCAGATGCCGCTGATATCTAAGCCTGAATCGTCCCGAGGCAACTCGTGCTCCAAGGAGCCCAAGCCCAACTCGAAGTCCTGGCGAAGCATCTCAATCAGGGTCGGGTTGAACCGCGGCTCATCATCATGAAGCACCATCGTGAATCCGGAACGAGCGCTCTTGCGCTCCAGCGTGACCGGAACCAGCACGAGGGGCGCTTTATACTTCTGCCCTGCCCTGTCCTCGCGTGTCCAACTCAGGAAACCAATGGCCAGGAAGAGGGTATTGGAGCCACCTTCCTGAAGCGCTGTGCGAGCACCTCGATACAGTTCGGTCAGTCGAACATCCATCTCGTTGGATGTCAGCGCAACGAACACCTCTCTGCGCTTAAGGGCATCCTCGGCATGCCGGCGACGAACATCCTCACGCTCGCGTTGCTCATACAGCGCCCGCTCCCGCGGATCAGCACCATCCATGAGGTCTGGACGGGTTAGCAGTTTCAGCGACTGACCACTGGCCAGCACGTCCTCAAGAGCGCCAGGATCTGGAGACTCGAGCTTCAAAGCCCGCTTACCCGTCTTGAAGTTGAGAAGGTTGTTTCGAAGCGACAGATCCAGCAGTTTGCGCTGCCAGCGGCCTAGACGATCAGCAGGATCGAGTTTAGAAAGATCTTCGACGACCACCTCATGCACTTCATCTGGCATGTCCAAGCCGTCCTCAACCAGCAGCGGTGCCGCCTCGTCCGGTACTTCCGGAGCAACTCGTGGTATCTGAGCCTCGGAGCTCGCCAGGGGCTTGATGCGCTGCAGACGTGCGCGACGTATGTCGAGCAGCATCTCGAAGTCGCTGTCAGAGTCTTCGGCTATCTGATTCGCTCCGCGCTCGACGGCATAGGAGAAAGACGGAGCAAGGTTCTGAGTAACGAGGGTGGTCTCGAAAAGCACTAGCTCGCGCAGCTTCACCCGTTTGCGCACCGCGGTCACATCATCCACCAGCGCACTCGTAAACTCTTCTGGCTTCATCCACAAGCCTGCGAAGGCATGACCCCTCGTGAATACGATCACTGGGTTCAACCCTATTTGCTCAAGAGCAGCACAGAAAAGCAGGGTGAGATCCATGCAGGTAGCCAAACCGGTGTCGGCGATCTGGCTAGGACTGCGTATCTTTTGACCAGTCTGCTCAAAGCTCGCCGGTGGCAACGCATAATCAAGCTTCATTCGCGCCACGGCGCCCCAGACCGCTGACGCCAGCTGCCAGACACGCTTTGCACCACCCTCATAGCCGTCGAGCGCCGAAGACTTCTCACTGAGACGTAGCAATTCAGCCGCCTGCTTCAACAACCGATCAACTGCCGGATCATTGGGCTGTACGAACGCGGCTGTCATATCTGGGATATGACGAAGCCCACCCCACTGGTTACGTGGCAGAAGGTCTACAACCTGCTCTAGGCGAGCAACTTCCTTCCGACCACTCACGAACGCCTTGTCATCGACCTCAAGGGCAAAGGTAAAAGTGGAAAGCTCCGCCTCTGTAAGGCGACTGAGCAAGGGGCCATCCAGGACTAGATCAAGCCCGGGAATAACTCGAAAGCTGTCAGGTGCGACTTCGTCGATTCGCCACACCTTGGCCCTGAACACCTCAGGCTCTGAGGTCAATGTCAGGGTCGCATTGACGAAGCGGTCTTCGGTCTCGTTCGCGATACGAAGCTCGCGGATCACGGGAATGGCGTTCTGGAAGTCGGCAAGGTTCAGCTTCGCCACCAACGTGGCCAGAATCTTGACTTCTTTAGGCGGGATTTCTTCTTGAGCAGCGAGGGGCTGAACGATGTTGTCCATGCGCAACCTTCCTTGTCGTTATACCCAAGGGAGTGCCGGAATAGGCCGGCCAAGGGGCCCCTCTTGAGCTGATGGCGGGATGATAGCGCTTCCAGCTTCAGCCGTAATGTTCCTTTGGTCGTTGTAAGGCGCACGAGTCCATCCAACAGCCAGGATAAGCAGGTGAGCTAATACGAGAAATCTGAGGCATGTCGATCGGCCAGGTGACCGCAGATCCCTAGCGGTGACCGACTTCATCGAGAACAGAGAAAAAGTGTGACGCCAATCACGCTTTGAAAATAAGTCGCCGTTTTGGGCTGTCAATTTTTTTACGAGACGGAGTTCTATATTTGAGACCCAAAGAAAAGCGAGATCTGCGCCGCTGCATTCCTTCCGTCTCTTCCGCGATCTTGGCCACATGCTTTTCGATGCCGTTTTGCCTCTGATCTCGTATCGCAACGATGGAACTGATGCGGATTGGCCCCTTGGTGCTCGGGGCAGTCGCTTCTTTGGCCGCAGGCCGCTGCTTTTCATTTTGCGTTCAATGCCAAGGCGCGCAGCGCTCGATGGATCAATCCGTTCACAATGGACTGAAATTTCCGGTCGATGACAGACAACAGGATATGAGCCTAGCGATGATTCGCTTAGAGGTGCCATGAGCACCGCATCCCGTCCAATGGATCGCATCAAGCGCCGATTTCGAAAGCCAGCAGATCCTCAGTAATGGGTTCCGGCGCCAACCCACTCAACACCAGTCGATGCTGTATGCCCCTGCAGATGTGCGTCCATAAACGCGATCGCAGCTCGATATGCCAGCCATGGTCGTAGTACCTGACATCCCGACGAGACTTTCCATTCAGAGCTACGACTAGGGAAGAGTAACCATCCTGGCCCACCCATTCGGCAGTGACCCGCACTGGCTCGTCCTTGCCGGGTTTGCGCTCATATTCGTCGAGCAACCCATTTAGAACGAGGACGAATTCATCACCGCAACAAGCCGAGGCGCGGCTCCAGATTTCAAGGGTGATGGTGCTATCCATTCGCAGCGCTCAACTGCCCGGGGAGCCAAGATGGCCCTGCTGGGAAAACGGGTAGCAATATACTCGAAAATCACCTGATCCCTAGTCGCTATATCGTAGCCATGATATGCAGGCTTAACTCGTACAACGATCACTACTGGCCATGAGAGCTCGATTTGATGGACATTCTTAAGCGCTTCCAGCATGTGTGGGGTGAAAATCCTACTGACCTGCTGGACAAGTACAAATACCAACCCGAGCTTACAAAGAGGCTCGACGGCCTGGATGCTAGGGAGCTTACCGAGCAGACCTTGCTGGAGATCGTTTTGTGGAAGGTCAACCGATACCCCCAACTACCTCCTGACGTGATGGACGAGCTCCGAACGCTTGGCGATCTTCAGCCGCACGAACATCGCCAGGCAGATGCATTGCTGCGAAAGCTGCTGTCCTCTCCAGGTATTCGTTTGCCGATGGCTTCGACCATCCTGCGCTTCCTAAACCCAGAGGTATTCCAGATCATCGACGATCGGGTGTTCAGGGTACTCATGCCGGGGCAGCGACGCTATCCAGACAAACCCGCAAGCGGCGGCAGCCTTGTCAGCTACCTAAACAATTCGGTGGAAACGTACTTCAGCTACCTCGACGCCATGCATGAGATCGCTTCAGACAAGCTACCTTTCCACCTGGCAGACCGAATTCTCTATCAGCTCGACATCGAGCTTGGAAATCGGATCGGTGACTGACAAGCGCGCGATGCTGCCTACGGGTCGCCTCGCGCCGATCTGCCCAAGGACATGTTTTATGAAGGACTTAGACGCTGAAGCCGTGGGATGCGAGCTGAGACCTCAGGAAACTGTCCTTGAGAACCTTGGGAAAGCTCACAATCAATTTCCACATAACGTAGATGAAGCCGATTGGGACAATGACTCCGAAGAAGCCACCAAACAGCAATGCGACCAGGCTCAACGGGATGAACAGCAACCCAAGGAAAGCGCCCATAACGCGCATCTTTTTGATCCACGAGGTAAAGCCGTCCGCCTCATACAGCTTTTCTCCCGCTGCCGTTTTGATTGCGTACAAAATGAAGCCCAGCTTCCCAAGCTTTACGAAGTGGAACTCACCTTCCACACCCGGCTTGAGATATGACGCGATGTAGTGACCAGTCCCAACTTTTTTGACCATACGCACAGCCCCCCCTGGCTCCTTGAGGCGCAGATAATCGTACTCGCTCCCTTCCGGAAGATTTCGGTGAGGGCCAACCACTTCCAGTACACCCTTCAGAACACTCGCATCCGACATTTCAGCCTCTCCATACGTCCACGCGCCAAAGGCAGCGTGCTTACCCATTCGTCCATTCGGACTGCGATGTGCAGCGGAGGCATGCCCTCGCCGCAGTATTTTCCTTGGCCATGCATGTGGGGCAGGCCTTACCAACTGAGATGTCAGAATGATATCTCTCAATCGGCACTATATTGCATAGAGCGGGATGCATCAACGTGGCTTCATCCTCGTTTTTAGCGAGGATGCTGAATGTCACTCATGCCGGCACTAGCCGCCCTGGTGCGCGTGATCAGACATGCCAAGGGGCTGACGCAAGAGCAGATGTCCGGCTCAGTCGAAGCGCGTCATTTGCACAATATTGAAAATGCCCGCTCCAGCATCACGATCGATCGCCTTGAAGCAGTGGCTGCAAAACTGGAGGTCGATCCCGCCACGCTCATTGTCCTAGCATCTGCGCTTAGTAAAGGGATGAGCGATGAGCAACTGCTGGAAGTGATCCAACAGCAATGCCAAGGTCTCAACAGCCGTGGGGCACTCGAGCGCATTGCTGATCACTACCAAGAGGGCAAGGTCACCCGGGTGCGACCAGGGAAACAGACTGATCCCCAGAAGCTGGCAGCCATTCGACTTGCAAAGGCCGCGGGAGAATCACAAGCCTCAGTTAGTGCGCGCCTGGGTATTCCTAAGTCAACGGTGGGCCGCCTCTGGCACTACCCAGAAGACTAAACCGCCTCAGCCTAGCATCATTGAGATGAGCCTAGATTTCGATGGTGAGGTCAGCTGAGAAGCCTGTACGTTCGCCTGGATAACCACGCGGGTTCGACACGAGCCGGCACCCCGCGATGACTGTGTCTACCGCGTGATGGGTGTGTCCAAAAATCCACACGTCAGCTTGGGCCACAAGGTCGTGCCACTGATTGAAATAAGCTGCGCCTAGATGACCTTCATGCCCCTCGCCGGCAACGTCTTGGATTGGGCAGTGATGAGTAATCACGATCGTCTTTCCCTCAAAGGGTTTAGCGAGCTCACTGACGAGAAATTCACGAGTCGCGATATTCCGACTAATAAGATCAACGGGTCGAAGCTTTCTGTAGCCCTCCCCAACCCTAATCCTCCTGAAGTCGTTCATCCACTCGGCGCACTCTCTCATCGCGGCCCTGTAGTCTCCGGTCGCGGTGAAGTCTGTCCACGCTGTTGCTACTAAAAACCTAATGTCGCCGATGACCAGGCACTGGTTCTCCAGGACGTCCACATGCTTTGCAGCGACATCACGCATCTTGGTCAGTGTTCGATCGATGTGGCCTTTGTAGAACTCATGGTTACCACTGGCATAGATCACTGGACAGGTGAAGGTGTCGTTAGCCCAGACCACTCCACGACCACGCACCGAAATGTCGCCTGCTAGAACGACCAAATCGCAATCCGTCGCGGGAGGTTCGAAGTCAGCGAACTCTAGGTGCAGATCTGAATAAATCAAAATTTTCATCGGGTCAGCAGGTTCCTGTTCGACACTGATCGTCTCTCCGCTGCACCCAAATGAGGCAGCAAATCAAAATCGAGATCGAGAACTCGTTCATTCGGCTTTAGCCGTCTAAGGTCGAGAGACTCGAATCACTCAAGGTCACCCCAGGCTCGACGCATTTTGTCTTCATCTGCGATTCAATCATCATCTAATCGCAGACGTTCAATCAGCTTTGCTCGAAGCTCTTGGAGGCTAAGCCATCTCCAAAATCTTCCCATTAGGCTGATCGTCCTCCAGTTTCATGTAGCTTGTGCCATAGCGAACATTCTCGATGCGGTGATGCACGCTGGTCAGCAGCAGTAGCCGTGAGCAATCCGCTCTAGGGTCTGCATGACCATACGATAGCCAGCCTCCTCACGCGCAAGCTCCAGCGCCGAGCAACCATCAAATGCTGCCCGGGATAGCGACAACCAAACGACAGCTTTGGCTCTGTCACCAAACACCTGCTCAGCCCGCCGCCAGAGGCGCTCAATCCGATCCATAGGTGGGCTCCCAGCCCAGGGGGAGTCGGTCGTCCAGGATTGCCTAACACGAGCTAGCGAAGCGTGCCATGCGATGCCTGGCCGAAGTAAATTTCCTCATTTCCCGCTCACCCTGAAGCTCACTCTTTTCAAGTTCCAGCTCCGACGGGAAGCCTCAGTGAACAAAGCCTAGATTTTCCTTCCTATTACTTGCCGCCCAGTCGCATATGACGTAACAGCTATTCATGGTATGGACGACCAGGTAGCCCCGCCACTCTTCAGTCTTCATGATTATTGATGTACAAATTGTCGACCCATCAGTAAACCGCTTTCGGTCGTCGCCAAAAATCACGCCGATCATGTACGCCTCCCCCTCCCCGTACTGCACTGAAGATAGGTATGCCGTTACGGTCACGTCGAACTGCGTGTCCATGGCTTTTGCGACACTACTCGGTATCGCGGCCCAGTCACTCCAAGCCGGCTTATTGGTAAACGGCGGAACTCTAAGCTTACTCACCCTGAAAATTTCCTTTAATAGTTACTGCCCCGACGTCAAAACCGGTCTCCCGGCTGAGCACCGCCTCTCAGCGCAGAGAAACGAATATTGGAGCTAGCTGCCCCATTGCACGACCAGGGAGGAAAGCGGCACCTGCAGGTGTTAAAGATCGTGCACCAGCAATCCTGCAGCACTCCGAATGTCGGGATTTTTGAGCGCGGCCACCGCGGGCTGACTCACATATTTGCGTCCCCCAGGGCCGGCAAGCACCACCAAGACATCCCCGGTTTCAAACAGGCAGCCGTAGAATTCCCGTTCGTAATCAGTCACAAGGCCATCCCCCGCGGGAATGCACTCTCGGTTATCAAAGACCACGTTGTGGGCGTAGAGAATGGTGGGCTGACGCCCCTCTCCTTCGATCTCAGCGCGCATGCCCTCGGCCAGCAAGACATCCAGCAACAACCACTGCCTCACCACACAAACTGCACGGTCGGAAAAGTCCTCTTGAACGATGCTAATGAGGTCGCCATCGCTGAGGCTCGACCCATTAAGATTCCGTGCCTCCCCGTACAGGATGTCTGCAATTAGAACTGATTCCACCGCCTTCATCGCTTACTCCAACGCACAGCTAAACCGCCTCGACATGATGATTCCGACAAGAAATGATCAATTTTCATCGTTGATGTTGATGGATAGCTAACGGGCCACACAGAGTGCGGGCCGAGGCTTGCCACACGGTGACGCTACTGATTTACGATTTAGAGATATATTGGAGAGCCCCCTCCGGGCCAGGGCCTGCGGTCAGAGGGCTGCCCCCAATTACAGCCGAGGCCAACAGAGCCACCTGACTCCCACAGTGATGAATATATACATTTGAGTGAGCGCACGCAAACGCGGCATACCCTCCGCTTTTATCAGGGCGGATGAAATGAGTCTTCGAGATGCCTTTGCGGCCGTGCTCCAGCTTCTGCGAGAGCAGCAGCAGCTTTCGCAATACGATGTCGCTGGAGGTGTGACTCAGTCGCACATCAGTCGACTGGAAGGCTTGAAATCTAATGCCACTCTGGAAACCAGCCAAGAGCTCGCCAAAGCGCTGAACTTGCATCCGATCGCTTTCCTGGCGCTCGTGCACGCAGCTGATGAGCAGAAAACCGCGAGGCAAATGCTGGAGCAGGCGCTCGGCCAGTTGGAGCGCATGGATCTGATCGATGCGCCACTCCCCACGGAGCCAGTCAAGCAAGCACATCCTCGCACCAGGAGCGCTGAGGCGGTTTTGTTGAAGGTTCAGGCGCTGAAGGCTGAGGGCAAGACTCAATCAGAGGCCATGGCGTTGCTGGACTTACCTAGATCCACTCTGAGCCGTTACTGGAGAAAATGCTAACCCTCTCACGGCCTGTCCGCTTCAAGCGAGGCCAGCCAAGCGTAGTAGCCGTATGGATGCACTCTGAGGTGTGGGCCTGCGATCCTTAAAGCATTGATGCCGAAAAGAGCCAGACCCAGCCTGCCGGCAAGCTCCTCTGCAGCAGCAGATGCCAAAGATCAGGCCCGTACCACTGCGATCAGCACACCCCGCAAGCAGTCCAAACTTGGCATCCCCCCAAAGCATTTAAGCAGGAAGGGCGTGACGATAGAGCGCTTGCACCCAAATTCGAAGCCTTGCTATCCTGCCGATCAGGGCCAAGTGCCCAGGTTGCCGTATACCGCCCCGCTGCGTTGGGAAAGTACGGTGTTGTACTTGCTTACCACATTACTCCACGTGGCCAGCCCGGCTAGCAGCAAGCTCAGCAAAGCGCGTCTGATCTGCAAAGATCTCGTCTAACGAGTGCTTTTTCGGCCATGACACCGGAGTCAATGTCATGCGTTTCAATGCCGAAACCATCCTGGAAACCTTTAAAACCACCAAGGTTGCGGATGCCCCAAAGCTCAAACACACCCAGTACCTTCGCTACCTGGCTCAGCGCCTGGGCTACCAAGATTATGAGCACTTCAAGCGCTGCCTGAAGACGGCGCCGTCCGACCGCCTCGGTGATTTTTACACGACGCTCATGAAGAAAATCTGCGCCTTGCGTGTGCCCGAAGAGGGTATCGCACATGTGCGGTTCAGTCATTTTGACGGCAAGTCGATCGGCTATGACTCTTACTTCATTGGATGGGATAGAAACGGGAGGGAGGTTCGTATGCCCAATACCGGTTACGAGCAATTGGCGATCATGGACTACCGCGCGTTTTATGAAGAGCCGCTCTATGTGATCGAGACTGATGCTGAGCTGTCAGCCTGGCAGTGGAACTGGGGGTCGTTTGCAGCCGTCCCAGTGGCGCTAGCAAAAGCCAATTTCCCCTCACTGTTCCTGAAGGAGCACCTGGTCGTCACCGATCCTCCCCTTCAGAAAGTTAAACGCAGAATTCGTCGCGCGCAGAAGAAGAGCGGCCTGATTTAACCCTCCGGCGGGCGATCAGTCGGTCGCTCGCTTCCATCCTTTCGCAGCTCATATATCTTATCCATCCGGACAGCATCATAACCCTGCTGCGGGTTCTCATTTCGCTCCTGGCAAACAGGGTCATTTCATGCCCAGCTTCTGACCATCAGACAACTCCTTCCAGGACTGCGGTACAGCACAATCCGCCAGGCTTAGTGCCGAGTGCTGAATTTCGCGTAGTCATGTTCAGAGGTAGGTCGTGGCGATCAAAAATTTACTTCTCTCCGATCAGGGTTACGATGGCAACAACGACCCATTTGCGGCAGACATGAGGGATGCATGAGCGATATTGGATCAGCGGGCGAACATTTCTTCATGGGATTCTGCTTCGCCGATGGGGTAAACGCTAACAAATGCGGTGCAGACAAGAATGGCTGGGACGTCATCGTGGAGGTTGACCAGGATCCGCGCCAACTCAGCCAGCATACGCTGCATGAACCGATCATCACTGCGAAGGTTCAGGTCAAGTCCACTCGCAAGAAGTCACTGAAGGTCGACGTCACGCTGTCCAACCTGCGGAAGCTGGCCACGAGCCCCTTACCAACATTCTACGTGCTTCTTGACTTTTCTGAAGGCGCCCCTCCTCGACGAGCATTTCTGCGTCACATGGATGAAGCGTTGATCAAAGAGACCCTTGAGAGGGTCAATGCGCTGCTCGTAGAGGGGAATGCACACAAGCTGCATAAGAGCACCATGCGCGTCGATTTCGAGCAAGGGCGGGAAATTGCACTTAATGATTCCGACACCTTCAAGCACGCAGTGCTTGACGCTGTTGGTAGGTCGGCATCTGCATATGCTGATCGGAAATCGGCTTTCCTGAGGGACGTTGGTAACAGCGACGGCTCTCACCTCCTGCGTTTCGAAATCCAGGGCATAGAGAGTCTAACCGCCCTGGTCAACGCGACATTAGGCATGGGGGGTACGATCCCTCTGCAGAGCATGCAAATGTCCACCAAGCGGTTTGGCATGGAGGATCCTGGCAGTCGCAGTTTGAATGAAGGAGGCCTAATGGAGCTCGGCCCTGTAGCGCCTACCGCTCAGGGAACACTGACCTTCCGTGACCCAGCGACTGGCGCAAGCACGCAGGTGGCGGCTTTGGCGTACATGAGTCCGTTACATGATGCGCTGCCTAAGCATCTTAGAAAGATCCGCTTTGACTGTGGAATGTTTGACTGGTTAATCAACGAGGATGGATCTAACGCGCAATTTCAATCGACGCTTGATCCGAGTCAACCTGTCTTGCTCGATGATCTCTGTAATTTTCTCCAAGTCATGAGCCTGATCCACGAGCCTGAGAACCTCATCGTGGAGGTCGACCTTCCGGGCTTCCATCATTCCGCCACCATCAGAAATGGCACGGCGGTAATGAACCTGTCTTCCCTCCTTGGAGCAGCTGACCTTCTGGCGAAGACCAAGGCATTTTTCCAGGATCGAGGAGCACTTGAGGTATCGGTAAACGACCTCATGCAACTTTATCCCGAGGTGCGAGGATTGACAGCATATCTGCATAACGAAGCGACCCTCGACCTTAAGTTTCTGATTGATGATCAGCCCGACCTGAACGAAGCCACGTGCCTGGTTCCACTTTCCCTGAAGGTGGGTACTCGCCGTTACATCGCAGTGCTCGCTGTATCGGGCGAATTGGGCCGTGCAGAAGATGGCCGTTATCACGTGTTTTCGAGCCACTATGAAATTCTTTACAAAACCGTGCTGCGTGCGCAGGAACTGAGCAGGGAAAAGGTCTTGCAGCAAATAGGGGTGATCACTGAACGCTACGCGGCTCCGCTACCCGTCGTGAATCTCATTCCGGCGATGCTCAATCTCGATCCACCTGCATAGCGGCCTCCTCCACCTGCAACCTCCCCTCAGATGCAGGTGGAAAACTGCCCACGAAGATCCGACACCTAGGTCGACCTGCTCTGCTGCTTCCCTTGCAATGTGGCCCCCTTCACTCCACCGGGGCGCATTTTAGCCCTCTCCCCTGCGTGCCCCCTGATCCGACCGCTTTGCTTGCTTTACCTCGGTTCCACTCCAAACCGAGCAACGCCCATCAGCCTGAGTTACGGGCTGGACTGCTATTGCCTGGGCGACATCAGGCCGTCCAACCGCTCATAAGCAGCAACTAAAACCAAATCCTGCCCCTTCACACGAAATTTTTTTGATGTAAAATCCCGTTCATCGAAACCCGAGTTCATCATCTAATGATCCCAAACCCATCGCACTCCATTCCCGACCTGATCATGGCCAACGTACCACGTGACCTGCTGATGGGTATCGAGGACGCGCTAGACGCAGGCGCAATGCGCGCCTTCCTGGCGACCAAAGATCTGGCTCATGGGCATCGGAAGAATGCGCTGGGGCAGATGCGCCATTTCCACATGAACGAGTTGTTCGATGAGGCACTGATGGCCGCGGGGGCGGAGATGGTTCCGCTCCGAGGTAATGGTGTCGTGGTCGGTAAATCCGGTCTCTTCAAGCTAAGCCGCCTCAACATTTCGGAAGCAGCCTGGAACAACAGCAGCCGCAGCATTACCCGACGCAAGCTGGCAGAGGATAACGAGGCAATGGCTCACCTGTTGCAGCCTTCCCTCTTTGGCCCAGTCGACGTCAACTCTGGCGCCCTGTTTATCGTGGCCTGCTTCAGCGGCTCGCTGAGTCTCAGTCCGGAAAAGCCGCTGAGGATCTACATCGCAGTGCCTGACGAAAGCATGCAGGGCTGGCTGTTCCGCGAACCTCTCGATCGTTTCATCGCGCGCTACGACGAAGCGCCGAAGCAGAAAGACCTGGCGCAACCGAAACTCAAAACGAAGCTGCCAAATACGGAACAGCAAACAGCATCATGAGCCGTGGAATTAATGATTTTCAGCCCGGGCGCCTGGTACAGGCGCTCGCGGCACGTTCGCTTTCTCAGATCCAACTGGCATCGATGGTTGGGGTATCTCCTGCAACCATCAGCAAGTGGAAGAATGGCCAGCAGGCTCCGGAAGCTGAAGCGCTCAGCAGCCTCTCTCAAGCGATTGACGTAAGCCCAGAGTGGTTTACTCGCCCACTACCGGATAAGTGCTCTCTACCGCTGTTTCGAAGCAATGCGTCCGCCCACGCCGCCGCCCGCTCGATGCTGGAGGCTCGCCTCGAATGGGCACAGGATGTGGTGCTGTCCTTAGGGGAGTTTGTCGACTTCCCTGAGGTGAACCTACCTAAGCGATCGTTCACCGATCCTGAGCAAATCACCAGTAGCGACATCGAAGTAGCTGCTTGTGAATGCCGAGACCTCTGGGGCCTTGGTCGACGTGCAATTCCCGATTTGGCCCTGGCTGTGGAAGGCGCCGGCGTTATTGTCGTTCGCGAAACAACCGGCGTTGCGACAATCGAGGGGTTGTCAGCATGGAGCCAGGCCTTGGCCCGGCCTTTTGTCCTGCTCTCCTCCGACAAAGGCAATGGGTTCCGCAGCCGATTTGATCTTGCACATGAGCTCGGCCATTTGATTCTGCACAAGGGCATCGAGCGCTCAACTGACCCACATCGCTACAAGCTCATGGAAGACCAGGCGCACCGATTCGCCGGTGCCTTCCTGCTCCCTGCCGAGACGTTTGCCGCGGATGTGAAAACACCTGTAACCCTCGATAGCCTGCTGCTGCTGAAACAACGCTGGGGAGTTTCAGTTGCCGCCATGGTGATGAGGTTGTGGGCACTCAAGATCATTGATGATGACGCCAAGTCACTGCTGTTCAAACGCCGCTCTGCGCGCTGGGGCGTCAAGGCTGAACCAGGTGATGATGGACGAGCCCCAGAGCAGGTTCGTCTCCTTAAACGCACCATTGAGCTCCTGGCTTCGTCTGGCGTGCTGCCACTGGAAGCTGTTTCGGCCTACGTGGGGTTGTCGGCCAGCGATATCGAGAAGCTAACCGGCCTGCCTCAGAACTACCTGACTCACAAGGCGCCGGTGATACACCTGGCCAAACTCAAAAGCTCGGTAGCTCGCATTTCCAGCCCGCACGAAGAAAGCGGTGTCGTGCTGCCATTTAACAAGGATCGCTAGCCCTCCTCGGCGCGACGGACACCACCGTCGCGCTTTCACTCCATTAAAGGCCCGCATCATGCGTATTGAATTGGATCTCAACTCCAACGATGCCGAGGCCTTGCTTAGACATGCCCAATCCTTCAACCCAGAATCTGGCGACGCGAGAGAGGATCGACGACTATCGGATGCCCTCAGGGAGCTGGCCGAACAAGTTTCGACTGCCCTCTCCGAGTCAACGAACAGGTCGTGAGCGGCGGATATCTGCGCTCGTTGAGCAAGGTTCCCCGGTGATAAGCCACAAATTTGACCTAAATTTGTGAACGCCATCACATTTTTCAGCATTTCCCAAAATTCAACTCTGTCATTCTAAAAAAATTAACGGAGTTCTTATATTTGAGACCCAAAGAAAAGCTGGATCTCAATGCCACTACTTTTTGTGGCTTGAATTGAACGCCAAGGCCCCTGCTCTTCCTGTTTTTTGCCCTGACTGAATGAGATCGGCCAGGTCACCTTGTCCTTTCTCTGCCCCCTTGGGGCATGGGGGAGTCGCCCCTTTCGGTAGCGTCAGCTACCGCTGCTTTTAGAATTTGAAATCAAAGATCGATATTTTTTAGATTTTTTTTGCTAGGTGCATACAAACGCACCATTCGGCGTTAGTCCAACTGAACACGGACGAGGCTTTGAATCCGCCAAACTCTGTCGATTTCGTGGCCTGAAGGCGTGCATCTATCTCTGTCGCATGCGCTTACTCAACAACCAGGCTGATCATCAATATATCGAGTAAGGACTGAGCATGCACTGCATAGCGCACGCTAGGCTCCAGGTTTCAAAGCTTGGTACCAGCTATGGTAAGGCGAGTGGGTGACCAGCTTGCGGTTGTAATCGGGCGCACTATCGCTCCACCAAACTGGCCCGCGCTCACCCAAGGCTACTTTCGCCTGGTCAACCTGTTGCCTGGCTCTCAGAAGCTGGTAAGGATCATTGGCTGCCTTTGCCAGTTTCACTGCGCGCCGAGCGTCCATCAATGCGTCGACCAGTTGCTGCCGGTGCTCAACGGTGAGCGTGGGATCGCTGCATCTCCATAGGCGCCCCCTCACCACGAAATAGCGGCCATCGGGCGTTTGAGGGTGCTCGGCCATGCTCAGTGGCGAACCAGGGCTTAATGCCCCAACGCTGCGAGCTGGTAGTCGCTGACGGCCTGGAACAGCTGTTCTGCTGCCAATCTTAACTGCTCGACTTCACAGTCAGATTCGCCTGCGTCTTGAGCTTGGTGATAGCGCTTCATGACCTCAACGGCTTCTTGCACAGTAGGATCGTCGGGCATGAGCATTGAATCCAGATCTCACTTCATTGGCGCTCAAGATGCATTGCATGAGTGATACAACAGGGTAGCGCGTACGGGTGCTGCACACCCTAATTTCATGATCCTCACCTTGGTCAAAGTAGATGGCCTAGCGCGTCGTTTACCTGGCTTGACGGGGACAGTGGCAGATGCCAATTTAACATCAAGGCGAGGGGTCAAGGAGTGATGCGTGAAGATCACAATCAATGTGTTCTTGCTCAAGGAAGGGCGAACCATCCAGGACGCGCTTTCCGACGAGGTCAACCTACGACCAATCGCGTTCGCGTTAGGTGATGTTGAATGCCTCTTCTATCACCAGAAAAACCCTTCCCATCCAAAGTGGACGCAGCTCTTCGGCGCAGTTCCAGAAGTAGCGGGCCTTGATCTGACCGGCAGATCGCTCAAAGCGCTGCTCGTCCTGGCAATTAGAGGCAGGGTTTTTTGCTTCACTTTTGGCCATGCCAGGCACCTGATTGATCCTCTCGCGATTGAGCGCTACTTCGGGCTACGCACAGCGCTCAGCCTTACGGATCCACTGCTGATCAAGTCTGTGGAGAAATCCAACATTGACCGCACTCCGTTACGCTCAAAGGCGCAGTCGTCGAGGCTATTGTCGATAACCGAATTCGACTTCAAGTTCGATTCGGAGATCCTCAAGTCGCTGACCGGGATCGTGGAGAACGATCAAGATGAAGGCGAGTACGTCAGCGGCTCGGACTCATTGGCCCTACATTCCGACGTCAAGCTTGAAGACTTCCCAGAGATCGCGCTTCGTTTGTTGACGGCCTACGAAGATGATCACTGCAAGGAAAAATATCCTTGGATGGACTTCATCGTCCCGGTGCGAGATGCGGCACTCGAAGGACATTTAGATCGTGTGCTGGTGGAAGCGATGAATGCTGAGCGGTTTGACTGCGTCCGCGCAGCTGCACCTGAAATGCTCGGAAATGATGTCAGCGGCTTTAGCTATGTCAAACGTAGCGCGCGATCGCACAATGGCCCAGTGATCTCATTTGACCTGGATCTTAGACAAGCGCTGCTCGCCAAGCACTTACTGGGCGGCGTCACCCGCCCAGCGCTGGATTCTGAGCGCATCTACCTCTACGGGGCGGACGAGCAAAGACTTGCCACCTGGCCTTTGTACATGTGTCTTGAGGCGGAGATTGAGCACGAAGGCAAAATCTACCTACTCAGCGAAGGTGACTGGTATCAGATCGATCGCGACTATACCGAGCAAGTGAATCGCTTTTTTGAGGCTGCAACTCCGTGCAACCTAGAGTTCCCCCCCTACCGTACTGACCACGAAGGCGCCTACCTGAGGCGCATCGCCGATAACGTAAATTTCTATCTGCTCGACCAAAAGCTGGTAAGACTTACAGGCGCAGGCGGCCCGTTCGAGTTCTGTGATTTGCTCACACCGGATCACCACATCATCCACGTCAAAAAGTACTCGTCATCTAGCGTACTCAGCCACCTCTTCTCTCAGGCTTACGTGTCTGCTGAGGCTCTGATCAACTCCCCGGACGTTGTTACCCAGGTGAACGCACACCTCGCAGATCTGGGAGGGTTCCAATTCGCTTTCAACCCAGGCACCCAGCCGCGTAACAAAATCGTGTTCGCCATCATGCAACCCAATGCAGAACTGCACATGCCGTTTTTCTCGAAGGTAAACTTCAGGCAATTTGCACAAAGGCTTGGTGCGATGGGCTACCAGGTCGAGGTGTGCCGAATTGGCAATTAACTCGCTGACGTTTACCCAAAACAATGCCTAGATTGTTTGTTGTGATGCCACGAGCATTGATTGCCCTACGTCGCATTGTTGTTTGCAGCTGTTCTAATCCCTTCTCGATGAAGGGCAATCGCTCCCCTTGAGAGTCGACGGATTGATGATATTGATGAGCTTACCAGGCCTGGTTGACCTACATAGCTTGTGGGTCTACCTGACCTGGTTGGCTTGCCCCTCGGCTGGAGTGACGGCTCAGCGACGACGGTCTGTTGTGCCTTGACGGTTAACAGGAGGCTCCTCAGCGCGCCGTTGGTATTCAGTTGTAGGCGGCGGTGGCGGAACACGCGTTTGCTCGCTATTGCTTGGTTTCTTCTGGTCGGTCACGCAATTAGCTCCCTCAAGGTGACTAGAACAGCGAGCGCTGCGAAGGCACCCGCTCCGATAGTGATTTCCTGGTATGCGAGATCCAGGGGCTTGGTCTTCTCCGCTACGGTGACCTTAAGCGCCTCAAGCGTATCGATGTAGCAGTTGTAGATGTGCTTCTTCTGCCCTTCGTCATCCACGGCAATCAAATACTCGCCAGTGGCGCGGGAGGACGGGAGGTTCGGGTAGTCCTTGATGCGAAGTGCGCTCAGGGCGTGCCCCCACGCACAGGCAATGGCGAACGCAGCCACGATGAAGGCAATGAAGGTCAGGATGGCCAGCGGCGATCCAAGCTGAAAAATGACCCCGTTCTTGAGGCCTGCGATTGCGCTGAGGCCTGCAATTAGAATCGAGACCGCCGTGAAGAATCGCGCGCTCTTGTTCTCGACGTGATTGAAGCGGTCTTGCTCATCCTTGAACCTGTCTTTCAGGTAGGAAATGGTTTCGTCCATAAGACCATCCAAAGATTGCTGGCAGTGCGTCATGCGTCAAGGCTTGGCTGTGATGGCTAGCTGTAGCGATCGCACATGCGGGAGTGGCACTATGATAGCGCCTCCAGCGCCCTGCTGGGCACCCTGCGCCTAAAGAAAGGATCCTACCGGTGAGCATCAGCCTCTATCGCACCCAAGTGGAGCAGCATCAACGCACCATCGCCAGGCTACAGGGCGACAAAGTAAAGAAGGTCAAGGCGGCGGCGAATGCCGGCAAGAAAAGCGCCGATGCAAGCGCCGCAGCCAGCAAGACCTCTTCCGCTAGTACGGTGAAATCTAAGCTACGTGATGCCCAACGCTACCAGAGCGAACAGACCAAAGCGCTTTCTGATGTCAGCCAACTAGAGAAGAAGATCCTCGAAGCTCAGAAGCGGCTAGCCCAGAGTGAACAGCGTCTGGCCCAGGCGCTCAAGCGTGAACAGCAGCGCTTGGATGCTGCACAGGAGCAGCGCTTGAGGGAGATCAACGATGGATTGACCCGTCATGAAGAACTGCACGATCAAACTGCCAGAGAGATCGAGAAGCTAAAAGCACTGCCTGAGAAAATCACAGTGGTGTTCTTCGCAGCTGACCCCGGTAGCGATAAAAGCAACAGGCTACTGCTGGATGAGGAAGCGCGTCTGATTGGCGAGAAGATCAGGGCATCCGCACATCGGGACGTGCTTGAATTTCATACCCGCTGGGCGGTTAGGCCCATGGATGTGTTCCAAGCCATAAACGAGCTTGAACCGACCATTGTCCACTTCAGCGGCCACGGCACAAGTGCTGACACGCTGGTACTCCAGGATGACCAGGGGAACGCAAAGCATGTCCCACTGGAGGGTATCGTGAGCGCCATGGCAATCGGCTCCGACAACCTGAAGCTCGTCTTCTTCAACACCTGTTTTTCGTTTAACCAAGCCGCAGCATGTATCCGGCACGTACCAGCAGCGATAGGCATGAACCGCGATGTTGGCGATCTGCCCGCTCGCTTCTTCGCTGCACAATTCTACTCAGCTATCGGATTTGGTCACTCTATCCACCGAGCGTTCAACCAAGCGAAAGCTCTGGTGGCAATGGAGTTTCCTGGTGAGGAAGCCATACCTGAAGTGTACGAACAGGACGACGAATCTCTGGTTCTGGTCAGGCCTCCTGCTGCGTGATCGCACCCTACCCTGCTGCCATCTGCGTATGTTTTCTTGGCTCTCCAGGAGGGCTAGCTGGGGTGTCTTTGCCTGCAAAGCTCGTGGGCAAAGCACCCGAAGAGGTAGTAGTAGTGAGTAGATAGTATGCGGTGATTTGGTAATTTGGCGGGGACAAAAGGGGTTTATGGGGGCTCGAGTTGAGGGGGGTTTGGGGTGTTTGGGTAGGGGGAGAGTAGGAATATTGGGTGAATAGTACTGGATGGGGTACCGGCGATAATTGCACTACTTGTTTCATCAGGCTTTCCAGCCAACACCAAGAAGCGATTAGCCCTGTTTCTCACCAGGTCGGCCTGATGAACCGATCACGATTTCTTTGGGCTGGAAGAACCCACGGTCAATCGCGTAAGCCGCCTTGGCAACCATGGTGGAGGTCTTGCCCGAACCTGCTGAAGCTGCGACTTGCACGCGGTTGTCGAAACAGATCACTGCCCTGGCCTGCTCGTCATTCAACGGCAGCTTCTCCACATTAGAGAGCAGCCATTTCGAGGCCACCAGCTCGCTTTCAGTGTGCTCTTTGTTGATCTTTTTCCAGAGTGCGCTCCAATCGCCACGCCAGATGGCCAGCGCACGTTGAACGTCGATGAGGGGAACACCCAAAGCATCCCTAAGTGCTTCATCGTGCAGCAATACATCCAGCTCATTATCAGCAATCGGTAAGCTCGGCCTGGCTGCTTGCAACGCGACCTGTTGCTCATGTGTGACCCACCGCCGCTGGGTTCTTGAATCATTCAAAAGCCGGTTAGCGTCGGACAACCAAGATCGTAGAAGAGAGTACGATGTTCTGAAACGCGCAATCTGCTCGTCTTTCTGACTCTGGGTCTGCAAGAGCCTTTCGGCCTCCTGCCGCTCTTGAGCCCTGATAACGTCTGCAATGACGTCATTGAGCCCAGCTACAGAAGAGTTTGGCAGCCCGCCGAGGACACCTCCCGCGTATCTCAAGCTCCCCCACAGCACGCCTCTCGTCGCTGCTAACCGATCACGACCACTCCAGCCGATTACTACGCTTTCATTATCTACGATGAGGTGAAAGCGCCCGTTCGCGAGACGCAGCAACCAGGGTGAAGACCCGGTCAGAACCCTGCCAAAGAAAGACGGGCCCCAAACGTATTCCTTACTCAAAAACTACCTCCATCACGGTGGTCATACGCGAGCGGGAAACTGCTCGTGATCTGTGAGGTAGCCATAGATACCGCAAAATGAGACCAAATCCCAATGGCTCATAAAGCGCTGCGACCTAAAAGAGCCTTACAGTCAACAAAACAAACATCCATTTGGATAGAAATTTTGCACAAATATGCTCAAGCGCATGTGTTTATGCCGGTTTATTGACTTGATTAACCGTCAAGCTTCCGCCAAAAAAATAAATCAAAGAGCCGCCTTGAATTACCAACTTCCGTCCCGATATATGAATGTGCCCTCACCCACGCTGGAGCCGCCATGACAGACGTTTACTACATCAACGGAATCAAACTCGATGAAGATGACGAGCATATCGAATACGTGCGTGTTCGAAAGTCGACTTCAAAAGAGCAGTTCATTATCCCAAGGCAGTTTGTGGTACAACTTATCCAATCCGGCCTGGTCTTCAAGTCCCGTTACCATGACGGTAAGGAGTGGCATACCGGAGCCGATGTGGATGTATTCGAAAGGATTTACCTCCGGGCAAACCCGAACCATAACGCTAAGGACAATCTGAGAAACCTACGAAAGTTCTAGGTTTTCCGAATGGGAGGCTTAAGAGAAATACGCTGCACTCTCGCCTCCTGCAGTGCGAAGGCTGTCTGGACGCTACTAACCCCCGGCAGCGCGGCCATATCATGAGACTTGCTGCAGGTAAATTCATGGATCATCAGGTAGCGCTGAAATTGATCGCCGAAAAGGCTTACGATGTTGGCTACTCCGCCAAGCTTCACTTCTCCACCTACGACATTGTGGAGAAAGCCCCGGGATGGATTGGCCTGATCTCTTTGGTGATTGGCGTGCTGGCACTCTACATCGATTTCTTGGCGGCCAAACATGTCTCGGCGCTCATCACCGTGATCGGTATTTGCAGCCTTTACATCACCTATTACGCCGACTCCAAAGAGCAGTATTTCCAAGCTGGTAACAAACTCACGGATCTGCTCAATCAGTTGAAGGCCATGTCAGCCCGGTGCAAATCCAGCCAGCAATTCACCGCCGCCGATCAGGCAGAACTGGATCAAATCACGGCGGACTTCGGGCCGGCCTGCCAGAGGAAACACATCCTGTTCTCGGGCTGGCTTGCCCACAAAAAATTCTTTTGGGATCACCAGATCGACTGGATCGCTGAGCACCGCGAGTTCTCGCTCCTCAGAGACAAGATCCCTTTTTCTGTTTACGCCCTGATCGTCGTGATTCTGATCGCCGCAGTTGGTGGTTCTTGGCTTGCAGCGCACCCGGAACTCCTCCTCTCCCTTAAGGATGTCTGCACTCATGAGTAAAGAGCTTTTTGAGCAGTTTCGTAGGAACCTGGCGGTCAAGAATGCCGACGAGATTTCCAAGAGCTACCGGCAGATCACTGAAAAGCTGAATGAAAAGTACTACGACAGCACCTCTGACACCTTGCACTGCCGGCAAGTCGGGTCATACGGGCGCCACACTGCTGTAGATGGCGTGAGCGATCTGGACATGGCGTTCGTGTTGCCGTGGTCGGTGTACGATCGCTTTCAGCGCTACGAAAACAACAAGCAATCGTCCCTGCTGGGGGAGATCCGGCTGGCTCTCAAAGAACGGTTTCCTACCCACGACGTCAAGGCGCAGCAGCAGGTTGTATCGATAGATTTCTTGGACTACGTGGTAGAAGTGCTGCCGGTTTTCGAGCACGACGACGGCAGCTACACCTACCCGGATGCCAATGACGGAGGCAGCTGGAAAAAGTGCAATCCCGTCGCCGAGATCAATGAGATCAACAGCCTCAACCAGGACAAGAACCATAACCTCAAGCGCCTGTGCAAAATGGTTCGCGCCTGGAAGAACGACCATGGTGTGCCGTTGAAAGGCATGCTGATCGATACGCTCTGTTATCAGTTTCTCAACAGCACTACTGACTATGACACCAAGTCCTATGCCGCCTACGGCGAAATGACCCGCGACTTCTTCGCCTACCTGGTCGATATCGACGAGGACAAGGAACAATGGCGGGCGCCTGGCAGCGGCTCCATCATTACCAAATCAGGCAATTTCCACCCCAAGGCCAAGAAAGCGTTGAGACGCTTGCAAGAGGCCCTGGACGACCCTGAGGTGGCCCATGAGCGTTGGAGCACAGTCTTTGGCGAGCACTTCCCCGAGTACGTCGAGCAGGAGAAGCAGCAGGCGATCGCAGAGAATCGTGTCAAGAACGGCGAGCAGTTCATCGGTCAGAGATTCAGACTCGACATCCAGTACACCCTGCAGATCGATTGCTCGGTCAAAAACGAGGGCGACCGGCTGCGCAACCTGATGTCACGCGTCATCGCGTATCGTATTCCCAGACAGCGTGAATTGACGTTCTGGGTCTCCGAGATCGATGTTCCACCACCATACAAAATTTACTGGAAAGTGAAGAACGTCGGGCCTCAGGCTATTGAGCGCGACATGATACGTGGTCAGATTCGCATCGACAGCGGTTACCAACAGATCACTGAACACTCCACCTTCCAGGGCGACCACTACGTCGAGTGCTACGCAGTCAAAGAGAACGTATGTGTTGCTCGTAGCCGGATCGTCGTCCCGATCTGAGTGCAGCAGGGAGGTGTGCCAGGTGCAGGGGCATGTAGATCGCACCTGGTAAACCTCCCGATACGCCAACCCTGCCACATATGCGCGCTGCTGTTCACGCTACGAAGCGCCAATGGCTCGCAGAGGTCATGTCTGATTCACTGCCGTCGCAAATCAAGTCGTACCGACGCAACGGGCCATCGCTTGATCTATTCGACAAAGCGGGTAAAGCTCCAAAGCCTGGACTGGCGCACATTCGTCGCCACCGCCACAAGGACAAATGCATGCCTGCTGTAAAAAGGATCCTGCTGCCTGACACCAACCAGAGCCCTGAACATATTCTGAAGGGGTTCGCTGTTGCTGATCATCTCAGCGCCTCGTTGAAAATCCCGGAAGTAATATTGCTGGTACCAGCCAAAGCCTCCCTTACCTCCGGCGACCTGCAAAATGCCCTAGGTGAAGCAGTCCACAGCGCGCTCCTCAAAGGGAAACCTGTCAAGCTTCCAAGCGGTGCCGAGATGCGGTGCGAGACGCTGCAGACCATGCAATGGCTGTCAGGGCCGTCCATAGTGATCGCGGTATATGCCAGCCAAAAGATGATGGACAAGATCGACGCACTGCAGAATGTGGCAGCGGTCATCGCTATCCCTTGGACGGCGGGGGAGATCGATGATTGGGTGCAGACTTGGTCACCACAAGTGTTGGGCCAGTCGAGCAAGCCAGCCAAACCAGCTGCCAAGCTCATAGCAGACCCAGTCGTTGAGCAAGCGATGTTGTCGCTGACCAAGGTCATCAACAAAGCACACAACATCCTTCATCCCTCTGATGAGGAACATGCAAAGCGGATCCTTCGTATCCTTCGCTCGCGCGACCATCATGAGCCTGCGGAAAACATTCGCCGCTGGGCAATCAAGCATGGCTGGTTGCCCAAGGCGGCTGAACGGTTGGAGACATTGGCAAAGAAAGCGTTCGCCTTGCGGGCAAAGCCGAAGCTCGAAAATCCAGAGCAAGCTGAACAGAGCTATCAGCGTTGGGCTGCCGCGACCACGCCATGACTACCTGACGTTAATGATGCTAGATCAGCTGGTCAAGGTTGTACCGCCACACGCCGCGCCCAACAGCCAGGGCAACCATCCCCTAACGAAGCCCCTGATACGGGGCTTACAGGTGGTGGGAGCGCGAAAAATTGCCGTCCTGGTGAGGCCCGACGTACAGCAGAAAACGTAGTAGCTGCTGGACTGTACAAGTCGCTGCCTGGTGATCTGCACGACCTACAAAATCGTCTGCATCAACCTTGAGGAGGCTGCACAGGAGCAGGCGAAGGTGCTGGATTTGAAGCTACAGGTGGCTGACTGAGTTGGTGGGATGCTTCCCTAGCCATGCCCTCAAGCCCACCGCTCTCCTGGAATTTGCTGTACAGCGAGAAACTGCCGAAGATCAGCAGCGCCACGATCACCGACGCCAAGCCGCTGAGCATGTGATTGCCAAAGGCAGGCCAAAAACCCCACCTCAGGCTTTCCACGCCTGTTGAAACGGCTGCCTTAATCGATCCCATTTCTGAATGGACGCGCTTATCCATATCGCTGATAAGCGCCAAGACCCCCTCTTCCTCAATCGACTTGCGCATGCCTGCTTCGAGTTGATCGAGCGAAACGTCGATGAAGCTCTTGGCCATCTGCTCCGCTTGATAGCGGTACATTCCCAGCTGTTGAGGGGTACAAGCGACTTTCTTGAAAGCCTTGTGGTCGTCCTGAGGGTGGTTTTCAATCCACTCAATCTTATGACGCTTGTAGAGTGAATAGGCAAGAAGCCCTAGAAAATCATCCGCATCGGGCACCAGCTTACGGAAAACGTCGAACTGGATCTCAGAATGCGAAGACGCCGGATTCGAATCAGGCGCCTGGCTGGGCGCTCCTTCGAATCCGGCGATTGCGACGCTAGGCTGATCAGTGATGTCACCTACACCACTGTCTTCGTATGAACTCAAGAGGCGACAAATCCTGGATCAGCGTGCAAGGCGATCGAACGCCTTCTTCATGAGGTTGTTGATGTTGTCCGAAGACAGCTTCGAGGAGCGAGCAGCCACGGCTTTCTTTGCAGTCGAGGAAAGCATTTTGTTGCTCTCCTTGATCAGTGCAATCGACACGTTAGACATTCATACCCCCTGGTTCAGCGTTGAAGCTCACATCTGCTATGAATAGAGCTATAGCAATTCTCTAGACATTTTTCATCAAGCGGCGATTTTTTGTCAAGGATCGCTTAGGCGGTCAGGCCTTAGAGCGGCTCGCCGTTAGTACGAAATTGTAGCTGGTCGAACGGGTGCTGCGCCTGCTGGGGTCACAGGATTTTCCGTGCCGCTGCGAACGCTGATTCCTGGCTACACGGGATCGAAGGCCAGTGCGCATCGCGCAACGCGGTGGCGGATTTCGGCTTCTCCATTCGAGCAAACCGACCACAAAAAGCGCGGCGTCAGCAATCGCTTTCCTGGCCATGCCAGCAGTGGACGGCAGAGTGAGGTCAATTGCGCACGCGCCCCCGGCGTCACTGCCCACCTGGCCGTTCGTAAACAGGTATCGCGCTGCCTATGGGCCCGCTTCTCTATTCCAGCCCGAAGAGATATCCCCAAATCTCAGCAGAGTGAAGTGCTACTGCCTTGGTCAGCAGGTGTTCCCGACCAAAGCACTCGGCTACCCTTGCCGCCCTTTTTAACCCCTACAAGATGACTCCTATGCCCTTATCTCGGAAGCAGCCTAGCCGCGTCGTATTCCCTCGAAAAACGGTTCGCAAAGACGACCCCACCGCACCCGACCTATCGTCCTGTCTGACCTACGCTCTTCTTATCCTGTACATCCTGGCCAGCGTGTCGTCGACCAAGGATGTAATGCTACTGGTACCCAGCAAGGGCATCCAATTGCCACTTGTGAGCGTCACTGTCTCGGTTGTCGGCTTTTACACCCTAAGCCCTCTGCTAGTCCTGATCGGTCACCTGGTAACCTTGCGGCGGCTGCCGAAAATGTTCGCCGGACTCAAGGCCGACCGTGCGTCGACACCTCATGAGGCTCTCAACCATCATACTGACCGGTTCATGCTGGCTTGCCTGCTATGCGCCGGGCCGGCAACCCTGCTTTTCATTCTCACCAAGTTCACCGCGTATCAAAGCCCTTATCTGTTCGCGATCCAGGTAGCGTCACTCTCTTGGGCTTGCTCTGCCGCTTTGGTACGCGCCCGGGAGCTTCTGACTGCGGGTTCAAGCAAGTTGGCACTAACCATCGTGGGATGGGGGCGCAGAGCAGGAGTCACGGTACTGATTGCATGGCTCGCCATCTGCGTTGAGGTGATTTATGTGCCCAGCCACCTGTCCCCTCTTCTCTGGATTAAGGCACACACAAAACTTCTCAATAACACAGATGGCGGTACGGTCTCGTGGATACCCCACATCGAGATCGATCGTGAAGAGCGCCTCTGGGCTGGCCCGGCAACAACCAATGTCCAACTGGCCACGTTAGCTGGCCATCCAGACCTCAAGGACTACTTCATGGCACGCGAGGTCGGAATGGATCTTCGCTCACGTAACCTGCGTTACCTCGACGTCAGCCAGCAGATTCTTCCTCGCATCTGGGCTCACCAGGCTGACTTGGCGGGAGCCAACTTTGCGATCACTCGCCTGTACGGTTCAGTCTTTGAAGGCACAATCCTGGATGGAGCCCGCTTCGACTTGGCCTCCTTGGACGGTGCGACGTTCATGAACGTCAATCTGAACTCCATGACCTTCGTACAGACCAGCTTGAAAGGGACATTTTGGGACAACGTAACAGTCGAAAATTCTCTGTTCTACGGGGCAGACCTCTCGCTCGCTTCGTTCTTCGGCGTCACCCTCAATCATGTTGACTTCGAGAAAACCTCGTTTCAGGCGACCACGTTCTTCGCAACGACAGGCAATATCCTCTCCTTCTCCGCCCCCGCTCCCTTCAAGATTCTGAGGGCTGACGACTCAGGCGAGTGGCTGGAACCCGGCGTCACTGGATTTGAAATAGATCCCAAAGCAGCGCTCGCGAGTCTCCAAAGCCAGCTGTGTACACCAAAACTCAACCCAGGCTGGGCCTACGCATGGAACATGTTCATCCAACTCAGATCCATGCTCAGCGAACGAGAGCCCGAGGTCTTTGCCGCACTGCAGGAGCTCTTGGCGAACAAGGCATGTAAAGAGCTTCAGGATCGCGGTGCCTTGGAGCATGACCCAGCAATGTCACTCATGGTGGGTCTGTCAAACAGGTTGCCCAAAGCAGCGGCATCGCCCAATCACGCTACTGACGATGTACCCCCGCCGGCACAGCCGGAACCGAAACCGAAACCGAGGGTAGGAGGCCTGATCGGAAAGCCCGCGACTCCGCCACCGGAAAAACGAGAGAAGACCCCAGAGGACTCTCAGGAGAAACCAGCCACCGATTCGCAAAACTCTGATGCTGGATAGCCGGGCTCGCTACTTTTTCGCGAGACGGCTCGCGATTTTTTCTGAAGCGAATTGCGTGGGTTTGGTTCGTGTAGAGGCTTGGCCGATCGGGTTCCCGCCTCCATCTAGGTCACTCGCGTAGAGGACTTTCCTGAAGCAGAGATGGGTCTTGTTCAACGAAAAAAGCCTACGCCGCTGCAAAGCGACGCTGCTTCGAGGCCAAATACCTACTCGAAATAGTAGGCTTCAACTAGTAGCACTACTATCTGTTCAGGCCAAGTGGGCTAAGGGCTGCAGCGGAAATAGTAGTGTCGCTGGGGTGATTGAGCGAGGTCCGCGTTCTCGCTGCGGTCACCCAACGAAGCCGCCCAGGCAACCTTTTGGGTGATTTCCGGACGATACACCCGCCACAGGTGGTCCAGCTCTTTCTTCAGCGCCTCATGGCCTTCTGTGGTGATGATGTTGGTGCTCAATAGCGCATTCCTCAGCGGCGGGTAATCAGGCCTTGACGCGCGATGCGGGTGAGATGGCCGATAACTTCAGCGGCTTCGTCCGGTGCCGGCGCCTGGATCACAGCCAGGTCGAAACGGTCGTTGCCATACAGCGCAAGGTGGCAGCCGCTATCGGCGAACTGGATCAGAAAGGCACGCGCCTGGCCCTTGCGCCGGGACAGGCCTTCAAGATGACGTAAAAGGGTGGGCTGATGCCGGCCGCCGAGCAGGATGCGCGGTGTGCGGGACGCCTGGCTGGCAGGCAAAGGGCTCAAACAGACACTGGTACGTGGGCAACTCATGGAGCTTCTCTCCGCCTCGCGAATCCCGCTGGGCAGCGGTGGGAGGCGTCACCGAACCAGCGCTTTAGCGGTATTTCGGACGGCCCGGAGGTGGGGCTTTCCTGCGCCCCGCAAGTAGCTGTTTAAATCGGCGCAGGCGGTATGCTAGAGCGATGAGCCCCAAGTTGCAAGCGACAAGCCGCAAGCAAGAACAAGCCGAGTATTGGCCCGCGCTTGCCTGCGGCTCGTAGCTCACAGCGTGCAGCTGATTACCGGGCGATCAGGCGGTCGAGCGAGAAGCGGCCAGCGCCTTCGATCATGACTGCAACGGTGCCGGCCAACAGCGCCAGGGCGAACTCGTAGCCGTTGTTGGACATGAACAGGCCGTTGCCGATGTGCACCGAAACGATCGCCACTATCAAGGTCACCGTCAGCGCCAGGGCCGCCGGGCGAGCCAGCAGGCCGACCACCAAGGCCAGGCCGCCGAAGAATTCGGCACTACCGGACAATAGGGCCATCAGGTAACCCGGCGCCAGGCCGATGCTTTCCATCCATTGGCCGGTGCCTTCCAGGCCGTAGCCACCGAACAGGCCGAAGAGTTTTTGCGCACCATGAGCCATGAAGATGATGCCGACCAGGATGCGGATAACGCTCAAGCCAGCGCCAGCACGTGTAGAGAACAGAGCGTTGAGGGTAGTGTTGTTCATGTCGAAGCGTCCTTGAAGTGAAGCAGTTGTGTGGGTATGGGCGCCATCATAATCAATTCTATTGATATGAAAATCGCAAAAAACCCAACATAACAATCGATAAAATCGATGCTTAACGCTTCGCTACGCGCTCCAGCGCCGCGCGTTCGCGGTTGAACGCCAGGTAGTACTTGTTGATGCTGTTGACGAAATTGACCGGTCCCATCCCCACTTGCTCCATGGCGATGCGTTCGGTCTGGAAAAACCACTGGTTGCCGTTGAGCCCCCGCCGTCGAGCCTCTGCACGCATGGCCTGAACCCGCTCGGGGCCGAGGTTGTAGGCTGCCAGCACAAAGGCCATGCGCTCACGCTCGTTGATCTTGGTACTGGCAAAAAACTTGCGCCGGATAAGCGCCAGGTAACGGGCACTGGCCAGGACATTGCCATCTACCGTCGCAGTATTGCTCACCCCCACCCGCTGGGCCGCCGAAGGGGTAATCTGCATCAGACCATGGGCACCACCAGTACCGCGTGCAGCCGGGTTGAGCGTCGACTCCTTGAAGGCCAATGCAGCCAGGTTGAGCCAGTCGATCTGTTGCGCCTGGCCATGCTTCTGCAACACCGCCCGCACCGATGCCAGACGCTGGCGGTCCTTGCTGGCCAACGGGTTGTGTACCCGGTACTGGCGGCGGTAGATGCGCTCGAACGCCGCATCCTGGTTATCTGGCGCGCGGTAACCTTGCAGAAAGTGATCCACTGCGGCCAGCAATTGCGGCGCTTCACCCCCTACATACCAGCGCATGGCTTGCGGCGCCCCCAGGCGCACCCGGCTGTCCAGGCGCAGGCGCGGCATAACCCGGGCCCAACGCCGGGCAATGGGCTGCTCGACCACGGTCAGGTGGTAGATGCCTGCCTGTACCATCTCCAGCACATCCTCCACCGCCAGCGTCGAATCGACCCACTCCACTTTGATCGGCGGCCGCTTGCGCAGTGCCAGTTGCTGGTTGACCTGCTGGATCAGCGGCCCGGCGGCACTGGCACTGGTCAGGGCCACGGTACGCCCTGACAGCTGTTCGACCTTGCTGAAACTTCGCTCGCCTTTGCGCCCGACAAGCATCAGCGGCACCTGGTCGAGTATCGGCGCACTGCCGCGGACACCGCTCACCGTAGTGGGGTCAAGCAGCTCGCCGGGCGCAGCCAGGTCACCCTCGCCGCGGGCCAGGGCGCCCAGCAACTGTTCCTTGGCCCGCGGGATGAGCTTTAGCTGGATCTGCTGGTCGTCAGCGGTGCGAGCATTTAGGAAATGCTCCAAGGCACGCAGGCGATAATACTCGATGCCGACTGGCTCGCCCTTGACCTCACCAGAGCTGTTGCGGCTCTGGTTGACCAGCACTCGCAGTACTTTGCTGGTGCGAATCTGCGGCAGGTCACGCACCTTGGCAGGCGGTATGTTTTGCTGCGGCCCCGGCGAGCGCGCCTGGGCGGGACCGGCAAAGGCCAACCCCAGCGTCAGCAGAAAAATGAGCCAGCATCGCTGCATGCGAAAACGTGTCCGTGGTCGGTGAGCGGCATCCATGGGTTGCACCGCCAAGTGATAAACGACGGTAAAAGACCACGGCAACAGCATGAAGTTCTTGGTTTTTTTCAGAAAAACGCGGTTTTTGCTATGCTGGCCGCCCCGCGGCACGAGATAGCACCATGCAACTGATCGATATCGGCGTCAACCTGACCAACAGCAGTTTCCACGACCAACAGGCCGCAATCGTCGAGCGAGCACTGGAGGCCGGCGTTACGCAAATGCTGCTGACAGGCACCAGCCTGGCGGTCAGCGAACAAGCCCTGGCGCTGTGCCAACAACTGGATGCAAGCGGCGCGCACCTGTTCGCCACGGCCGGCGTGCATCCTCACGATGCCAAGGCCTGGGATGCCGACAGCGAGCGCCAGCTGCGACTGTTGCTGAGCGAACCGCGCGTACGCGCGGTAGGCGAATGCGGCCTGGATTTCAACCGCGACTTTTCCCCTCGCCCGCTGCAGGAAAAAGCCCTGGAAGCCCAACTGACACTGGCTGCGCAGCTGCGCCTGCCGGTGTTCCTGCACGAGCGCGATGCCAGCGAGCGCTTGCTGGCGATTCTCAAGGACTACCGCGACCACCTGACCGGCGCGGTGGTGCACTGCTTTACCGGTGAGCGCGAAGCGCTGTACGCCTATCTGGACCTGGACCTGCATATCGGCATCACTGGCTGGATCTGCGACGAACGCCGCGGTACGCACCTGCATCCGCTGGTGGGCAACATCCCTCAAGGCCGGTTGATGCTGGAAAGCGACGCGCCCTACCTGCTGCCACGCAGCTTGCGGCCCAAGCCGAAGAGTGGGCGCAACGAGCCGGCGTTCTTGCCGGAGGTACTGCGCGAGGTGGCCTTGCATCGCGGTGAATCAGCCGAGCACACGGCGGCGCATACCACGGCAACGGCGCGGGCTTTTTTCCAGCTCCCCTGAATCTCGCGTGTTTCTGCGGGGCGGGTGAACACAGTTGATATGCATCAACACATATCCAGGAGGATATGGGCACAATGATGGCACCTTGCCAATATTGTTTCCGCTCAACTCAGAGAAGACCTGCCCATGGGTGCCTGGCTTAGCAATGTTTCCCTGAAGTACAAATTCTGGGCCGTCAACGCAGTGGCCTTTGTCACCACCTTGCTGCTGGTGCTGTACGCCGTGCACCTGGAGCAACGCGCACGTGCCGAGGCGGCTCAGGGCCAGGCGGTCGCACAAGCCCAGTTGCTGGCCGCCTGGCCAGCCGGGCAAGCACTGCCACGCCCGGCCAACGTCATCAGTTGGTCAACAGGGCAAACGCCAACCTACGCCGGGGAGGCGCTCGATGCCCTGCGCAACGCCCAAGGCTGGGTAGCATTGCCGAGCGCCTGGATCCTCGGTGAAAACCCACTGCGTGGCGCACAGGTGTTGCGCAATGGCGACCAGCAGTTGGCTGTGCTGGCCCAGTCACCCAGCCTGCGCCAGGTCTTCTTCGATCGCTTCAGCAATTACGCGGTGTGTGTGCTGATCCTGATGCTGGCCATGCTCGGCGCCTCGCAACTGCTGATCCGCTTCCTGCTCAGCCAACTCAACACCCTCAAGGACGTGATGCTGCACGTGGAAAAAACCGGCGACCTGTCGGCCCGCGTACCGCTAGCCAGTGGCGACGAGGTCGGCCAGATGGCCGGGGCCTTCAACGCCATGCAGTCCACCTATCACCGCATAGTCAGCACCGTCGCCCAAAGCGCAGCACAGCTGGACTCGGGCGCCGCACGCCTGGCCGCCAGCATGAGCGACGTACGCCATGGCATGCTCGGCCAGCAGAGTGAAACCGACCAGGCCGCCACTGCCATCAACGAAATGTCGGCGACCGTGCACCACATTGCCCAGCACGCCGGTGCCACCCGCGATTTGTCACAAACCGCCGACACCTTGGCCGGCAGCGGCCAAGCGGTGGTCAGCCGAGTGCAGGATTCGATTTCCGGGCTTTCCAGCGGCGTGCAGCAAACTGCCGAGATGATTCGACAGCTAGCCGAGGACAGCCAGAAGATCAACGGTGTAGTCAGTGTGATCCACAGTATTGCCGAGCAGACCAACTTGCTGGCGCTTAATGCTGCCATCGAAGCCGCGCGGGCCGGCGACCTGGGCCGCGGCTTTGCCGTGGTGGCCGATGAAGTGCGTAACCTGGCCAAACGCGTGCAAACCTCCACGGATGAAATCACCACCATGGTTTCGGCTCTGCAGTCTGGCACCCGCGATGCGGTGGAGTTCATGCAGGAAAGTTCGTACAAGGCCGACGACTGCGTACGTCAGGCACAGGAAGCCGGTGAGGCGCTGGCTGAAATTACCGGTGCCGTAGCGCAGATGCGCGAAAGCAATACCCAGATCGCTGTAGCGGCCGAGCAGCAAAGCCAGGTAGCCGAGGAAATGAACCGCGCGGTGGTCAGCATCCGCGATGTCACCGAGCGGACCGTGCAGCAGACGGTCGGTTCGGCGACCACCAGCAGCGAACTGGCGACCCTGGCCGGCGAACTGAACAAGGCCATTGGCCAGCTCAAACTATAGTCACCATAGCCAGGTTCGATTGGCCCCCGCTTGGGGGCCGCACTAAGCTTTGGGCATGACCGAGAGGAAATCCCCATGAGCAAACGCCTGCCCAATCTTCCCGCCTGGCAATGGCGCGGCTATCACCATAATCACCGCCACCCGGCCAACCTGGTGTTGCACCTGATCGCTGTGCCGTTGTTCATTCTAGGGGCACTGCTGGTGCTGTCCGGCCTGTTCGGTTTCGACCTCGGCCAGATCGCGGTGGGTGTGATTGCCCTGGTCGCCGCGCTGGGCCTGCAGCGCCAAGGCCACCGCCTTGAAGCCCAGCAGCCCGAGCCGTTCGCCAACCGCCAGGATGCCGTGCAGCGCTTACTGACGGAGCAGTTCATCACCTTTCCGCGCTTTGTGGTGAGCGGGGCCTGGTGGAGGGCCTGGCGCGAACGGCACAAGCACCGACACTGAGCCAGCTGCCGGAGCGCTCCTTGTGAGCAGCCTGGTAAGGATCAGGCGAAAACGGTGACGGTCTGCCGGCTCAAGGCCAACAACTCACCCTGCGCCGTCCACAACGCCGCGGCAGCATGACCATAGCCATCCCGCGCATGCTCGGTTTCCACGCAGTACCGGCACCATTCCTGGGTCGAAAGCTTCGCCGTTGGCTGGATAAACTCGATGGTCCAAGTCAGCGTACTGCCCGCAGCGGGTTGCTTGAGAAACGGCATAAGGCTGGGCGGCCACGCATCCACCAACGCCAGCAAGTGCGCCTCGTTCACCGGCTCGTCAGCCACATCCCGCAAACGCACCCAGCCGCCCATCTTGCGCGACTGATTGCCACTGAACGGCAGCCCGCCTACTGCCCAGCGCAGGGCCACGTGGCGCATGAACTCCGGGGTAACGCCTTTGATATAGGGCAACTCCGGGGCCGCCTCTTCGAGCGCAGGCATTTCAATGGCCGGTAACGCCGGCACTTCGACCACCGAAGGGCGGCCCGCACCGAAATTGCCCTGCACCAAAGTCACCACCTGGCCATCCTGAACAGCGCGGCCCAGCAACGTGCTAACCGCCTTGCCTTCGCGCAAAACCTCCACCTCGAAGCGGATGGGCACATCCGCCGCCGCGGGTGCCACGAAGCTGATGGCCAATGAGCGTACCGGGCGGTTGTCGCAGATCTTGAGGCGCATGGTTTCATAGACCATGGCCGCCATCAGCCCGCCAAAGGCAGCGCGCCCCTGGGCCCAGCTGGGCGGAATGCTGACGGAATCCGGGTTGGCGCGCACGGCGTCGAGCAGTTGGTTGAAATTCATTGGCCGGCTCCTGCCTGCAAAGAAAAGGTCCGCTCATCCTAGCCAGCAAACGCTGGGCAATCAGCCCGCATATCGGTCATTTTCCGTGATAACGCCGCGCCAGCGCCTCTTGCAGGGCATCCAGCGTCACATCCGACTGGCGCTCCGCCTCATGCAGCTCCTGCTCCCAATCGGCCTTGCAGGGGAGCAAGTCGGCATGGTCGCGCGCTTGCAGCTGCCATTGCAGGCGGTCGTGCCAATTACCCAGGTTGCCCTGTGCCTTTTTCAACAGGCGTTGCAGTCTCTTCCCAGCGTGATCGAGTTGCGGGTAGGCCTCGTCGCCATAGCGTGCACGCTTGATCAACAAACGCAGGCGGTGGCGATCGTGAGCAGGGTCCTGCAACGCTTTGTGCAACTTGCGCCACTGCTTGACCAAGCGCTTGTCGATACGTTTGCTTAGCGACTTGACCAGCCCCTCCCGGCCCGCCGCTCGCAGGAACAATGGAAATGCGTCGAGAATCGCCAATACCCTGGCCAGCTGTGGGCTGGCAGCGACACTGGCGAAAGTCCTGTCTCGCCCCTCCAGACGCCGCTGGCCGGCTGCCGCGTGACCGCGCCCGATCAGCTCGGCTGCCAGCACCTCGCGATCACGCAGCGGCGTGGTAAGGGTCCCCAGCGAACGTGCAGCATCCTCCAGCTGCTCCACACCAGGCAGCCCACGCAGCGGCCTCAGCAGACTGCGCAGGCGCCGCAAGGTGGTACGCAAGTCGTGCAAGGCCTCGCTGTCGGTATTGGCAGCCAGGCGTTCACGACAGGCCAGCAAGCGCACCTGCAAGGTCAGTATCTGGGCAACGACATGGTCGAGCATGGCAGACATACGATGCTCCCTGTTCAGCGCCCGGCGCGAGATTCACGAATGTAGAATCGCGCCTTTTCAGCTTTGCGGGTACAGCTTTCGTAGCCTTCGAACTGCTGCTGGGTCTTGGCCCCGGTCAGCAATGACAAGGCCTTGGAATAACTTACGGCCCCGGCGAAGCCTTCGGCCTTGGCCAGGTCCAGCTCCTTCCAGGCGGCATCCAGCTGGGTCGCGCAGCTGTCACGGTAGGCCGTCTTGCCCGCGCAGCCAGCAAGGGCCAAGGCAATCAGTGGAAGGCAAATCCAGGCTTTCATCAGTAATACCTCTATGGAAAAACGGTGGCTGTTCGACGCTCCGACAGCTGGAAAGTGCCATGCCCGGCCGGCTTTGCCCAGCCAGTTTTATTACAGTAGCTCAGCACGATCTACATTGAAGCACAGGCAGCGATGGGTGCATTGTAGGACCATGATGGCACTGGCCGGGGAATGTTCATGAGTAAACGTGTGGCACTGGTACTGGGATCGGGCGGCGCCCGCGGGTATGCACACATCGGCGTAATCGAGGAAATCGAGCGCCGCGGCTACGACATAGCCTGCGTCGCGGGGTGTTCCATGGGCGCGGTGATTGGCGGTATCTATGCCGCCGGCAAGCTGGACGACTATCGCAACTGGATCGAAAGCCTCGACTACCTCGATGTGCTGCGCCTGGTCGACGTCAGCTTTCGCCTCGGCGCGATTCGCGGCGACAAGGTGTTCGGGCAGATCCGCAAGATCGTCGGCGAGATCAACATCGAGCAACTGCGCATCCCCTACACCGCAGTTGCCACCGACCTTACCAACCAGCAGGAAATCTGGTTCCAGGAGGGTTGCCTGCATCAGGCCATGCGCGCCTCGGCGGCCATTCCCAGCCTGTTCACGCCGGTGATGCAAGGCAACCGCATGCTTGTCGACGGTGGCATCCTCAACCCGCTGCCAATCGTGCCGGTGGTGTCCAGCCATTGCGACCTGATCATCGCGGTCAACCTCAACGCCACCAACCAGAAGCAGTACCAGTTGCCGGTGATAGAGCGCCCGGCGGCGTTCAAGATGCGCTTTGACGCCTTGTTGAGCTCGCTGGGTTCACGCTTGCCATTCCGGCGCAAACCGGCGGAAGAGCTGATCCGCATCGAAAAGGAAATCGTCGCCGAGGGGTTGGCACCGCCAAGCCCGTGGCTTGACAGCGCCGACCCGGAAAGCCAGCAAGCGGCAGCGGCCCCGGAACGCGAGGGCGCGCCGAAGTCGGCCACCGGTTCTTTCATCATCGACAACGTGGGGCCAGCGTCGCTGTTGGACTTGATCAACCAGAGCTTCGAGGTCATGCAGACTTCGCTGGCACAGTACAAGATTGCCGGCTATCCACCGGATGTGCTGATCAACGTGCCCAAGCGGGTGTGCCGGTTTTTCGAGTTCTACAAGGCGCCGGAGCTCATCGCCCTGGGGCGAGAGATTGCGCGCGATACGCTGGACAGTTATGAAGGGGTGAAACGGTAGAGCCTGGTTGGCGCCGCCCCTGAAGGCGGTGCGGTCTTCGACGATGACCGTGCTCGCGGCTGGCGAAAACGAAACAGGCCGCACGAGGCGGCCTGTTTCTTCATGCAACGAACACCTTAGTAACGGGTGATGTCTGCATTGGCTTCCAGCTGCTTGCGGTAAGCCGCAAAGTCCTGCTGGCCAGCACGTGACGCGAGGTAGCGGCGAATTTGCTGCTTCTCTTCGTCGGTGGCGGCAGCGCCTTCGTTCACGCCCTTGAGCTGCAACACCACCAGGCTACCGTCACGCAGCACCACGCTGCCATACACAGGCTTGTCCTTGGCTTGCGGCTTGCCCAGACGGAACAGTGCCTGCAGTTCGGCCGGGTCAATACCGTCCTCACCACGGGTAACTGCTTCATAGGCTTTCCAGCCTTGGCCTTCGTGCACGCTGCCTGCTGCGATGGAACCGTCACGCAGGCCGGCAATCAGCTTGTCTGCCTTGGCCTTGAGTTCGGCAGTCGCTTTCTCTTTGGCCAGGTGCTCCCTGATGTTCTTGGCCACAGCGTCCAGCGGCAGTTGCTCTGGCTTGCGGTGTTCCTTGACGCGCAGCACCACCGTGGTCTCGGGGTCGAGCTCGATGGCGGTGCTATTGGCACCCTCATCCAGCACTTCTTCAGAGAACGCAGCCTGCACCACCGCACGGTTGGCGGTAATGCCTTCACCGCCCTCGCGGCCGAAGGCGGCGGAGGTGTGTACCTTGAGGTTCAGGTCCTGAGCCGGCTGGGCCAGGTCGGAAGCCTCGTAGGCAGCATCCTGCAGTTGCTTGCTGGCGTCGACATAGCGCTGCTCGACCAGCGGCATCTTCAGATCGCGGGTCAGTTTGTCCTTCAGGCTGGCGAAGCTCGGTACTTCTGGCGCCTGGACGCCCAGCAGCTTGATCAGATGGTAGCCAAATTCGGTGCGCACCGGAGCAGATACCTGGCCATTCTGCAGCTGGTACAGCGCCTCTTCGAAGGCCGGGTCGTATACGCCCGGGCCGGCAAAGCCGAGGTCACCACCGCTGTTGGCGGAGCCTGGGTCCTGAGAGAACTCCTTGGCCAAAGCGGCAAAGTCCTCACCCTTGGCCAGACGCTGCTCGATCTCTTCGGCGCGGGCCTTGGCCTGGGCGTCGGTGACCTTGTCGTTGACCTCGATGAGGATGTGCGCGGCATGGCGCTGCTCGGCCAGGTTGGCGATTTCCTTCTCGTACTGGGCCTTGAGCTCTTCGTCGGTCACTTTGACCTGATCGAAGAAAGCCGACTTCTTCAGCTCGATGTAGTCGATCACGACCTGGTCAGGCGACATGAACTCCTTGGCGTGCTGGTCGTAGTGCGCCTTGATCTCTTCGTCGCTGACCTTGACTGCGGCCGGGTCGGCCTTGAACGTCAGGGAGGCGAAGTCGCGGGTCTGCTTCTCCAGGCGAGCGAAGGCATCGACCTGTTGATCGGTGACGAAGCTGCTGCCGGCCAGGCCGGTGCGCAGTTGGCCGATGAGCATTTCCTCGCCGAGCATCTCGCGGAACTGCATGCGGCCGTAGCCCATCTGGCGGATAACCTGGTCGAAACGGTCAGCGCTGAACTTGCCGTCCACCTGGAACTCAGGGGTCTGCAAGATCACCTGATCCAGCGCGGCCTCGGAGAATGCGAACTTGGCATCCTCAGCACCTTGCAGCAGCAGCTTGCGGCTGATCAGCCCCTTGAGTGCCTCCTCACGCAGCAACTTGTCATCCAGCAGCGCCGGGTCGAAATCCTTGCCCAACTGTTGCATCAGTTGACGGCGCTGCATGTCGGCCGCCTGGCTCAGTTCGTTCTGGCTGATGGTCTGGCCGTTCACCTTGGCGGCGTCCTGGCTATGAGTGGCGGCCTGGAAAATGGCTTCGAAACCGGTCAATGCCATCAACACGACGATAAGGCCGATGATGGTCTTGGCAATCCAACCTTGTGAATTGTCCCTGATATTTTGCAGCATGCGTCCCCCAGAAACGGCTGTACCACTGCGTCGACAACCGCGGAGCGTGGGTAGAATCCTGATAAAAGAAAGGCGCATCCGAGGATGCGCCTTTTCTTAGCAAACGTGTCAGGCGGGAACGTTTGCGGCCCGCCATCACCGTGCTCGGACCAGGCCAGGCCGGGTCCGGCTGAAAGACGACTTAGTTGACGGCGTCTTTCAGGCCTTTGCCTGCCTTGAAACCTGGAACCTTGGCGGCTTCGATCTTGATTGCCTTGCCGGTTTGCGGGTTGCGGCCAGTACGCTCGGCGCGCTCCTTGACCGAGAAGGTACCAAAGCCAACCAGTACTACATCGTCACCTTGCTTCAGGGCGCCGGTGACGGATTCGATGACTGCGTCCAGCGCACGGCCGGCTACAGCTTTCGGGATGTCTGCAGATGCGGCGATAGCGTCAATCAGTTCCGACTTGTTCACTCTAAGTCCCCTTATTTCTCTATTGAGTTTGTTTCTAAGTATGTAATGAAAAGCTTATGAAACGTGTGCTGGGAGGCATGGCGACAATAACGTGCCGCTTTATAGCAAGGCGCCGAAAATACTGTCAAGGAAAGCCCCCCAGCCAAAAACTACTAATGCGTGCTGATTCTTTCCTTAGCATCGCCGTCGCGCTTCTCGTCTTTCGCGACAATCTCCGGAGCCACATCTGGCAAGGGCTCCGGGGCGTATTGCAGCGCAATTTGCAGGACTTCGTCAATCCATTTGACCGGTTTGATCTGAAGATCCTGTTTGATATTTTCAGGAATCTCCTTGAGATCGCGAACATTTTCCTCGGGAATGATCACCGTCTTGATCCCGCCACGGTGTGCCGCCAGCAGTTTTTCCTTCAGCCCGCCAATGGCCAATACCTGGCCACGCAAGGTGATTTCGCCGGTCATGGCCACGTCGGCACGTACCGGAATCTGCGTCAGCGCCGACACCAGTGCGGTGCACATTCCGATACCGGCACTTGGGCCGTCCTTCGGCGTGGCGCCCTCAGGCATGTGAATGTGCACGTCATGCTTCTCGTGGAAGTCGGCGGCAATCCCCAGGCTGCGGGCGCGGCTGCGCACCACGGTCTGCGCGGCGGTAATCGACTCGACCATGACATCGCCCAGCGAGCCTGTCTTGATCAACTGGCCCTTGCCGGGGATGACCACGGCCTCGATGGTCAGCAACTCGCCGCCCACCTGGGTCCAGGCCAGGCCGGTTACCTGGCCGATCTGGTCCTGCTGCTCGGCCAGGCCATAGCGGAACTTGCGCACGCCCAGCAGGTGCTCCAGCTGCTCGCTGGCCACCTTGACCTTGACCTGCTTCTGCCCGGTATGTTCCTTGACCACCTTGCGGCAGACCTTGGCAATTTGCCGTTCCAGACCCCGCACACCGGCTTCACGGGTGTAGTAGCGGATGATGTCGCGAATCGCCGAGACGTCGACTTCCAGCTCTTCTTTCTTCAAGCCGTTGGCCTTGACCTGCTTGGGCACCAGGTACTTGACCGCGATGTTGATCTTTTCATCCTCGGTGTAGCCAGGCAGACGGATGACTTCCATCCGGTCCAGCAGCGCCGGCGGGATGTTCATCGAGTTCGAGGTACACAGGAACATCACGTCCGAGAGGTCGTAGTCGACCTCCAGGTAGTGGTCGTTGAAGTTGTGGTTCTGCTCAGGGTCGAGCACTTCCAGCAGTGCCGAGGCTGGGTCACCGCGCATGTCGCTGCCCATCTTGTCGATCTCGTCGAGCAGGAACAGCGGGTTGCGCACACCCACCTTGGTCATCTTCTGGATCAGGCGACCCGGCATGGAGCCAATGTAGGTACGGCGGTGGCCACGGATCTCGGCCTCGTCACGCACGCCACCCAGGGCCATGCGCACGAACTTGCGGTTGGTGGCGGCAGCGATAGACTCGGCCAGCGAGGTCTTGCCGACGCCGGGTGGCCCGACCAGGCACAGTACCGGACCGCGGATCTTCTTGACGCGCTTCTGCACGGCAAGGTACTCGAGGATGCGTTCCTTGACCTCTTCCAGGCCATAGTGGTCGGCATCGAGGATTTCCTCGGCCTTGGCCAGGTCCAGACGCACCTTGCTCTGAGCCTTCCACGGCACCTGCACCAACCAGTCGAGGTACGAGCGCACCACGGTAGCTTCGGCCGACATCGGAGACATTTGCTTGAGCTTGTTCAGCTCCGCCTGAGCCTTGGCCAAGGCATCTTTAGGGAGACCTGCGGCTTCGATGCGCTTTTTCAGCTCTTCGACTTCATTGTGGCCTTCGTCACCATCGCCAAGTTCTTTCTGAATGGCCTTCATCTGCTCATTCAGGTAGTACTCGCGCTGGCTGCGCTCCATCTGCTTCTTGACCCGGCCGCGAATGCGCTTTTCGACCTGCAGGAGGTCGATTTCGGCATCCAGCAGTGCCAGCACGTGCTCGACACGGGTAGTCAAGTCGACGATTTCAAGAATTTCCTGCTTCTGCTCGATCTTCAGGGCCATGTGCGCGGCCATGGTGTCGACCAGGCGCCCTGGCTCGTCGATGCTGTTCAGCGAAGACAGCACTTCGGCAGGCACCTTCTTGCCCAGCTGAACGTATTGTTCGAACTGCGACAGCAGCGTGCGCACGAACACTTCCGACTCACGCTCGGCAGTGTCGGTTTCGTCGATCAGGGAGACTTCGGCACGGATGTGCCCATCAACTTCGGAGAAGCGCTCGACCGCACCACGCTGCTCGCCTTCGACCAGCACCTTGACGGTGCCATCAGGCAGCTTCAGCAGTTGCAGCACGGTGGCAACGGTACCGACGCGGTACAGGGCGTCCTCGCCCGGATCGTCGTCGGCTGGATTCTTCTGGGCCAGCAGAAGGATCTGCTTTTCGCCCGTCATCGCCGCCTCGAGGGCTTCGATGGACTTTTCGCGCCCCACGAACAGCGGGATAACCATGTGCGGGTAAACAACGACATCGCGCAATGGCAAAAGAGGCAAGTCGAGGGTGGTCTTCATGATTTCGCCTCTACAGCGGCCTTATGGCCGGAAACCGGTGGAAATGATGCTTGGACCTAATGTGGGGGTACGCTTGGGAAATTACAAGCGCTTGCACAGGAAAAGCAGAAAGGGGCCCGTAGGCCCCCTCTTGCTTGCAACCGAGAACCGGCCATTGCCTGAATCAGGCGTCTGGCGCGGCCTTGGCTTGCGGCTCGCTGTTTTCGTAGATCATCAGCGGCTGCGAGGTGCCCTCGATGACGCTCTCGTCGATAACCACCTTGCTGACATCCTTTTTCGAAGGGATCTCATACATGGTATCGAGCAACACGCCTTCGAGGATCGAACGCAGGCCACGAGCGCCAGTCTTGCGCTCCAGGGCCTTGCGTGCAACGGCCTTGAGCGCATCGCTGCGGAACTCGAGGTCGACGCTTTCCATCTCGAACAGCTTGGCATATTGCTTGGTCAGGGCATTCTTCGGCTCGGTGAGGATCTGCATCAACGCAGCCTCATCCAGTTCGTCAAGGGTAGCCAGTACCGGCAGACGGCCGACGAATTCCGGAATCAGGCCAAACTTGACCAGATCGTCCGGTTCGACCTCACGCAGGGACTCGCCAACCTTCTTGCCCTCTTCCTTGCTGCGCACTTCGGCACCAAAACCGATGCCACCTTTGGTGGAGCGGTTCTGGATGACCTTTTCCAGGCCCGAGAACGCACCACCGCAGATGAACAGGATGTTGCGGGTATCAACCTGCAGGAATTCCTGTTGCGGGTGCTTGCGGCCACCCTGCGGCGGAACCGAGGCCACGGTGCCCTCGATCAGTTTCAGCAGCGCCTGCTGCACGCCCTCACCGGACACATCGCGGGTAATGGACGGGTTGTCCGACTTGCGCGAGATCTTGTCGATTTCGTCGATGTAGACAATGCCCATCTGGGCCTTTTCCACGTCGTAGTCGCACTTCTGCAACAGCTTCTGGATGATGTTCTCAACGTCCTCACCCACATAACCGGCTTCGGTCAGGGTGGTGGCGTCAGCAATGGTGAACGGTACGTTCAACAGGCGTGCCAGGGTTTCGGCGAGCAGGGTCTTACCCGAGCCGGTCGGCCCGATGAGCAGGATGTTGCTCTTGCCCAGTTCGACTTCGTCACCCTTCTTGTCACGCTGGTTCAGGCGCTTGTAGTGGTTGTACACCGCTACGGCCAGCACCTTCTTTGCGCGCTCCTGACCAATGACATACTGGTCAAGGATGCCGCTGATTTCTTTCGGCGAAGGCAATTTGTGCGCGCTGCTCTCGGCCTGGGCTTCCTGCACCTCCTCTCGGATGATGTCGTTGCACAGGTCGACGCACTCGTCGCAGATAAATACCGAGGGCCCGGCAATCAGTTTGCGCACTTCGTGCTGGCTTTTGCCGCAGAAGGAGCAATAAAGCAATTTGCCGCTGTCCTCGCCGTTACGGGTGTCAGTCATTCGATCGATCCAATCCGGTAGGCTTGCAACACAAGATGAAGGCAATTGCGGGCTTTTTCAAGTCCGCAGGTAGGCGCTTTCGACGCCCACCTGCTCTGACCCCCCGGTTCAGGAGGCCAGTTGCCGCTTGTCGTAGACCGAGTCGATCAGGCCGTACTCGGCTGCGCGCGAGGCGCTCATGAAGTTGTCACGCTCGGTGTCACGCTTGATGGTTTCGAGGTCCTGGCCGGTGTGATAGGCCAGCAGCTCGTTCAGACGGGCCTTGATATTGAGAATTTCCTGGGCGTGGATCTCGATATCGGTGGCCTGCCCCTGGAAGCCGCCCAGCGGCTGGTGGATCATCACGCGCGAGTTAGGCAGGCAATGACGCTTGCCCTTGGCACCTGCCGCCAGCAGGAAGGCGCCCATGCTGCAGGCCTGGCCGATGCAGATGGTCGAAACGTCCGGCTTGATGAACTGCATGGTGTCGTAGATCGACATGCCGGCGGTGACGGAACCGCCCGGCGAGTTGATGTACAGATGGATATCCTTGTCCGGGTTTTCCGCCTCAAGGAACAGCAGTTGCGCAACGACGAGGTTGGCCATGTAGTCTTCTACCGGGCCAACCAGGAAAATCACACGCTCCTTCAACAGGCGCGAGTAGATGTCGTAAGCGCGTTCGCCACGGGCGGACTGCTCGATAACCATCGGGACCAGGCCGCCTGCGGCCTGGATGTCAGAGCTCTGCTGAATATAAGAATTGCGGGACATGTCCTGCGCTCACTCCCAAATAGTCATGGCTTGAATACGCACAAGCCAGCTCGAAGGCTGGCTTGTGGAGGTTTCCTACGAGAGAAGCCCGTTACTCAGCAGCGGCAGGAGCCTCGACTGGTTTAACGGCTTCTTCGTACGAGACCGACTTGTCGGTCACAGTCGCTTTCTGCAGAACAGTATCTACAACTTGTTCTTCCAGCACAACCGAACGCACTTCGTTCAGTTGCTGGTCGTTCTTGTAGTACCAGGCGATGACCTGCTCAGGCTCTTGGTAAGCCGAAGCCATTTCTTCGATCATCTCGCGAACCTTGGCGTCGTCCGGCTTCAGCTCGAACTGCTTGACCACTTCGGCCACGATCAGGCCCAGCACGACGCGGCGCTTGGCTTGCTCTTCGAACAGCTCGACTGGCAGCTGCTCAGGCTTGATGTTGCCACCAAACTGCTGAACAGCCTGCACGCGCAGACGGTTGACTTCGTTTTCCAGCAGGGCCTTTGGAACTTCGATCGGGTTGGCAGCCAGCAGACCGTCCATAACCTGGTTCTTGACCTTGGTCTTGATCGCCTGACGCAGCTCACGCTCCATGTTCTTGCGAACTTCGGCGCGGAAGCCTTCCAGCGTCGATTCCTTGATGCCGAACTGGGCGAAGAACTCTTCGTTCAGTTCTGGCAGTACAGGTGCCGAAACGCTGTTGACGGTGATGGTGAACTCGGCGGCTTTGCCAGCCAGATCCAGGTTCTGGTAGTCCTCTGGGAAGGTCACGTTGACAACGCGCTCTTCGCCAGCCTTGGCGCCTACCAGGCCCTCTTCGAAGCCTGGGATCATGCGGCCGGAACCCAGCACCAGCAGGGTGCCCTTGGCCGAACCACCGGCAAACGCTTCACCGTCGACCTTGCCGACGAAGTCGATGTTGACTTGGTCGTCATTCTGCGCAGCGCGCTCAACGGCCTCGAAGCGGGTGTTCTGCTTGCGCAGCACTTCCAGCATGTTGTCCAGGTCACTGTCAGCCACTTCGGCGCTCAGGCGCTCGACCTTGATCGACTCGAGGCCCGCAACAGTGAACTCAGGGAACACTTCGAAGATGGCAACGAACTCCAGATCCTTGCCCTTTTCGAAGGACTTGGGCTCTACAGCCGGGGCGCCAGCCGGGTTCAGCTTCTGCTCGACGATGGCTTCGTAGAAAGAGGCCTGGACCAGGTCACCGAAAGCCTCTTGACGGGCGTCCGCCTCGAAACGCTGGCGGATCACGGTCATCGGTACTTTACCAGGACGGAAGCCCGCAATCTTGGCGCGCTTGGCAGTCTGCTGCAGACGCTTGTTGACTTCGTTCTCGACGCGCTCGGCCGGAACGGCGATGGTCATGCGGCGCTCGAGAGCGGAAGTGTTTTCAACAGAAACTTGCATGGATATTCCTCGTTGCACAGACGTTAGCCGGCGTTAGCCCGACTCCAGAATCAAGGGCAAACATTCTAGTGAGTCACGCAGCAGAAGTCACCCCACACGGGACGACTGAAAACAACGCCGGTCGATTAACTTTCAAGGCCCGCACGGCACAGCGCCAGGCCTGCTTCCAACAGGGGCTGCGCGGCGCCGGGGGCGGCCTGCAGCCGAAATACTTTGTCAAACAACTACCCGCAACGCATTCGCTTCCTTTATTCAGGATCAATGTCGTTGAACTGGCAGTACTCCTCCCATTCCAGCCCCAGCGCCTCGGCCACTTCACGGTGCGTTTCCAGACGCATGGCCTGCAGCTGCTCCGGGGACTCGGCAATCAATTGCAGCGCCAGCTCCCAAGGCTCAATACCCTGCTCCTCGGCGGCATCCTCGAACGCCCACTCGATTTGCTGGGCCTGCTCACGCGCATCCAGCTCGCGGATCTCCTCGAGCAACTGCGGATTGGCGTCGGCAAAGCGCTGCAGCGCCAGGGCCTGACGGGCTTCTTTTGCAATCATCGTGATGTCCTTTGCCGGCCAAACAGGCCGGTGTTTCAACCGGCTGAAATCTAACAGCTTTTATTGGGGTGCCACCAGTGGATTACAAGGGGCAGGAGGTGTTTTGACTGGGGCGGGGCTCATCACCGCTACGCAGACCCAAAACAAAAAGGCGCCCGATCTCACGATCAAGGCGCCTTTCAGGAATATGGGGTGGACGATGGGAATCGAACCCACGACAACTGGAATCACAATCCAGCGCTCTACCAACTGAGCTACGCCCACCATATTGCGGTCTTGCAGTACTACCTTACAGAAGCATGGTGCGGACGAAGAGACTCGAACTCTTACAGCTTGCGCCGCTGGAACCTAAATCCAGTGTGTCTACCAATTTCACCACGTCCGCGTAACGCTTAAAACAAAGGCGCCAGATGCTATCGAGGCGCCCTTGAAAAATATGGGGTGGACGATGGGAATCGAACCCACGACAACTGGAATCACAATCCAGCGCTCTACCAACTGAGCTACGCCCACCATATTGCATTACAGCCTACTTGCTTGCCAAAGCTGCCTAATGGCGCACCCGGCAGGACTCGAACCTGCGACCATCCGCTTAGAAGGCGGATGCTCTATCCAGCTGAGCTACGGGCGCTTAAGCTTGAAGCCTAACCGAACGAGACGCTAACAAGGAACTGTTAAACCACTCATTCTGCCCGACTTAGCCAACCAGTGCTAGGCTGTGCCCGACAAGTGCGGCGAATCTTATAGTCGACCCCGAAAGTCGTCAACACCTTTTTCGAAAAAATTTAAATTATTTAAGGGGTTAGGGGATTTGCCCGACCACCCGCCTTTGCCCTTGGCCCATGTCGTGCGAGAATGCACGTTCTTTATTGTTCCTTCTCGATGGTTAATCACGCGTCTATGACTGCACACCTAATCGATGGCAAGGCTATCGCCGCCAGCCTGCGCCAGCAGATCGCTCAACGTGTCGTGGAGCGTCGCCAGCAAGGCCTGCGTACGCCGGGCCTGGCAGTGATCCTGGTCGGCACCGACCCCGCCTCCCAAGTCTATGTCTCGCACAAGCGCAAGGACTGCGAAGAGGTCGGCTTCATTTCGCAGGCTTTCGACCTGCCCAGCGAGACCACGCAACAAGCCCTGACCGAGCTGATCGACCGTCTCAATGACGACCCGGCCGTCGACGGCATCCTGCTGCAACTGCCGCTGCCGGCGCACCTGGACGCCTCGTTGCTGCTTGAGCGCATTCGCCCGGACAAGGATGTGGACGGCTTCCATCCGTACAACATCGGCCGCCTGGCCCAGCGTATTCCACTGCTGCGCCCGTGCACACCGAAAGGCATCATGACCCTGCTGGAAAGCACCGGCCAGGACCTGTACGGCATGAACGCGGTGATCGTCGGCGCGTCCAACATCGTTGGCCGCCCGATGGCCATGGAGCTGCTGCTGGCCGGCTGCACCGTGACGGTCTGCCACCGCTTCACCAAGGACCTGGCCGGCCATGTCGGGCGTGCCGACCTGGTGGTCGTGGCTGCCGGCAAGCCGGGCCTGGTCAAAGGTGAGTGGGTCAAGGAAGGCGCCATCGTCATCGACGTGGGCATCAACCGCCAGGAAGACGGCAAGCTGGTCGGCGACGTGGTCTACGAGACTGCCCTGCCACGCGCCGGCTGGATCACACCAGTGCCCGGCGGCGTCGGGCCGATGACCCGGGCGTGCCTGCTGGAGAACACGCTGTATGCGGCAGAAGAGCTGCACAAGTAATACCGCGTGATGCAAAAACGGCACCCTTACAGGTGCCGTTTTTTTTGCCCGTGACTAATGGCCTCTTCGCGAGCGAGCGGTTGCACGGCCCCCCCGGTCGGTGAAACCACCACGGTGTTCAGCCGATCACTTCCTGGCCGCCTCCCAGGACTTCAGCAGTTCGTTGTAGCTGACTGTCTCGCCCATGGGCTTTTCGTTGGCCAGCTTGGCTTTCGGCGCACCCGGCTGGTCGAACCAGTACTGGGCATCCTTCTCCGGATTCAGCTTGGGTGCACACGTCGCCTGGGCGTTGGAGCGTTGCAGGCGCTCCATCATGCGGTCCTGGTCGCGGGCCAGCCCATCCAGGGCTTCCTGCGGGGTCTTTTCGCCACTGGCGACTTCGGCGATATGGCTCCACCACAATTGCGCCAACCGCGGGTAGTCCGGCACGTTGGTGCCGGTCGGCGTCCACTGCACCCGCGCAGGGCTGCGATAGAACTCCACCAGCCCACCGAGCTTGGGCGCCAACTCGGTCATGGCCTGGGAGTTGATGTCCGACTCACGAATCGGCGTCAGGCCGACGATGGTCTTTTTCAGCGATACGGTCTTTGAGGTGACGAACTGGGCGTACAGCCACGCCGCCAAGCGTTGCTTCTCGGGGGTGGACTTGAAGAAGGTCCACGAGCCGGTGTCCTGGTAGCCGAGTTTCATACCCTCTTCCCAGTATGGCCCCTTCGGTGAAGGCGCCATGCGCCACTTCGGCGTGCCGTCGGCATTCACAACCGGCAAGCCGGGCTTCGTCATGTCGGCGGTGAACGCGGTGTACCAGAATATCTGCTGGGCAATGTTGCCTTGCGCCGGCACAGGGCCGGCTTCGGAGAATGTCATGCCCTGCGCTTCCTTGGGCGCGTAAGCACGCATCCAGTCCACGTACTTCTGCGTGGCATAGACGGCGGCCGGCCCATTGGTATCGCCGCCGCGGGTCACGCTGGAACCCACCGGATGGCAGTCCTCCACGCGAATGCCCCATTCATCGACCGGCAAACCATTGGGCAGGCCCTTGTCGCCGCCGCCGGCCATCGAGAACCAGGCATCGGTGAAGCGCCAGCCCAGGGACGGGTCTTTCTTTCCATAGTCCATGTGCCCGTAGACGCGCTTGCCGTCGATCTCCTTGACGTCTTCGGTGAAGAATTTGGCAATGTCCTCGTACGCCGACCAGTTCACTGGCACCCCCAGTTCATAGCCGTACTTCTCTTTGAACCTGGCCTTCAACTCAGGCCGTTCGAACCAGTCGGCGCGGAACCAGTACAGGTTGGCGAACTGCTGGTCGGGCAGTTGGTAGACCTTGCCATCGGGCGCGGTGGTGAAGGAAATTCCGATGAAGTCCTTCAGGTCGAGGGTCGGCGAGGTGTAGGCTTTGCCCTCGTTGGCCATCAGGTCGGTGATCGATTCCACTTTGCCGTAGCGAAAGTGCGTACCGATCAGGTCGGAGTCGTTGACCCAGCCGTCATAGATGTTCTTGTCCGACTGCATCTGCGTCTGCAGTTTTTCCACCACGTCGCCTTCCTGCAGCAGGTCGTGGGTCAGCTGGATGCCGGTGATCTCACTGAAAGCCTTGGCCAGCACCTTGGATTCGTATTCATGGGTGGTGATGGTTTCCGACACAACGTTGATCTTCATCCCGCGAAACGGCTCGGCTGCCTTGATGAACCACTGCAATTCGGCCAACTGCTGTTCGGGGGTAAGGGTCGAAGGCTTGAACTCGCTGCCGATCCATTTCTTTGCCGCCTCTTCGTACTGGTCGGCCCAGGCTGTGCCTTGCACGCTGGCCAGTACCAGCAACGCGGCCAGGGTCAAATGTCGCCTGTTGTGTTTGTTGTCGAACATTGTGATCTCCCGTTTCAGTTATCCCACAGGGCCGCTCGCTCAGCCCCAGCGCAACACCACCGCCAGCCACGCCAGCGACAGCAGCGAGGCCACCCACAATGGCCAGTCGCTGACACCGACCACCAGCAGGTGCAGGTAGGCGCTGGCCAGCAGGCCGATGAACAAACGGTCACCACGGCTGGTGACCAGCGGCAAAAAGCCCCGTCGCTCTACGCAGGGGCGACGCAGTTCAAGCAGGGTCATGCCCAGCAGCAAGAGGCCCACAGCGGCGAAGAACAGCGCTGTCGGCAGGGTCCAGGCCATCCAATCCATGCGTTGCCCTCCTCACACCCGGCCCAGGGCGAAGCCCTTGGCCACATGATTGCGCACGAACCAGATCACCAGCATGCCCGGCAAGATGGTCAGCACTCCCGCCGCCGCCAGCACACCCCAGTCGATGCCCGATGCCGACACTGTGCGGGTCATCACCGCGGCAATCGGCTTGGCATTCACCGAGGTCAGGGTGCGCGCCAGCAGCAGTTCGACCCAAGAGAACATGAAACAGAAAAACGCCGTGACGCCGATGCCAGAGCCAATCAGCGGTATGAAGATCTTCACGAAGAAGCGCGGAAAACTGTAACCGTCGATGTAGGCGGTTTCGTCGATTTCCCTTGGCACGCCCGACATGAAACCCTCCAGGATCCACACCGCCAGCGGTACGTTGAACAGGCAATGGGCCAGCGCCACGGCAATGTGGGTATCGAACAGCCCGATCGACGAGTACAACTGGAAGAACGGCAGCAGGAACACCGCCGGTGGCGCCATGCGGTTGGTCAGCAGCCAGAAGAACAGGTGGCGGTCGCCGAGAAAGCGGTAGCGCGAGAAAGCATAGGCCGCGGGCAACGCCACGAGCAGTGAAATCAGCGTGTTCAGGCACACGTAGTACAGCGAGTTGATGTAGCCGCTGTACCAGCTGGCGTCGGTGAAGATCACTCGGTAGTTGTCGAGCGTGAACGCCTGCGGCCACAGGGTCAGGCCGCCAAGGATCTCGGCGTTGCTCTTGAACGACATGTTCAGCAACCAGTAGATCGGCACCAGCAGGAAGAAGAAGTACAGCAGCAGGGCCATTGATTTGCGTGTGCTCATGGCCTAGTCCTTGTCGGCGTGGGTCATGGCTGTGTAGAACAGCCATGACACCAGCAGGATGATCAGGAAGTACACCAGTGAAAACGCTGCCGCCGGCCCCAGGTCGAACTGCCCTACAGCCATACGCGTGAGGGTCTGGCTGAGGAACGTGGTCGCGTTGCCTGGCCCGCCGCCGGTCAGCACGAACGGCTCGGTGTAGATCATGAAACTGTCCATGAAGCGCAGCATCAACGCGATCACCAGCACGTTCTTGAGCTTGGGCAACTGGATATGGCGAAACACCGCCCAGCCCGAGGCCCGATCGATGCGCGCGGCCTGGTAGTAAACGTCGGGGATCGCACGCAGCCCCGAATAGCACAGCAAAGCCACCAACGAAGTCCAGTGCCACACATCCATCACCAGCACGGTGAGCCAGGCATCGAACGGGTCACCGGCGTAGTTGTAGCTGACCCCGAGCTTGGCCAGGGAAGCGCCGAGCAGGCCGATGTCGGCACGGCCAAAAATCTGCCAGATAGTGCCGACCACGTTCCACGGGATCAGCAACGGGATAGCCATGACGATCAGGCACACCGAGGCCATACGGCCTTTGGTTGGCATGGCCAGGGCGATGCCTATACCCAACGGAATTTCGATCAGCAGGACGCAGGCCGAGTAAATGAACTGGCGCAGCAATGCGTCGTGCAGCGCCGGGTCGCGCAGTACCTGGCGGTACCAGTCGGCACCGACGAAGTAGCGGCTGGATTGGTCGAAGATGTCCTGCACCGAGTAGTTGACCACCGTCATCATCGGCACCACCGCGCTGAACGCGACCAGCAGGAACACCGGCAGCACCAGCCACCAGGCCTTGTTGTTCGCCACCTTGTTGTTCATGGCCCGGCCTCCAGCAGCACATCGTCGACGTACAGCATCAGCCACTGCGCCGGCAGGCTGACCCAGGCCTGGCCCACAGGCAACGGGCGGTCCTCGCCCAGCCTCGCCTTGAGCGCGACCCCGCCCAGCTCGAGGGTGACGATGCGATACGTACCCAGGTCTTCGACGTCCAGCACCCGCGCCGGGTAGGCCCCCTCGAACGGGCTGTCCCACAGCTGCACGAACTCCGGGCGAATGCCCAACTGCAGCCGCCCGCCCGCCAATGCAGCCAGGCGCTCGCACAGGCCATCGGGCAGCACCAGCTGGACATCGCCGAACACCACTGCGCCCGCCTCGGCACGCACGTCGATCAAGTTCATGCCCGGGCTACCGATGAAATAACCGACGAACGTATGCCGCGGTCGCTCGAACAGCTCGCGCGGCGTGCCGAACTGGACGATGCGTCCGCCGTGCATCACCGCGATCTTGTCGGCGAAGGTGGAGGCCTCCAACTGGTCGTGGGTGACGTAGATCATGGTGATATTGAACTGCTCATGAATCTGCTTCAGCTTGCGCCGCAGTTTCCACTTCAGATGCGGGTCGATCACCGTCAGCGGCTCGTCGAACAGGATCGCCGACACGTCATCGCGCACCAGGCCACGCCCCATGGAGACTTTCTGCTTTTCATCGGCGGTGAGGTTGCGTGCCTTCTTGCGCAACACGGCAGTCAGTTCGAGTACTTCGGCAATTTCTTCCACCCGGGCATGCACCCGGGCCTCATCGAGCCCCTGGTTGCGCAAGGGGAAGGCCAGGTTGTCGAACACCGTCATGGTGTCGTACACCACCGGGAACTGAAACACCTGGGCGATATTGCGCGCCTGCGGGGACAGCTGGTTGACCGGCTTGCCGTCGAACAGCACCTCGCCATGAGACGGCGTCAGCAGCCCGGAAATGATATTGAGCAAGGTCGACTTGCCGCAGCCTGACGGCCCGAGCAACGCATAGGCACCGCCCTGCTCCCACACATGCTCGAGTGCGTGCAGGGCATAGTCTGCCTCGCTGGCGGGCTGGCGGCTGTAACTGTGCGCCAGCTGGCGCAGGCGGATTTCGGCCATCACCCTCTCCTTGCCTGGCGCAGCCCCGGGGCCTGCACCAACACCCCGGCGCTGTCGAAAACGAACAGCTTGTGCGTGGGGATGAACACGCGTATCGGCGTGTCCACCTGGTATTCGTGCACCCCGGGAAGGTGCAGCACCATGCGCCAGTATTCGTTGCGCACATGCAGAAATGTTTCTGACCCACTGATCTCGGCCAACTCCACCAGCACCGCAAGCTCCAGGTCATCGTCGTGGGCCGGCACCAGCGCGATATGACTGGGGCGCACGCCGAAACGGTAGTCCCCCTCGGCCAGCGGCTCCAGGTCGGCATTGCGGGCGAAGTGCACGGTCTGGGCCAGGCTCACCTCGTTACCCGTGATACGGCCAGACACCAGGTTGATCGGCGGCTCGGAAAACAGCTCGGCAGCCAGCACGCTGCTGGGGCGCTGATAGACCTCGGCGGTGGGCCCGCTCTGCACGATACGGCCCTCGTGCACAAGCGTGGTGGTGCCGCCCAGTGCCAGCGCCTCGTTGGGCTCGGTGGTGGCGTACACAGCAATGCAATGGCGCGCCGCGAACAGCTCGCGCAGCTCCTGGCGCAGGCCTTCGCGCAACTTGTAGTCGAGGTTGACCAATGGCTCGTCGAAGAGGATCAACGAGGCATCCTTGACCAGTGCCCTGGCCATCGCCGTGCGTTGCTGCTGGCCACCGGAGAGCTCCAGTGGCAGGCGTTGCAGGTAGGTTTCGATGCGTAGCATCTCGGCAGTTTCCTGCACCCGCCGTCGGATCTGGTCCTCGGCCATGCGCGCCTGGCGCAGCGGCGAGGCGATGTTTTCGTACACGCTCAAGGTCGGGTAATTGATGAATTGCTGATAAACCATCGACACATTGCGCTGACGCACCGGCACACCGGTGACGTCCTGGCCATCCATCAGCACCCGCCCCCGGTCCGGACGGTCCAGCCCGGCCATCAGGCGCATCAGGCTGGTCTTGCCGGCCAGGGTGCGACCCAGCAGCACATTGAACGAACCGGGCTCGAAACGCAGTGATGCATCGACGATCCACGGCTGGTTGTCGACGCTACGGCTGACCTGCTCCAGCACCAGGGACATGGCGTGGCCTTTTTGTGATTGTTGTCTGCCGAGTACAGCCAGTTCCGTGCCAATCCTTGCCCGATGCTCTGGTTCGGGGCCCGGGTGGCAGCGCTGGCAAATCGCGGGCTCGCACGTGAACACAATCGCTGCACAACTGGACACTGGCCAGTTTGACAATGAACAGCCGTGAACAACACTGAACGGCGGTCGACCCATGACAACAATCACACAGGACAGGCCCATGGCCGCATCCACTTCGACCCACGCCCAACTGATCCAGGCGTCCTGGGACCGCTGCCGCGCCCACGGCCTGCAGCCGCAGCATGCGCCAGACTTTGACTGCCTGTCCCGCGCCGAGCTCAGTGCCCTGCTGGAGCGGCGCCAAAACCTGCTGCGCCTGACCCGCGAGGAAGTGCTACCGCACTATGCGCACCTCTTGGGTAACGCCAGCTACCTGGTGATGCTGGCCGATGCCAGTGGCTGCCTGCTCGACAGCTGGGGCTCGCGGCGTTTCATCGAACCGCGCCAGCACCATGGTTTCAGCGCCGGCGCCCATTGGCACGAACGTGGCGTCGGCACCAACGCCCTGGGCACCACACTGATTTGCGCCGAAGCGGTTCACGTCGGCCAGGACGAACACTTCCTGCGCCAGAACCGCTACATGTCCAGCGCCGCCGCCCCCCTGTTCGACGCCGCACGGCAGCTGGTCGGGGTGCTCGACGTAGCCAGCGACGGCTACCTGCCGGCCAGCCAGACGCTTGGGCTGGTGCGCATGATGGGCCAGAGCCTGGAGAACCGCCTGATCCTCGCCGAACATGCTGACCAGCATGCACAACTGATCTTCAACAGCGCCTCCGACAACCTCGACAGCCCTTGGGCCGGCTTGCTGGTGTTCGATGAACGCGGACAGGTGTTGGCCGCCAATCACCGGGCCGATAGCCTGCTTGGCGTAAACCCGCTGCAGCAAAACATCGAGCAACTGTTCCAGTTACCCCTGCAACAGCTGCTCAGCCATCCCCGACAACAGCCCTTCGCCCTGCAGGCCACCGGGCGCAACCGCTTTCACTGCCAGTGGCACCCCCCACGCGAAACCACTCGCCGCCCCGAAGCCGGCAGTGCCGAGCCGCGCCTGGAAAAAGCCTTGATACAAGCCGGCCTGCTATTGGAAAAGGACATCCCGGTGTTGGTGGAGGGCGAAACAGGCGTAGGCAAAGAAGTGTTCGTCGACACCCTGCACCGGGCCAGCAGCCGCGCCAGGCAGCCGCTGGTCGCCGTAAACTGTGCGGCGATCCCGGCCGAACTGGTGGAGTCGGAACTGTTCGGTTATGACAAAGGCGCGTTCACCGGCGCCCACCACAAGGGCAACCCGGGGCTGATCCGCAAGGCCGACCACGGCATCCTGTTTCTGGATGAAATTGGCGACATGCCACTGCCCACCCAGGCCCGCCTGCTGCGCGTACTGCAGTCGCGCAGCATCCAGCCGCTGGGCAGTGGCGAACCGGTGCCGGTGGATATCCGCGTGGTGTCGGCGAGCAATCGCAACCTGGCCGAAGAAGTGCGCGCCGGGCGCTTTCGCCAGGACCTGTACTACCGCATCGCCGGCCTGACGCTGGTGCTGCCTCCCCTGCGCGAACGCGGTGACCGGCGCCAGCTGATTGAGCAGGTGCATGCCCGCTACCGCGAGCCCGGGCAACCTGCGCGGCTGCCCCCGGCCATTATCGACCTGTTCGATCAACACCCCTGGCCGGGCAACCTGCGCGAACTGGTGAGTGTGCTACAGGTCGCGCTGGCCCTGGCGGCCAACGGGCCGGTCGGCGTCGAGCACCTTCCTGCGGGCTTTCTGGCCGAGTCGAAAATACCGGTGCCGATAGCGGCTGAAGAGACGGACCTGCAGAGCCTGGTCGAGCAAGCCAATGGCAACCTGTCGGCGGTGGCCCGCCGACTGGGAATCAGCCGCACCACACTGTACAAGCGGTTGCGTGAGCGATGACTCGATCGGCCCTGAAGCGCGCCGCACAGCAGCTCTTCGAAGCCACCCCTGATCGATAAGCAGGTGGCGCCCCCCCGTGCAGGTCAAGACCACGGCCCGCTGATGGCCTTCAAGGGTCACGCCACTGCACTGGCTGCCGGTAGGCCTGTGCCCAGGCTTGCACGTCACTGGCGGGCATCGGCCGGGCGATGCAGTAACCCTGCGCCAGCTCGCAGCCCAGGCCCATCAGCACCCGGCCGTGCTCGACACTCTCCAGCCCCTCGGCAATCACCTCGCGGCCAAACGCCCGCGCCAGGCCGATCACCGCCTCGGTCAGCGCCAGATCGTCCTGGTCATGAAGGATGTCACGCACGAACGACTGGTCGATCTTGATCGTCTGGGTCGGCAAGCGTTTCAGGTAACTCAAGGACGAATAACCGGTGCCGAAATCGTCCAGCGAGAAACGCACACCCAGCGCACGGCAAGCATCCAGGCAACGGCTGACATGCTGCAGGTTGTCGATGGCAACCGACTCGACGATTTCCAGATCCAGCAGCGCCGGGTCCACCGCCGGGTACGCTGCCAGCAGCTGCTGCAGGCGCTCGGCAAAGTCACTGCGCTGCAAATGCCGCGCGGCGATATTCACGCTCAGCGACCAGGGCTGCCCTTGGCGCTGCCAGGCCTGCAACTGGCTCAACGCCTGCCCGATCACCCACTCGCCAATTTCGACGATCAGGTCGGTCTGCTCTACCCAGGGCAGGAAATCACCAGGCGGCACCACGCCACGGCCTGGCCGCTGCCAGCGCAATAAACCCTCGAAGCCCAGCACCTTGCCACTGCGCAGGTTGACCTTGGGCTGGTAGTAAAGACACAGCTCACCGTTGCGCAGCGCCCGGCGCACGCGCGCCACGGTCTGGTGGGTGGCCTTGAGTTCCTGTTCCTGCGACACGTCGAACAGGTGGTAACGGTTGCGCCCGCGCTGCTTGGCCACATACATGGCCTGGTCGGCGTGGCGCACCAGGGTGTCGGCATCTTCGTCATCCTGCGGGTACAGGGTCACGCCGATACTGGCGCTGAGCGACAGCGTATGCTCACGCACCACACAAGGCGCCGCCAATGCACGCAATACCCGCTGCAGGGCTGCATGCAGCTGGTGCTCATCGTCGACGTCGCGCAGGGTCAGCACGAATTCGTCGCCCGACAGCCGGGCCACGGCATCCCCACCACGCAGGATACTCTTCAAGCGCTGCGCCACTTCCACCAGCAGCAGGTCACCTACGGCATGCCCGTAGCCGTCGTTGACCGCCTTGAAACCATCCAGGTCGAGCATGCACACCGCCAGCGAGATGCCTTCGCGGCGCGAGTAGGCCAGGGCCTGGTTCAGAAGGTCGGACAGGTAGGCGCGGTTGGGCAGGCCGGTGAGCACATCGTGGCCCACCCGCCACTGCAAGGTATGCAGCAGCTGGCGCTTCTCCGTGACGTCAAAGCGGATCGACACATACTTGCGCACCTGGCCTGTCAGCGGATCGACCAGTGGCACCATGGTGCTGTCGACCCAGTACAACGAACCGTCCTTGGACCGGTTGCAGATTTCGCCCTTCCACACCCGCCCGGCGACCAAAGCCCGCCACATGCCGACAAAGAACGTCGGTTCATGCAGCCCGGAATTGAGTATGCGGTGGTTGGCCCCCAGCAGTTCCTCACGGCTGTAGCCCGAGATGCTGCAGAACTGCTGATTGACGTAGGTGATGTTCCCACGCAGGTCGGTTTCCGAGAAAATTGCGGCCGCGTCCACGGCCGCGCGATAGTTATCATCCATAAAGCATCCTGCCTTAGCGGTTGAAGCGCTCCACCAGGGCGCGCAATCCGGCGCACACGTGTTCCAGTTCGGTGCCGCGCGAGGCGGCAGCGTTGGCGCTATTGGCGCTGTGCTGGGCAATACCGGCTACGCCGTTGATCTGCCGCGAAACATCTTCTGCCACCGCCGACTGCTGCTGCGAGGCGGTGGCCATCTGCTGGCTCATGTCGCTGATGCGCTGTACCGCGTCACGAATGCCATGCAGCGCCTGCCGGGCTTCCTGCACCTGGGCAACGCCTTGCTCGGCACCGTCGATGCCTCGGCTGGCGATCGCTACGGCTTCCTCGGCGCCACTGCGCAGGGCATCGATGATGGCCTGGATGTGCAGGGTGGACTGGCGGGTCTTGTCGGCCAGTGCCCGCACCTCGTCGGCGACCACGGCAAAGCCCCGGCCCTGCTCGCCCGCACGGGCAGCCTCGATGGCGGCGTTGAGGGCCAGCAGATTGGTTTGCTCGGCAATGCCGCGGATCATCCCGGCTGCCTCGGCGATGGCGCCGGTCTGACCCGCCAGGTGGCTGACCGCCTGGTTGATCTGCGTCACAGTGCTGGCCAAGTTACGAATGGCCGTGCCGCTGGCATCGGCCACCTGGCTACCTTGCTCGGCCAGCAGGTGCGCCGTGTGTGCCTCGGCGGCGGTCAACTGCACGTGGTTGGCGACTTCGCCAATGGAGGCGGCCATCTGGTTCATTGCAGTGGCGCTCAGGTCGGTTTCGGCACGCTGCTCCAGCAATGCCGCCTCGGTGCTGCGCGACAACTGCCCGGCATCGCGAGCGGCCACGGCCATTTGCCCGGCCAGATCGCTTAGCCGCGTCAATGCGGTTTTCAGACGTGCCTCTTCGCTGATCAGCATCAGTTGCAACTGCCCGGCAGCACCCGACAGGTCGCTGTAGGTCAAGGCTGCAACCGGGTCGGCGAAGGCACCTTCGGCACCCTGCACAATCTGCTGCAGCTGCCGCCCGAGGGCATTGCGCGCCCACAGGCCGCAGGCCACGAACAGCCCCAGGGTCAGCCCCTGCCCCACCAGGCCAGGCCACAGCTGGTTGACCCCCACCGCCAGCAGCCCACCGGCCAGTGGCAAGGCCAAGGCCTGCGTCAGCAAGCTCAGCCGGCGCGGCGCCGACAATGCCGCCTGGCCGTTGCGCAGCCGCGCATACAAGGCTTCGGCACGGGCTACTTGCTCGCGCGTAGGGCATACGCGCACCGACTCGTAACCCACGACCCGCCCACCTTCGAGGATGGGCGTGACGTAGGCATTGACCCAGTAGTAGTCGCCGTTACGGCAGCGGTTCTTGACGATACCCATCCAGCTCTTGCCGGCCTTCAGGTAGCGCCACATCAACTCGTACACCGCCGGCGGCATGTCCGGATGGCGCACGAGGTTGTGCGGGCTGCCGACCAGTTCGGCCTCGCTGTAGCCACTGATGGCGGCAAACTCTGGGTTGCAGTAGGTGATCAGGCTGGCGGTATCGGTAGCAGAAATCAGCCGCTGATCGGGGGGGAAACGTTGCTCGACCGGGGTTACCGGCAAGTTGAGGCGCACGATGAGACTCCATTCGATGACAAGCCGGTACCCAGTTCATCGACGGCCATCGGAACCGATTCATGAGGATCCGTTCCAATGGGCAAAAGCGCTTCCTGCCGTTGCGGCACGGGGCCGAACGGTACAAGGAAGGTGACGATGACTGACCGGTCAAGCCATGAATTCTACGAAATTCATCACATAAATAAAACAAAGGTGATCGATCATGGCGTTGCGCCACATTGATAGATATCGTTAAGTTCTTGATTCTAAATGGGAATTAAGCGATGACGAGATCAGCTTTGGGTATCGCCCTGCGCCGCTACCGTAAGCTGGCGGGCCTGACCCAGGCACAACTGGCCGAACGAACCGGCTTCGACCCCAAGACCATCAGCCGTTTCGAAACCAGCACCTACACCCCCAGCATTGATGCAATCATGGCTTTTGCCCAGGTGCTGGGCGTCAAGCCCAAGGACTTCTTCGCTGAACCGGACGACGAAGAGGAGCAGCGCGCCTACTTGTTCGGTGTCATCCACAACGCCCCGCCCAAAGATCTTGGCAAGCTGATTGCAGCGGTGGACCAGGCACTGGCCAAGCCCTGAGCTATTTCACGCGCCCCCTTTCACGGCACGCACCGAACTAGAGCATGGCAGGCCGGATTGCCCCACAACTGGTCAGACCGGTAAGGCCAAAAATCCTTGCAATCAGGGATTTTTCGCGCTTTTATGGCCTCGCGCTGAACAAACCGGTAAGACCACAATAATTAAGTCCTGCGCTCTTTCGCCCCGTGCGGCTACCGAAGCAAGGACACCGATCAGAGACTCCTCCCATGCTCAAATGGTGCTCGCGTTCGATTTTCCTGCAAGTCGTACTCGGCCTTGCCCTCGGCATCGCCTGCGGTCTGAGCTTCCCCGACCTCTCCCTGCAACTCAAACCCCTTGGCGACGGCTTCATCAAGCTGATCAAGATGCTCATCGGCCTGATCGTGTTCTGCGTGGTGGTCAGCGGCATTTCGGGTGCGGGTGACCTGAAAAAGGTCGGGCGCATCGGCCTGAAGTCAGTGATCTACTTCGAAGTGCTGACTACCCTGGCGCTGGTGATCGGCCTGGTGTTCGCCTTCACCAGTGGCATTGGCAGCGGTGCCAATATTCACCTGGATCAACTGTCCGCCGCCGATGCCAACGGCTTGGCCGAGCGCGGCCAGCACATCCATGGCGCCACGGCGTTCTTCATGGACCTGATCCCCACCTCGGTGATCGGTGCCTTCGCCGACAACAACATTCTTCAGGTGCTGCTGTTCTCGGTGCTGTTCGGCAGCGCGCTGAACCTGGTAGGTGACTCGGCCGCCGGCATTTCGCGACTGATCAACGAACTGAGCCATGTGATCTTCCGCATCATGGGCATGATCGTGCGCCTGGCGCCGATCGGCGTGTTCGGTGCCATCGCCTTCACCACCAGCAAGTACGGCCTGGCGTCGCTGCAGCACCTGGGCGGGCTGGTGGCGCTGTTCTACCTGACCTGTGCCGGCTTCGTGCTGATCGTGCTGGGCACCGTCATGCGCCTGTCGGGCCTGAAACTGCTGCCGTTGATCAAGTACCTGCGTGAAGAGCTGACCATCGTCCTGGGCACCGCCTCTTCCGACGCCGTGCTGCCACAGATCATGCGCAAGCTTGAGCACCTGGGCATCGGCAGTTCCACGGTTGGTCTGGTGATCCCTACCGGCTACTCGTTCAACCTCGATGGTTTTTCCATCTACCTCACCCTGGCGATCGTGTTCATCGCCAACGCCACCGGCACGCCACTGGAAATGACCGACCTGCTGACCATCCTGCTGGTGTCGTTGGTGACTTCCAAGGGGGCTCACGGCATCCCAGGCTCGGCACTGGTGATTCTTGCCGCCACCCTGACTGCGGTACCGGCGATCCCTGTGGTTGGCCTGGTACTGGTGCTGGCGGTGGACTGGTTCATGGGTATCGGCCGGGCGTTGACCAACCTGATCGGCAACTGCGTGGCCACCGTGGCCATTGCCCGTTGGGAGAAGGACATTGACCTGGAGCGTGCGCAGAACGTACTCGACGGCAAGCCTGGCTTTGCCCCCACGCCACGCAAGCAACCCAACGCCCATCAACAGGAATTCTGAGCGAACGTGGCCGGCATGACGCCGGCCCTTCCAGGAGCGAACCGTGATCAGCTCATCAACCGTCGTCAACTCAGTGGTGGAAAAACTCCGCCAGGCCCTGGCCCGCGGCCAATGGCGCACCGGCGACATGCTGCCAGGCCAGCGCGAACTGGCCGAACAACTGGGCATCAGCCGCCCCAGCCTGCGCGAAGCGGTAACCGTGCTGGAAACACTGGGCCTGGTGCGCTCGTTACCCGGCAAGGGCGTATTGGTGCTGGATGCCGATGCCCAGGCTTCGGGCGTGGAAACCAGCACTGCGGCCAGCTTGGCCGACGTGCTGGAACTGCGCTACACACTGGAACCGTTCATCGTCGGCCTGGTGGCGCAGTCGGCCAACAGCCAGGACATCGGCCAGTTGCGCCTGACCCTGATGGACATGCGCGAAGCGCTGGAGGCCAATGACAGCGAGGCCGGGGTCAAAGCCTACATCGCCTTCCATGAGGCGCTGTTCGCCCTGACCACCAACCCGATTTTCCAGAGCGTGGTGCAGCAGACCGGCAATGCCCTGAAGCAAAGCGCCGACATGCTGCGCAACTCGCCAGAGCACCTGGCCGCGCGGCTGAAGGAGAACGAAGCGGTGGTGCGCGCCATTCGCGAACGCAGCAGCGCCCAGGCCAGTGCCCAGATGCGTCAGCACATCGTGGCCGAAGGGCTGCGCATGGGCATCGCGCTGAATATCCCGGACGAACATCCGCATCCATGACCTCAGGAGAGTGCCCATGAACGCCGCCCCCCACTTGCCTGCCCTGCTCGCGGCTGGCGAAACCCGCCTGTCGGCCGAGCAGATTTATCCGCGGCTGTTCGACGCCATTCTCGAACAGCGCCTGCCGCCGGGCAGCCTGTTGCCCGAACAGGCGCTGGGCCATGCCTTTGGTGTCAGCCGCACGGTGATCCGCCGCGTGCTGGGGCGCCTGTCCGACCAGCAGGTAGTGGTACAGCGCCCCAGCCACACCGCACATCTGGCTGCCCCCGACCCAGACCAGGCACGTCAGGTGCTCAGTGCCCGGCGTCTGGCCGAAACCACGCTGATCACCCTGGCCGCGCAACGCGCCCGGCCGGCGCAGGTACGCCAGCTACGGCAACTGGTGGAGCGCGAGCGCCAGCACCATGAGAGTGGCGAACGCTGCGCAGCGATCCGCCTGGGCGGCGAGTTCCACCTGAAACTGGCCCAGGTGGCGGCCAATGCACCACTGGCGCGATTTCTCAATGGGCTGGTGCCGATGACCTCGCTGATCATCGCACGCTACGAATCGCCGTGCTGCGATCACTGTGCGTGGGAAGAGCATGCGGCAATCATCGATGCCGTGGAGCAAGGTGATGCCGAAGCGGCGCTGGGGTTGATGCACAGGCACCTTGACCGTCTGGAAGAAAAGCTGGACCTGGAATAACCCGTCCAGACTGACGCGATCGCTCCCCCGTAGTACGCGCTCAAGCAACCATTTGCATCTGTGCTGACGCGGGCGATGGGCTGCACAGCAGCCCCAATAACCCCACCCTATACTTCGAGAACCACCCCAGCCTCTACCAGGGAGGCGGTCGCGTGAGTTCTCGAGCCCTCCTGTTGCTCTGCCTTCTGCTGGCCCTCGGCGGTTGTGCCAGCAAGCGCCCCCCTGCCCCGCCGCCGCCCACAATACTCACTCCCGCGGCCTGGCAACGCATCGACCAGGAACTGATAGAAGCTTCGACCGGTGCCGCCGGCTCAGCCAACGACTATGCCAGGCGCTCCATGCGGGTGTGGAAGGAGCAGGTGCAGCAACGCACCGAAAGCGACTTCATCCCCTGGTTCACGGGTTACTGGACCCAGCAGTGGCTGACCCTCAAGGTGGCCTGGTACAAGCTCGACAGTGGCGAGGGTCGGGAACCGGCAGAAAAACGCCTGGCCCTGTACCTGCAGGAGCAGTATCACGCGCGGGTGATCGAGCCGGTAGCCGAGCAGATCAACCCCGAAGGCATCCGCGACCGCGCCTGCGAACTGTACCTGCAACTGCTCGGCCAGCAACTGCCGGCCATCATCAGCCGTTACAACGCGCCGCCCGAGCAGTTCAGCCAGCGTCTCAACCGTATCCCCGCCATCGCCCTGGGGCCACCGGATGCGCGCAATGCCAGCCTGTATCAGCTGCTGCGGGCCAAGTCACTGGACCAGCAGCCGGCCTGGCAAGCCATGCGCCAGCACTTGCATCAACAGGCCAGCAAAGGCCCTGGCAGGACCGATGTCGGGCTCAACTCGGTGGCCACCCAGGCCAGCGAAAAGCTTGGCGCCACCCTGGCCCCACGCGGTATCGCCAGTGCCGTGGCATCGGCAGTGGGCAAAGTGGCAGGGGCGATGATTTCGATTGCTGCAGCCGGTTACGGGATGATGACCCATGACCGTGACCACCCGCAGATGGTCGAACAACTGCGGGTGATCCTGAACGTGGCGTTGAACCAGGAGTGGCAGGAGTTGATGGAGAACCGCCAGAGCGGGGCCATGGCGGGGGTCTATTACCTGTCGGGGCAGGTTGAGGACAGCTTGCTGGCCAGTGTGCCGCGGCCGGTGGAGCAGCAGGTCGAGCAGCAGCAGGCGCCTTTGATCATTCGCCTACCACCTTAATGGCGGCCTGTGCCGGCTCCTTCGCTGCGCCAGGCTGTATCAAGCGGTGGCCAAGGCAGAACGTGGCAGGCCAAACACGCGATCAAACGCCCAGTTGTAGGCAAAGGTGTAGCACGGCACCAGGATAATGAATGCCATATCCACCAGCAGCGCCTCCAGCAATGTCATGTCCAGCCACCAGGCAATCAGCGGAATCAAGTAAACCACCAAGGTCAACTGGAAGCCGATGGCATGCACCACCCGCCGCGCCACGCTGCGTCCCCGCTTGGCCTGGCGGCTCTCCCAGTACTCGAACAGGGTGTTGTAGATCAGGTTCCAGAGCATGGCGATGGTGGTGATCATCACCGCCAGCGGCCCGGTATGCGACGCCTGCGTATCTGACAGGTAGGCCAGCCCGAGGGTCGACATGCACAGCCCGATCAGTTCATAGAAAGTCACGTAGACCAGCTTGCGTTTCAATCCCTGCACCCAGGTTTCCTCCAAAGACAAAAAGCGACGGGGGCGATCATGCTTCAACGCACTTGACAGCAAAAGTCAGCAGCTGTCAGATCAACTGACAGGAGGCTGCCATGAATTTTTCCAGCGACAACATCCAGCTGTTTCTGGCCGTGCTCGACCACGGTTCGTTTTCTTCCGCAGCGCGCGCCCTCAAGCGGGTGCCTTCAGCCGTGAGCATGGCCATTGGCAACCTTGAAGCAGAACTTGGCTACAGCCTGTTCGAACGCGGCCCGCGTGAAGTTCGCCCAACCGCACAGGCCTTGGCCCTGAAGCCACACGCCAGGCTGATTGCCGAACAACTGGGGCTGCTGCAGGTTCATGCCCTGGAGTTGTCCCAAGGGCTGGAGAGCAGCCTGACCCTGGCCGTGGTACCCGACATCGATCACCGCCCGCTGCTGGCGGCCATCGCCAACCTAGGTAAGCGCCACCCCTTGCTGGACATTGCCCTGCTCAGCGCCCCGCAGGAAGAAGCCCTGCACTTGCTGGACAGTGGCCGTGCCGACCTCTGCGTAGCCTTTGCCGGCCTGCAGGTCGATGCCCGCCGCGGCTTCCAGCACATTGGCATGGAATCGCTGGTGGCCACCCTGTCGCCGGCCCACCCGGCCTTGCGTGAGGGGCGTATCCACGACCTCGAGGACCTGACCCGGGTGCGTCAGATTCTGGTGCGCAGCCGCGACCTGCCACTGGCTGACCCTCGCCCGCTGATCGGCGCCACACACTGGTCCACCGACAGCTTCGATCTGGCTTTGCAAATGGTGGAAGCTGGCTTGGGCTGGGGCGATCTGCCGTTGACGCGGGTCGCGCCGCTGCTGGCCAGCGGGCGTCTGGTGCGCCTGGAATTCCGCAATACACGCAACGAATTGCAACTGCCCGTGCATATCCTGTGGCGCAAACAACAGCCGCTGCAGCAGGCCGCACGCCTGCTGATCGAGCAGCTGGCTGACCCGTGACTGCCGTCCGTCGAAACGACTGTAAGAATTTTCTCTAAGCACTTCAATCTTTTACCCCTCAAGCCGATATCTCGGTCGATAGGCCCCGCATCGCGTCATGAGCGCGCTGCGCCCTCCCCTCATTGGCTCAAGGTCTCGAAACATGAACCTGAAATTTCGCCACAAGATCCTGCTCAGCGCCTGCGGCGTCGTGGTCCTGGCATTTGCCCTGTTCACGCTCTACAACGACTACCTGCAACGCAATACCATCCGCCAGAATATCGAAGCCTCGGTGCAGCAGTCCGGTGCACTGACCGCCAGCAGTGTGCAGAACTGGATGAGCGGGCGCATTCTGGTGCTGGAGAACCTGGCCCAGGACATCGGCCAGCAAGGCGCCGGCGACACCTTGGCAGGGCTGATCGAGCAGCCGTCCTACACGCGTAATTTCCTGTTCACCTACCTGGGCCAGGCCAACGGCGAATTCACCCAGCGCCCGGATGCCCAGATGCCCGCCGGTTACGACCCGCGCCAGCGCCCTTGGTATGGCGCCGCCGCCAGCGCCGGGCAGACCGTGCTGACCGCCCCGTACCAAGGGGCAGTCGGTGGACTGATGGTGACCATCGCCACGCCGGTGAAGAGCAAGCGCAATGGCGAACTGATCGGTGTGGTCGGCGGTGACGTGACCCTCGACACCCTCGTCGAGATCATCAACTCGGTCGACTTCGGCGGCATCGGTCACGCCTTCCTGGCCGACGCCAATGGCCAGGTGATCGTCAGCCCGAACAAAGACCAGGTGATGAAGAACCTCAAGGACATCTACCCAGGCAGCAACCTGCGGGTTGCCGCCGGCATGCAGGATGTCACCCTCGACGGCCAGGATCGCATCATCTCGTTCGCCCCGGTGGCCGGCCTGCCTTCGGCACAGTGGTACATCGGGCTGTCGATCGACAGGGACAAGGCCTATGCCGCGCTCAGCCAGTTCCGCACCTCGGCGATCATTGCCATACTGATTGCCGTGGCCGCCATCGCCGGCCTGCTCGGCCTGCTGATTCCGGTGCTGATGAGCCCGCTGACCACCATGGGCCGCGCCATGCGCGACATCGCCGAGGGTGAAGGTGACCTTACCCGCCGCCTGGCCGTGCAGAACAAGGACGAGTTCGGCGAATTGGCTACCTCGTTCAACCGCTTTGTCGAACGTATCCATGCCTCGATCAGCGAAGTGTCCTCGGCTACCCGCCTGGTGCATGACCTTTCGGAGAAAGTGGTCAGCGCGTCCAATGCGTCGATCATCGGGTCTGAAGAACAGAGCATGCGCACCAACAGCGTCGCTGCGGCCATCAACGAACTGGGCGCCGCCACCCAGGAAATCGCCCGCAACGCCGCAGATGCTTCGCAACATGCCAGCGGTGCCAGTGAACAGGCGCACGGTGGCCGTGAAGTGGTTGAAGAAGCCATCAGCGCCATGACTGCCCTGTCGCAACGGATCAGCGAGTCGTGCGCGCAGATCGAAACGCTCAACGCCAGCACCGACGAAATCGGCAAGATCCTCGACGTGATCAAGGGCATTTCCCAGCAGACCAACCTGCTGGCACTGAACGCCGCCATCGAAGCGGCCCGTGCCGGTGAAGCTGGCCGTGGCTTTGCCGTGGTGGCCGACGAGGTGCGCAACCTGGCGCACCGTACCCAGGAGTCGGCGGAAGAAATCCATCGCATGATCACCAGCCTGCAGGTGGGCTCGCGCGAAGCGGTGCACACCATGAACACCAGCCAGGTTTCCAGCGAACAGACCGTGCAGGTGGCCAACCAGGCCGGCGAACGCCTGGCCAGCGTGACCCAGCGCATTGGCGAAATCGATGGCATGAACCAGTCGGTGGCGACAGCGACCGAAGAACAGACTGCCGTGGTCGAGAGCCTCAACCTGGACATCACCCAGATCAACGCCCTGAACCAGCAAGGTGTGGAGAACCTCAACGAGACCCTGCGCCATTGCGACCAGCTGGCCCAGCAGGCTGGACGTTTGAAGCAGTTGGTGGGCAGCTTCAGGATTTAAACGCCGGGTTCAGGCGGCGACGGCCTATGCCTGTTGTCGCCTGTACCAGTCCCTTATGCAGCCACCGCCTTCGCAGCCCTGCCCCGCCGTACCCAGGCCAGCAATACCGCCGTCATCAGCACAAAGCCCAGGTAACCGAAGAACGGGTACACCTCACCCACCAGGCTGATGAACCCCACCAGGCTACAGCCGAACGCCACCACCCCGGTCACCACCGAGCCCCAGCGAAACTTCGTCGTGCCCGCCGGCAACAGCCGCGAGAGGAAGGAAAACAGCGTGCCCACCGCGGTGTTGACGATCATGCCGAAGATGATCAGGCACATCACCAGCCCCAGCAGTGGTGACACTTCGTTGGCAATCGACAGCATCGGCATCGGCTGGTCGGCCACACTGTCCAGGCGCGACAACAGCCCGGCACTCATCACCAGCATCAGGCCGCCTAACGCTGCACCACCGAGCAGGCCTCCCCACACCGCGGTTTTCTCGCCCTTGGCCGAACCGCCCAGAATAGCCAGGATCGGCGCACCCGCGACGATGTTATACGACACATACAAGAACGCCCCCAGCAGCCAATGGCGGGTGCCGGCCTGTTGCTGGCTGGCCACCTGATCGAGCGCAGCAAAGCTCTGCTCGCGGGTGATCACGGCATACAGCGCTATCGCCGAAGCCACCAGGATCAGCAAGGGGGTGATGGCGCCAATTGCAAGAATCATCTTGCGCACGTCCAGGCACACGATACCGACCACCACCAGCGTCACCAGCACGCTGCCGGTCAGGGCCGGGATGCCAAACTGCTGCTCCAGCAATGCACCACCACCGGCCAGCATGACCACGGTGACGGCGAACATGAAAAAGGTGATCAACCAGTCGACGAACATGCCCAGGTGACGGCCGCAGATGGCCAGGATCACATCCTTGTGCGAGGTGGCCTGCTGGCGATTGCCCAGCCCCGCCAACGCCATGCCGAGGAAGGTGAACAGGGCGGCGCTGACCAACGCGCCAGCCAAGCCCCACACGCCGAAATCGACAAAGAACAACAACAGTTCCCGCCCTGAAGCGAACCCCGCCCCCACGATCACGCCGACAAATGCGCCGGCAATCTTCAGCTGCTCTTGCATGTGAACCTCTGGATTTATTGTTGTTTTGTCATCGCCGTCGCATACATGTCGTAGGGGCGGCCTTGCAGCCCATCGCGACACAAGGTCGCCTCTACACGGGCTCTTTGCCCTGTCAGGCGTCGCCGACGAACGCCTGCACTTCGATCTCCACATCCACGCCCAGGGCCAACGCCGAGGCCACGGTGGAACGCACCGGTAGCGCCGCGCCGAAGAACGCCTTGTACACCTCGTTGAAGCCGGCGAAATGGCGCATGTCCGACAGCCAGACCGTGACCTTCACCACCTGATCGAAGCGCGCGCCACAGGCCGCCAGGCTTTCGGCGATACGCTCGCAGGCAGCACGGGTCTGGGCCTGGATATCACCGCGCACCACTTCGCCGCCGGCGCTCATCGGCACCTGCCCGGAGAGGAACAGAAAGCCACCGGCCTTCACCGCGCGGGAAAACGGGAACGGCAAGCTGCTGGGGAAACGCTCAATGTCATTGCTCATGGGATGCTCCTTTCAGGGTTGCTGGAAACGGGCCGGGGACAGGCGCTCGGGCGCCACGCCCTGGCTGATAAGGCTGGCACACAACGGCTGGCCCAGTAGCACGTCGGCGGCCAGGCGCGAGGCGCCCGCTGCCGACTGGATGCCATAGCCACCCTGGGCCGCCAGCCAGAAAAACGCGGGGGCATGCGCATCGAAACCGATCACCAGGTCGCCGTCGGCAACGAACGAACGCAACCCGGCCCAGGTGTGGCTCGGGCGGCGGATCGCCAGGGTGGTCATGGCTTCAATGTTGTAAATACCCAAGGCCACGTCGAACTCCTCGGGCGCGGCATCCTGTGGCTCAACCGGGTCGGCATTGGCTGGCGACCCCAACAGTTGGCCGGCATCAGGCTTGAAGTAGAAGCTTTCATCGACGCCAATCACCGCAGGCCAACGAGTAAAGTCCTGCTCTGCCGGACCAGGGAAGGTGAAGGCGCTACGACGGCACGGTTGCAAACCGATGCGCGCCACCCCGCACTGCTCGGCCACACGGTCCGCCCAGGCACCTGCAGCATTGACCAGACATCGGGCCTGCAGGCGGCTGCCATCAGCCAACTCCACCTGCCATACGTCGTCCAGGTACCAGGCCTGGATCAGCTCGGCGTTGCAGCGCAGTTCACCGCCGGCGGTGCGATAACCACGCAAGAAGCCTTGGTGCAAGGCATGTACGTCAAGGTCCATTGCACCTGGCTCAAGCACGGCGCCGGCCAGGGTTTCGCCACGCAGGCTGGGTATCAGTGCCAAGGCTGCATCCCGGTCAAGCAGGCTGACTTCTGTGCCATTGGCCAGGTTCTGCGCGTAAGTTTGCTCAAGCAGTTCCCGCTGCTCCAGGCTGGCCACATACAGACAGCCTCGCGGCTCCAGCAGCGGGTGCTCGCAGAAGCCCTGCGGTGGCGATTCGTAGAAGGCCCGGCTGGCGCGGGTCAGTGCCTGGATCTGTGGGGTGCCGTAAGCCTCCATGAACATGGCCGCCGAACGCCCGGTGGAATGGTAGCCAGGCTGCGATTCACGCTCGACCAGCAGCACACGCTGCTGGCCGGCCAGGCGGTAGCCCAGCGAGGCGCCGGCGATGCCAGCACCAATGATCAGGGTGTCGTAGGTCGGGGTCATGAACGCTCCTGCCAGGCTAATTATCATTTATGAGAATTCTAATATATGAGAATTTAGAAATGCGCAAGGGTCCAAGGTAAGATGCCCGACCAACGCCGCATGCCGAGATCCCTGAATGCCTTCAGCTCTACCCCAGCTTGACCGTGCAGTAGTGGGCCAGCGCCTGCGCCAGGTGCGCAAGGCGCGCCAGATGACCCTCAAGCAATTGTCCGAAGCCAGTGGCGTGCCGCTGTCCACGTTGTCGAAGATGGAACTGGCGCAGGTGTCGGTCAGCTATGAAAAACTGGCCGCTGCTGCGCGGGCGCTGAATGTCGATATTGCCCAGCTGTTCCGCGCCAGCGGCACGGTCAGCGCCCCGGTGCCGGTGACCGTGGTGGTCGACTCACTGCCCGCAGCGGCGGGTTATTCGACCGGCACCTACGACTATTATCCGATTGCCGGGGATTTCCCCGCACGACGCATGACACCGGCCTATGCCCGCATCATTGCCCGGGAACGCGGCCAGTTCGACGATTTTATCCGCCACCCCGGGCAAGAGTTCGCGCTGGTGCTGAGCGGGCGCGTGCGCATCGAGTTCGAGACCGGCGAAGCGGTCAGCATCGGGCCGCAGGAGACTGCGTATTTCGACAGCCAGGTGGGGCACATCTACCTGTCGGAAAGCGATGACGGTGGTGATGCCCATGTCATGGTGGTGATGACTGATCGTTGATCGGTCGCGCCCGCCAAGGCAAGCCTGGTTATAACCTAATAACGAACAAGTCTATTTGGCTATAAAAAAATCTATATGCTGACTGGCATCCGATAACGGGCAAAGTTGGGCAGTCGAGTAGCGTATGGATGTAGGTTCTTTCGGTTTCACCATTGCTGGCCTGGTCGTGGGCTTCATCGTCGGTATGACCGGCGTCGGTGGCGGCTCGCTGATGACCCCGATCCTTTTGTGGTTTGGCATCCACCCGGCGACCGCTGTCGGCACCGACCTGCTGTATGCAGCGATCACCAAGGCCAGTGGCGTGTGGGTGCATGCGCGCAACAAGAACATCGACTGGAAAATCACCGGCCTGCTCAGCCTAGGCAGCGTGCCCGCAGCGGCGCTGACCCTGTGGTTCCTCAGCACCCTGCACGCCGATACCTCGGCGCTCAACGCCATCATCAAGCAAGGCCTGGCGGTGGTGCTGATCCTGACCGCCCTGGCCATCCTGTTCAAATCGCGCCTGCAGGCCTTCGCCAGCCGCCATGCCGGTGATCACTACCACCTCAGCGACCGCAGCCTGAACATCCTCACAGTGCTGACCGGCGTTGTGCTTGGAATAATGGTCACCCTCACCTCCATCGGTGCTGGCGCCCTGGGTACGGTAGCGCTGTTCCTGCTGTACCCGTTCCTGGTCACCCGTCGCCTGGTCGGTACCGAAATTGCCCACGCCGTGCCACTGACCTTGGTAGCGGGCCTGGGCCACGCGGGCATGGGCAACATGGATTGGTCGCTGCTGGGCTACCTGCTGCTGGGCTCGCTGCCAGGCATCTACCTGGGTAGCCACCTCACCGGGCGGATCTCCGACCGCGTGCTGCGCCCTTGCCTGGCAGCCATGCTGCTGATGATCGGTTACAAGCTGGCGTTCTGAGCCTTAGCCCAGGCGCAACCGCCACTGCCCGGTAAAGCTCAGTTGCAGACGTGACAGCGGCAGCACGTCGATTCGCTGCCCGGCACTCATCGGACACCCAAGTACCTGTACCAGCATGGCGCGCATGACCATCGGGTGGGTCACTGCCAGCCAGTCACCCGGCCTGTCGAAGGCCGCCAGCCAGGCGGCCAGGCGCTGGCATAACGCAGCGAACGACTCGCCACCATGCACGGCACTGGCCGGATCCTGCAGCCATTCGGCCAACTCCTGCGGTTGCTCGGCTTGTAGCTGCTTCAACGACACACCCTGCCAACGCCCAAGGTCGCAATCGGTCAATCCCGGATCGACCTGTACAGCCCCCGTTAACCACGCAGCCGTCTCACAGGCCCGCCGCTCTGGCGCACTCAGCAGTTGCACGCCTGAACGGTCGCCGTCTGACTGTCGGGCTAGCGGCAGGATGCCATCATCCGTATTGTGCAGGCGCCCGTTCTTCTGGGCCTGGGTCAGGGCATGGCAGATCAGGGTCAGGCGGATGGCTTTCACCAGGCATTTCTCGCAGCGGGCTGGGGTGCATGGTTTAGCATGCTGCGAGACGTTTGGCTGCAACAATGTCGTCGGCCATGCGCGACCCGATTGACCCGCGATTGGGCCGCATCGCGGCACTTTGGATCAGAAGTTGATATTCAGCGCAGCAAACACAGCCCTGCCCGGCTGGTTATACGTGTTTGCCCCCGAGCTGCTGGCGTTGCCGCCGCGCAGGATCTGCTTGTCGAAGACGTTGTTCACGCCTACCCGCACGTCGTAGTTGGCATTGAAACTGTACCCGGCGCTCACGTCCACCAGGCCATAGGCCTCGACGTCCTGCTGGGCGATCTTGTCGTAGTCCTGCTGGGTGCGGTAGTTGTAGGTCGGCGATTTTTGCTTGCCGAAGTAAGTACCCGCTACCTGGAATGACAGCTGCTCGGTGGCGCGCCAGTCGAGGCTGGTGTTGACGGTGTATTCCGGGATCACCGACAGCGGCTCGCCCGTTTCGCGATCATCGTTGTCGAGCATCCAGGTCAGGTTGGTGTTCCAGTCCAGGGTCGGGGCCAACTCGATGAAGAAGTTGCCTTCGACACCTTCCACCCGCGCCTTTCCGGCGTTGTCCCACTGAGTCACGCGGCTGCCGGTACCAATGGTGTAAAGCACATCGGTATCACCGATGATCTTGTTCTTGTAGTCGTTGCGGAAGTAGGTGGCACTGGTGCGCCAGGTACCCCGGTCGTACAGCAGGCCGATTTCCTTGTTGACGCTGATCTCGGGCTTGAGGTCGGCGTTGCCCTGCAGGTAGCAGCCGCCATTGTTGGTCTGTTGCACGCTGCAGCCATTACCGCGGCTGTACAGCAGGTAGTTGGGGTTGGACTGGTACAGGTTCGGAACCTTGTAGGCACGGGCGATACCACCTTTTACCGACAGCGCTTCGGTGAGCTTGTGCGACAGGTTCAGGCTGGGGCTGAAGTTGTCACCGAAGGTTTCGTGGTGGTCGAAACGCAGGCCCGGCGTAATGGTGGTGTCGCCAACGATGATGTTGTCTTCTACAAACAGCGCATAACTGCGTGCGGTCACCTTCGAGCTGCTGCGATCGAAGCCGACAAGGCTGTCATTGTTGGTGGGGTCGGAGCTCTGCGGGCGCAACGAACCTTGGTCGTTGAGGGTTTCGTACAGGTACTCGCCGCCCAAGGTAAGCACATGTTCTGTGCTGCCCATGGCGAACGGCAGGTTCACCTCACTGCTCAGGCGTGTGTTGCGCAAACGTGACATGGCTCCACCTTCGTTGCTTGGGGCACCTTCGGTGCGGCCAGCCAAGCCCTCGTTAAGCCGCCAATTGCGTACGTATTCGTAGGCCAGCGTGGTCTTGCTGGTACCCCAGGTGAAATCACCGAGGTGGGTCAGGTCATAAGTACTGCGCTGCATCACGTTGGTTTCGTGGCCGTAGAGGCTGGAGACGAAGTCGACGTCTCCGCCGCCATTGCTGTTCATGGTGTCGCCAGCAAAAATGTTGCCCTGACGGCTGTAGCCGGCACTGGCTTCCAAGCGGTGCTCGTCGTTCAGTTTCCAGCTCAGCAGGCCGTTGACGTCCTTGTTGCGAACGCCTTCCCGCCCGGCTACCAGGGCGCTGGTGGCATGCCCGGCGTTGATGTCCAGATCGTCGGCGTCAGTCTTTGCCAGACCACCGTACAGGCGGAAACCCAGGTTATCGGTCAGGCCGCCACCGAGGTTGAAGTTGGCTCGGCGGCTGGCGCCCTCTGCGCTGTCTTCAGGCAGCTGCGTGTACAGGCTGACGCTGCCTTTCAGCTCGTCGGAAGGGCGCTTGGTGATGATGTTGACCACCCCGCCCATGGCGCCGGAGCCATAGCGTGCGGCGGCAGGGCCACGCAAGATCTCGATGCGCTCGACGGCTTCGGCCGGCACCCAGTTGGTTTCACCCCGAGTATCACGGTCACCGTTCCAGCCATAGCGCACGGCGTTGCGCGCGCTGGATGGCTTGCCGTCGATGAGGATCAAGGTGTTTTCAGGGCCCATGCCGCGCAGGTCGATCTGCCGGTTGTTTCCGCGTGCCCCACTGGCACTGTTGCCGGTCAGGTTAACCCCGGGCTCGCGGCGGATGATGTCGGACAGGTCATTGGCCGGCGGGTGGCGCTTGATGTCCTCGGCCGTGATGATCGACGTGCCCAGGGCCTGTCGCGCCTCGCGCTCGGCAGTGATCAGGGTGTCCTGGATCACCAGAGCGTTGTCGGCGACGGGCACTTCCAGGACCTCACCCGCACGCCGCTCCTCGGACTCTGCCGCTGTCGCCAGCATGGACGGCGACGCCAGCGCAACGAACGCCAGGGCCAGGCTGTTGGGTGAAGTTCTGCACTGCATGGGTACATCTCCTGCGATTCATGAGCGAAAAGGCACATCCCTGTAGGAAACCGGGAGCCCTCGCCCACCGGCCCCGCACTCAGTTTGGCGGCCAACAGGGTTGGTAAATATAGAGAGTCGCAAATGCGAGTAAATCTTATTTACGAAGTTTACATGTTTGTAACTGAACTTTGCTGAACCTGCTGACCGGTGCGGGGCTTGCCGGCCCTCCCTTGCAGGACTGATGCTGCTGCGCTGAACCTGGCTAGCCCTGCGATTGAGGCGTTAGAGGGGTTCGGGGCGCCAAGGATGCCGGCAATACACGGAGGAAAGGGGCCGAGATGATCGCGATGCTCGCTGTGGCGATCTCACCCCCAAGCCGAACTAGGCCAGCGCAGCCTCCTGCTCCAGCAACGACCAACCGCCATGCCCATCCACCTCAAGCCGGTGGGTATGAAACGCCGCCAGCGTGCTGCGGTGGCCGACACTGACCAGCAATGCACTCGGCATTTCTGAACGCAGCAACGCATACAGGGCATGCTCGAGCCCTTCATCCATCGCCGAGGTGGACTCATCGAGAAACACCACCTGAGGCCGGTTGTACAGCACCCGGGCGAAAGCCAGGCGCTGCTGCTCGCCCACCGAGAGGATGTGTGACCAGTCGCAGCTGACGTCCAGACGCTCGGCCAGGTGGGCCAAGTTGACCTGGCGCAATGCCTGCTGCATGAGCAGTTCATCCTTGGGGTTGCTGGCTGCCGGGTAGGCAATTACGGTACGCAAGTCACCTAGCGGCAGGTAAGGGCGTTGCGACAGGAACAGTGCCTGATGGCCCGTTGGCCGCCTGACCTTGCCTTCGGCATACGGCCAAAGGCCCGCCAGGGCACGCAGTAGCGTGGTTTTACCACTGCCTGACGGCCCTTTGATCAACAACGCCTGACCGGCGTGCAAGCTCAGGTCCAGGTCGGCGATAAGGGCATGTCCGTCCGGGCGCAGCACCTGCAGGCCCGCGATCTGCAGCGCATGCGCCTGGTCTTCGGTCGTGACGCGCGGCAACGCACTTGCCTGCTGGTTGGCATCGAGAAAGCCGGTGAGACGGTCAAGGGTCGCGCGGTACTGCGCGAACGCATCGTACGACTCACGGAAGAACGACAGAGAATCCTGCACCTGCCCAAAGGCCTGGGAAGTTTGCATGACGTCGCCCAGCTTGATCGCCCCACTGAAGAAGCGCGGAGCCTGAAGAATGAACGGAAACACAACAGCAACCTGACTGACACCCAAGTTGAAGCCACTGAACTTCAGGTTCCGGTACACCAATGCCCAGGCATTCACGATCAAGGCAGCAAAACGGCCGAGCAACGTGCCCCGCTCGACTTGCGCACCTTGGTAGAAGGCAATGTTCTCGGCGTTCTCACGCAGGCGCATCAACGCGTAACGGAAGTTGGCGGTGAGTTTCTCGTTGAGGAAGTTAAGCCGGATCAGTGGGCGCCCGAGGCGGAAGGCGACCCAGGTGGCGATGATGACATACAGGTAAACGGCAAATACCATCGCCCGAGGGATCTCCACGCCGGCCACCGTCAATGGTGCTGACAGCCCCCAGAGGATGCCGGTGAACGCCACCAGTGAAACCAGCGCACTGACTGCACCCAAGGCAAGGCTGACTGAGTTGGTGACGAAAGCGTTAACGTCCAGTTCGATACGCTGGTCAGGGTTGTCCACTGGCTCGGCAAGGAACTGGCCACGGTAATAGGCATCGCCCTGCATCCAGTCGTGGGTCAGGCGCTCGGTCAGCCAGACCCGCCACTTGATACTGAATGCCTGGCTGACATAGAAGGTGAACAGCGAGCGCAGCACATGGATGGTGGCCAGCACCGCGAAGACCCCGAGCAGGTACCAGAACGCCGCCTGGTCAAGGCCCTGCAAGGCGCTGTAGAAGCCGTTGTACCAAAACGAAAACAGCACGTTCAGGCGAACCGAAAACAGCGTCAGGACCAGCAGCAGGGCAAACACCAGCAACGGCCGCCAACTGCGCCTGAAACTGAAATAGGGCCCGGCAAGCTGCCAGAACTGGCTGCCCCAGCGTGTAAAACGCACGGCCAGAGTTGCGGCTGCAGTGAAGCTGACAAGGGTGATGAACGAGGCGACTGCCAGCCAGCTTAGGCTCTCTTGCAAGGCCTGATGCCAGTTCATTTCCATGGTAAGTATCCGTGCTGAGTATTTCCGCGAGCGTAGCATTACGCTGTCATTCGTCAGGTATAAATGACGCACATTTCATGATTTGTAAGAGCGGGTTTACCTGCGAATGGGCCGGGCCTGCTGGCCAATTTCCACCGCCGTTCACCGTTGCCGCCGCCACCGTATTCGCGGGTAAACCCGCTCCTACACAGATCGGTGGTAAACACACATCGATGGTTGGACACAGCCCGTCGTAGGAGCGGGTTTACCCGCGAACACCGGCAACGCCGGTGCCATCTCCGCTCCCACAGGGATTCAAGCAAGCCCAGGCTTTTTTGCCCACAATGACAAAACCCCTACCTGCATACGCAGATAGGGGTTTTGCGAAATGAATCTTGACGATGACCTACTCTCACATGGGGAAACCCCACACTACCATCGGCGATGCATCGTTTCACTACTGAGTTCGGGATGGGATCAGGTGGTTCCAATGCTCTATGGTCGTCAAGAAATTCTGTTGCCAGAATGTCCAGATGGACAGCCCAGCGAATCCGGATATGCGATATTTGTGGTCG
>NZ_JBICJR010000054.1:0-195508 GCF_043103245.1 Pseudomonas sp. YQ_6
GCCGATGGCAGGCCGGCGCCCATGGTCGCCAGGGCGTTGTCCAGCAGCACGGTGTTTGGCTTGTGCGCTTTGTAGTTGCGGGCGAACCAGATCTTGTAGATGCCGTTGTCCAGGGCGACGATGCCTTCGGACGGCAGTACACGACGGATGTCAGCCACCATGCGCTGTGGGTAGACCGGGAAGCGGTCGTCGTCGGCGCCTTCGGCGATCTGTGCTTCGTTGGCTTCACGGATGGCCATCAGGCGGGTGAAGTCCCAGTGCGACGTGTCGTTCAGCGCTTCACTGATCTGCCATACGGCGTTGGCGATGTCGCCGATCACTTCTACTTGCGGGAAGTACACGGCATCGACTTCGGCAGAGCGGAAGTTGATGTGGATGACTTCGGTGCCGCCACGGACCATGAAGAACGGTGGCTTCTCGATCACATCGTGGCCGATGTTGATGATCAGGTCAGCGGCTTCGACGGCGCGGTGAACGAAGTCGCCCGACGACAGCGCAGCGTTGCCGAGGAAGCGCGGGTGGCGCTCGTCGACCACGCCTTTACCCATTTGGGTGGTGATGAACGGGATGCCGGTCTTGTCGATCAGTTGCTTGAGGACCTTGGCGGTCATCTTGCGGTTGGCACCGGCACCGATCACCAGAATCGGGTTACGCGCGTTCTGCAGTTTCTCGACGGCAGCTTCGATGGCCACATGCTCGGCCAGCGGGCGGCGGTGCAGGCTGCGCGGGATCGGCAGCGCGTCGGTCTGCTCGGCGGCGATGTCTTCCGGCAGCTCCAGGTGCACCGCACCCGGCTTTTCTTCTTCGGCCAGGCGGAAGGCTTCGCGCATGCGCGCCGGGATGTTGTCGGCCGAGGCGAACTGGTGGGTGTACTTGGTGATGGGGTCCATCATGCCGCACACGTCAATGATCTGGAAGCGACCCTGCTTGGACTTCTTGATCGGCTTCTGCCCGGTGATCATCATCATCGGCATGCCGCCCAGGTAGGCGTAGGCACTGGCAGTCACCAGGTTGGTGGCACCAGGGCCGAGGGTCGACAGGCTGACGCCGGTCTTGCCGGTCAGACGACCGTAGGTGGCAGCCATGAAACCTGCAGACTGCTCGTGACGGGTCAGTACCAGCTTGATCTTCGACTTGCGCAGGGATTCGAGCAGGTCGAGGTTTTCCTCACCGGGAATGCCGAATACATACTCGACACCTTCGTTTTCCAGGCATTGCACAACGACATCGGCGGCCTTGGCCATTTGGGGTACTACCTCAAAATCTTTGTGGGATTGCAGATTTATTAAGCTGCGTGACTGAGATGTTGCAGGATGTCTCAGTGGCGCGCATCGTAGGCCCTCTGGTTAATAATAATAAATATATTGTTATGATGCTTAGCATCACAGTTCGTTATGAATGCATCTCGCATGAAAGGTAGCACCCCTCAATGAACCTCAAGGCATTGCGCTGCTGTGTCGAAATCGTCCGCCAAGGCAGCTTCACCAAGGCCGCGCAGCACCTGCACATCGCCCAGCCCGCGCTGAGCATGGCCGTTACCCGGCTGGAAGAAGAACTGGGGGTAACCCTGTTCAACCGCACCACGCGCAAAGTGATCCTCACGGCAGAAGGCGAGCAGTTCTTGCCGCGCATTGCCTCAGCCCTGCGCGAAATGGACGTTGCCCGGCAAGAGCTGCGCGACATGGCCGACCTCAAGCGCGGTGAAGTGCGCCTGGGTATCCCGCCGATGTTCGGCCTGCACTACGTCCCCGGGTTGATGAACGCCTTCCGCAAGTCGTACCCGGGCATTGCCATGACCGTGTTCGAAGGCAGTGCCGAAGACATTGGTCATCGCCTGGAGCAACGGGAAATCGACCTGGCGCTGCTGGAGTCCCGGCGTGTACCGCCCGACAAGGAGTCGATCCTGCTGGGCAGCGACGAGATGCTGGCGTGCATGCACCCTGATCACCCCTATGCCGGCAAGGCCTACCTCACCGCCGAAGACCTGCGCAATACCGACATGGTGGTGTTCGATCGCACCTTCGTTCAACGCCATCTTCTGGATGCGTTCTTCGCCGAACATGGCATCACTTACCAAGTGGCGCTACAGAGCAACTTCGTCTCGCTGGTAGTGCAGGCCGCGCTGGACAACATGGGGGTGGCGACCCTGCTGCGCTCGGTGCAGCAACGCACGCCAGGCATCGTCGGAGTGCCGTTCCGGCCAGCACAACAGATGAGTTTCCGCTTGTGCTGGCGCTCGGGGGAATACCTGTCGCTGGCCAGCAAGCGGTTCATCGACTTTGCTGCACAGACGCATTACCTGGAGCGGTGAGGGCCAGTCTTCTGGGCGAGATGAGCAATCACCTGCTCCGCGGCACGCCCCAGGCAGCCTTTGAAAAAGTGATTGGCACCGGCGTATACCGACACTGCCCGTTGTTCAGGGCCAGCCCATTGCAGCAGGTTGGCCAGCGGTGCCATTTCATCCTGTTCACCCTGCAGTAACAGGCAATCCCCAGGCAGCGGCAATGGCTCGTAATAGCGCCCTCCCGGTACATCCCCCACCGGCAGCCCCATCAATGCGACTGCCTGCAACTGCCCTTCCAGCGCACAGGCAACCCGGGCGAACACGTAGGCCCCAAAGGAAAACCCGACCAGGGCTACCGGCAGCTCGGGCTGTTGCTGGTTGAAGTGACGGATGACCGTGATGCAGTCCTCGGCTTCACCGATGCCCTGGTCGTGCGCGCCTTGGGTCTGCCCCACCCCACGAAAGCTCGGCCGTACCACTTGCCAGCCGGCTGCACGTAGCTGCCGTGCCAGGGTCAGCGGCACGATATGCCGTGGGCTACCGCCCAGCAGCGGTTGCGGATGGCTGACCAGCACCAACCCTTTGGGTGGTCCGTCGGGGTAGTCGATCAACAGCTCGATCTGGCCGACGGCCCCATCGATAAGCAGCGGGTTGCGCGGGGTATCTGACATTGCAGTTGTCCTTGTGAACCGAGTGTGTGGCGCGTGTACACCGTTTGCCGAGCGTTGGCGCGTCACCGCCCGCAGTCTAAAAGAGCAGGCATACCCGCTGCCACAGGATCCAGCCACTTCCGCCAGGGCGTAGCAAGAGCGCCCGCACTGAGCAGGAAACGGGCTGACAGGCGAGGAAGCCGGGGCAGCATCCTCGACGTTGCAGCCATCGATTGACTATTATCCCGCCTTGAACGTTTCAGCATGTTTCAATAGGGATACAGATGTCAGTCCAGGAACGCCCCCCGCTACCCAGTAAAAACACCGTCGCCAAGATGGAAGCCGCCATGGCACTGGGCAGCTTTGCCATCGGCACCGGCGAATTCGCCATCATGGGCCTGATGCCCGACATTGCCAGCAATTTGCAGTTGAGCGAACCACAGGTGGGCCATGCCATCAGCGCGTATGCGCTGGGGGTAATGGTTGGCGCCCCGACACTGGCCATTCTCGGTGCCAAACTGCTGCGCAAGCACATGCTGCTGCTGTTGATGCTGCTGTATGCCGTGGGCAACCTGGCCACTGCCTTTGCTCCCTCATTCGGTGGCCTGGTCGCATTTCGTTTCATCAGCGGCCTGCCCCACGGCGCCTACTTCGGCATTGCCGCAGTGGTGGCCTCGAGCATGGTGGCCAAGGATCAGCGCGCGGGGGCCGTTGCCCGGGTGATGATGGGCCTGACCTTGGCCATGTTGCTCGGCAACCCGGTTGCCACCTTCCTGGGCCAGTACTTCGGCTGGCGTTCGGCATTCGTGCTGGTCGGCGCGATCGCCCTGTGCACCATCGCCCTGGTCTGGCGTTTCGTGCCCCAGCGCCACGACGAAACACGCAGCGACCCGCGCAAGGAGCTCCAGGCCTTTGCCCTCCCACAGGTATGGATGGCGCTGGCCATCGCTTCGATCGGTTTTGCCGGCATGTTCTGCGTGTTCAGCTACCTGGCACCGACCATGCTGCAAGTGACCCAGGTGTCGCCACAGTGGATTCCGTTCGGTCTGGCGGCGTTCGGCGTGGGCGGTATCGTCGGCAACATCGCTGGCGGCAAGCTGTTCGACCGCCTGCAGTTCCGCGCCGTGGGCTTGGTACTGATGTGGTCGGTCGCCGTGCTGCTGTTCTTTACCTTCGCCGCCCAGGCGCTGTGGAGCCTGCTGCTGGGCATCGGCCTGGTGGGCACCATGATCGCCCTGGCGGCACCGCTACAGATTCGCCTCATGGACATTGCCCATGAGGCACCTAGCCTGGCAGCGGCGTCGAACCATGCGGCGTTCAACCTGGCCAATGCCCTGGGGCCATGTCTGGGAGGCATGGCGATCACTGCAGGCATGGGCTGGACCAGCACCGGGTACATTGGCGCCGCGACTGCGCTGGTTGGTTTGGGCATTTACCTGGTGGCGCGGCGGATGAAAGGCGGGCATTGAAGCCGGCATGGTCATAAAGGGTTACCCTACCCCTTCATGCACCCGCCACTGCCGAGTCATTCATGTTCGATTGGGAAGACCTGCGCCATTTCTCCGCCTTCAGCTCGGCCGGCTCGCTGTCGGCCGCTGCCAAGACCCTGGGTGTCGACCACGCCACCGTGGCCCGGCGCATCGCCTCGCTCGAAGCTTCGCTCAAGCTCAAGCTGGTCGACCGACGTCCCCGCGCCTATGCCCTCACCCACGAAGGCCAACGCGTTGCAGAACTCGCCGAGCAGATGGCCATGTCCTCTTTTGCCCTGGCGCATTTCGCCAGCGCCGGCCAACAGACAGTGGAAGGCGAAGTGGTGCTCTCGGCACCACCGGCGCTGCTGGGCAGCATCGTCGCCCGGCGCCTGGGCGAGCTGTACCAGCGCTACCCACAGCTGCGCCTGAAGCTGGTGGGCAGCAAATCCAAGGCATCCTTGGTCCGCCGCGAAGCTGACATCAGCATCGCCCTGGCCAGGCCGACAGAGCCAACTCTGGTGGTCAGCCTGCTGGGACACCTGGATTACCGGCTGTATGCCTCGCCCGGTTACCTGGCCAGCGCAACGGTCAGGCGCTACATCGGCTACGACGAGTCTCAGGCCCGTTCCCCACAACAGCAATGGCTCAACCTCCAGGCCGGCCAGCAGCCGTTCGCATTGCACAGCAATGACCTGCGCATCCAGGCCCAAGCCTGTGCCGGCGGCATCGGCATCGCCTGCCTGCCCGCGTTCATGGCACAGGAACACGGTCTGAAAGAGGCAGGCAGCGCCCAACAGACAATGAGCATCGAAATCTGGCTGGCCGTGCATGAAGACGTGCGCGCCACACCGCGGATCAAGGCGGTTACCGACTTCCTTCAGCAACAGGTGCGGCCGCTGCTACGCTTGTGAATTTTTGCAGATGGCGCATGCATCAATACGGAATTTTCGCACAACCCTGCCCGCGTTAGGCTAACTCCATCACTCACGCCCTTGAAGGAGACGACGATGCAGTACGTAAAGCTGGGTAGCACTGGGCTGGACATTTCAAGGCTGTGCCTGGGCTGCATGACCTTCGGTGCCCCCGACGCCGGCACTCATCCCTGGACCTTGGGCGAAGACGCCAGCCGGCCGATCATCCGCCATGCCGTCGAGCAAGGCATCAACTTCTTCGACACTGCCAACAGCTATTCCGCCGGCACCTCGGAAATCATCCTCGGCAAACTCCTGAGGGAGTTTACCCGCCGCGAAGAAACCGTGATCGCCACCAAGGTGTTCTTCCCTGCCAACATGTGGGAAGGCGCCAGCCGGCCCAATGAGCAAGGCTTGTCACGCAAGGCGATCATGGCCAACATCGACGCCAGCCTCAGCCGCCTGGGCACAGACTACGTCGACCTTTACCAGATCCACCGCTGGGACTACCACACCCCCATCGAGGAAACCATGGAAGCTCTGCATGATGTGGTCAAGGCCGGCAAGGCGCGCTACATCGGTGCATCGTCGATGTATGCCTGGCAGTTCGCCAAGGCGCAGCAGGTAGCCGCCAGCCATGGCTGGAGCCGCTTCGTGTCGATGCAAAACTACCTCAACCTGATCTACCGCGAAGAAGAGCGAGAGATGATCCCGCTGTGCCTGGATCAAGGCGTCGGCCTGATGCCCTGGAGCCCGATGGCGCGGGGCCGCCTGACACGACCGCAGGGGCAGCAAACCCAACGCACGCGCACCGATGTGTCCGGGCAGTCGTTCTATGAAAAGACCGAGGTGGAGGACGGCCGGGTAATCGATGTGGTCGAGCAGATCGCCAGCGAACGGGGGGTGCCGATGGCCCAGGTTGCGCTGGCCTGGGTGCTGGGTAGGGCCGGCGTTAGCGCCCCTATCGTCGGCGCCTCGAAGCCCGCCCACCTGGACGATGCCCTGGGCGCACTGTCACTGCAGCTGAGCGAGGACGAGGTGGCGCGCTTGCAGGCCCCTTACGTTCCCCACGCGGTCACCGGCTTCAAGTAGCAATGGCTTGCGGCAGTTCGATGTGCACCCGCAAGCCCCCTGTGGCGGCGGCCAGCGCGGTGATGCTGCCACCGTGCAAGGCGATGGCACGCTGGGCGATCGCCAGCCCCAGGCCGAAGCCGTCGCTGCTGTCGCTGCTGTCGCTGCCACGGTCGAACGGTTCGAAGATGCGCTGCAGGCGCGCCGGGTCGACGCCCGGGCCATGGTCGCTGACGCACACCTGCAACCATTGCCCACCTGGTGCCGGTGCGGCCTCCACCAATACCGCCGTGCCGGGCTTGGTGTAGCGCACGGCATTGCGGATGACGTTCTCGAAGGCCCGGTACAGGAGTTCTTCATGGCCATGCATGAGAAACGCACCCTGAGCCAGCAAGGACACTTGGCACTGCTTCATGCCTGCCTCGAAACGGGCATCCTCGACGATCTGCGCCAGCAGTTCGACCACATCCACGCTGGCGAAGTCATTGTTGCCTTGACGGGACTGGGCACGGGCCAGGGTCAGCAGTTGCTCGATCAGGTCGTCCATGCGCCGCGACTCGCGCTCGACCCGCTCCAGCATGTCGGGCCGGTCGGGTTGCTGGCGCATCAGGCCAATGGCGGCATGCATGCGGGTAAGCGGTGAGCGCAGCTCATGGGAAATATCATGCAGCAGGTTCTGCTGGGCCTGCACCAGGGCCTTGAGCTGGCCGGCCATGCGGTCACAGTCCTCGGCCAGGTCGACGATTTCGTCACGGCGCTTGCCCAGCCGCGGCCTGACCCGCACATCGAAACGGCCTTGGGCAACCTGGCCCATGGCCTCGCGCAGCCAGGTCAGCGGCCGGGTCAGGTAAAAGCTGCACAACAGCGCGAACAGCGCGCTCATCACCGCCCCGGTCACGAACGGGCCAAGGTTGCGTGGGCGCGGTGCCATACCGACACGGGTGGCCACCGAAGCGCGCAGCACCAGCGGGCGGCCGTCACGGTCGAGCAGTGCCTGCTCGAAACGCGCCACGTGCACCGTTTGGCCAGCCAGCAAGCGGCCTTGATCGTCGTAAAGGCCTACTTGCACATCCTGCGGCTGTGGCGACACGTCCAGCAACTGGCGGCCGGCCCGCTCGCCATGCCGTTCGAGCAATTGCAGCTCGGTGGCCAGCAGCGAACGCAGCCCGGGGGTATCGCCGCGCAGTTCATTGAGCATGAAGGCCCCCGCCCCCACCAGGAAGGTCAGGGTGTTGGCCAGCCAGAACGCCAGGAACAGCTTCCAGAACAGACGCCGGCGCATCATTCGACGATCAGCATGTAGCCCATGCCGCGCACGCTCTGGATCCAGCTGCTGCCATCGGCACGCGGGCCAAGTTTTTGCCGGATGCTGCTGACGTGCACGTCGATGCGTCGGTCATAACGGGTCAGCGGCCGGCCCAGGGCATTGAGCGACAGGTCCTGCTTGCTGACCAGCTGACCGGCCTGGCGCGCCAGGGCTTCGAGCAGGCTGAACTCGGAGCCGGTCAGTTCCAGCGTGGCTGCGCCCCAGCGTGCCTCGCGCCGCCCCGGCCACATTTTCAATGCGCCGCTGCGTACCTGTTCAGGTACCTCAGGCGCACTGGTATCACCCATCAGGTGTGGCTTCACGCGGCGCAGTATCGCCCGCAGGCGCGCCACCAGCTCGCCAGGAGAGCTGGGCTTGGGTACATAGTCGTCGGCACCCAGCTCCAGGCCGGCGATGCGGTCGATGTTGTCGCCACGGGCAGTCAGCAGCAGTACCGGCACCTGGCTGCGCGCGCGCACGCGGCGTAACACTTCGATGCCCGAAATGCCGGGCAGCATGACGTCCAGTACCACCACCTGGAAGTTACCGGACAACGCCTGGGTCTCGCCTTCTTCGCCGGTGTCCACGGCCATTGCCTGGAAGCCTTCGCGCGCCAGGTACAAAGAGAGCATTTCGGTCAGTTCGCGGTCGTCGTCGACCAGCAGCACAGGGATCATCAGGGCCAGATATCGCAATTGCAGGGGGGGTAATGATCGCCCTACGCGCCGGCACTGTCACCGCCGGCCGGTCGGACTTTACACATCTTTACCCTCGGCTAACCGCGCCGTACACAGCCCGCCCGTATCCTCATCGCCCGCTGCTTGCGGGTTGCCCGCGCTCGCCTCCCTCCAAATCCGCTTGTCTGGAACCCCCGATGAACTACCCGCGCCTGTTGCTCTCCATCCTGCTGCTGAAAGCCACGCTGGCCCAGGCCTCACCGTTCAGGATCGCCGACATTCGCGTCAACGGCCTGCAGCGGGTTTCCGCTGGCAGTGTGTTCGGTGCCTTGCCGCTGAACGTTGGCGACCAGGCCGACGACCGCCGCCTGGTGGACTCGACGCGTTCCTTGTTCAAGACCGGGTTCTTCCAGGACATCCAGTTGAGCCGCGATGGCAATGTGCTGATCATCAACGTGGTCGAGCGCCCGTCGGTGTCGAGCATCGAGATTGAAGGCAACAAGGCGATCAGCACCGAAGACCTGATGAAGGGCCTGAAACAATCGGGCCTGGCCGAAGGCGAGATCTTCCAGCGTGCCACCCTCGAAGGTGTGCGTAACGAGCTGCAGCGCCAGTACGTGGCCCAGGGGCGCTACTCGGCCGAGGTCGACGCCGAAGTGGTGCCGCAGCCGCGCAACCGTGTGGCGCTGAAGATCAAGATCAACGAAGGCACCGTCGCCGCCATCCAGCACATCAACATCGTTGGCAACAACGTAATCGATGACGAGACCCTGGGGCAGCTTTTCGAACTGAAGACCACCAACTGGTTGTCGTTCTTCAAGAACGACGACAAGTACGCCCGTGAAAAACTCTCCGGTGACCTGGAGCGCCTGCGTTCCTACTACCTGGACCGCGGCTACATCAACATGGACATCGCCTCCACCCAGGTGTCCATCACGCCGGACAAGAAGCACGTCTACATCACCGTCAACATCAACGAAGGCGAGAAATACACCGTTCGCGACGTGAAGCTGTCCGGTGACCTCAAGGTGCCGGAAGACCAGGTCAAGTCGCTGCTGCTGGTGCAGCCGGGGCAGGTATTCTCGCGCAAGGTGATGACCACCACGTCCGAGCTGATCACCCGCCGCCTGGGTAACGAAGGCTACACCTTCGCCAACGTCAACGGCGTGCCGCAACCAAACGACCAGGACCACACCGTCGACATCATGTTCGTGGTCGACCCGGGCAAGCGTGCCTACGTCAACCGCATCAACTACCGCGGCAACACCAAGACCGAAGACGAAGTGCTGCGTCGCGAAATGCGCCAGATGGAAGGTGGCTGGGCGTCGACCTACCTGATCGACCAGTCCAAGACCCGCCTGGAGCGCCTGGGCTTCTTCAAGGAAGTCAACGTCGAGACCCCGCAGGTGCCTGGCACCGACGACCAGGTCGACGTCAACTACAGCGTCGAAGAGCAGGCCTCGGGTTCGATCACCGCCAGCGTCGGTTTCGCCCAGAGCGCCGGCCTGATCCTGGGGGGGTCGATCAGCCAGAGCAACTTCCTCGGCACCGGTAACAAGGTGTCCATCGGCCTGACCCGTTCGGAATACCAGACCAAGTACAACTTCGGCTTCGTCGACCCCTACTTCACCGCCGACGGCGTGAGCCTGGGCTACAACCTGTTCTACAACAGCACCGACTACAGCGATTACTACGACGATGGGGTTTCGTATTATGCAATCAACAGCTACGGCGCCGGGGTCAGCTTCGGCTACCCGATCAACGAAACCTCGCGCCTGACCTACGGCCTGACCCTGCAGCACGACGACATTTCGCCCGGCACCTACAGCGCTGACGAGATCTACGATTTCATCTCCCGCGAAGGCAAAAGCTTCAACAACCTCAAGGCGTCGATCGGTTGGTCGGAATCTACCCTCAACAAAGGCGTGCTAGCCACCCGGGGCCACTCGCAGAGCCTGACGCTGATGGCCACCACCCCTGGCAGCGACCTGTCGTTCTACAAGCTTGACTACAACGGCCAGGCTTTCCTGCCGGTCACCAGCAACACCACGCTGCGCCTGCACACCAACCTGGGCTACGGCAACGGCTATGGCTCCACCGACGGCTTGCCGTTCTATGAAAGCTACAACGCCGGTGGGCAGGGGTCGGTACGCGGGTTCAAGGACGGCACCCTCGGCCCGCGCAGCACGCCGGCTACCGGGGCCTATTCCAGCGCTGGGCAGGCTTACTATTCCGACCGCGACACCGATGTGCTGGGGGGTAATATCCTGATTACCGGCGGTGCCGAGTACCTGTTCCCGCTGCCCTTCGTGCAGGACCAGAGCCAGCTGCGCAGCTCGGTGTTTGTCGATGCCGGCAACGTATATGCCGACACCTGCTACCTGTCCACCACTCAAGGCTGCGGCAGCGTCGACCTGGCGCAGATGGCTGTGTCGCTGGGGGTTGGCGTGACCTGGTACAGCCCGATGGGGCCGCTGAGTTTCAGCCTGGCGGTGCCATTGAAGAAGCCGGATAACGCCGAAACCCAAGTGTTCCAGTTCTCGTTGGGGCAGACCTTCTGAGGCTGCTCTTGAAATGAACCGCGCAGCGGGGCTGAGCATTACCCGCTTTTACCCCCGCTTTACCCAAGTTGACAGTCACCTTGCCTAAGCTGGCCAGCACTCGAACCCCGCCCAGCAGGACACCCTCATGCCTCCGTTCACACCCTGTTTCCCTACATCACTGCGCGAAAATGAAATACCCCTCGCCCTGCTCGATCTGGTGCGGGAACGCCTGGCCGCCCTGCTTGGCCCACGCTTCACGGTGGTACTGGGCGGTAGCGGCAACGGCGATGGTGTCAGTCATTACCACCTCGCAATCCAGCACAACCAGAGCGGGGTATCCCTGGAGGACTACGGTGACATCGGTGCCGGTTTCGTCGAGCACCTGCTGCGCATGGGCACCCAAGTGCGGGACATGCTCGACTCAGCCACATTCAGCCGTATGGGCAGCGACGACCCTGGCCGACCATTGGTATGGCTCCGTGAGCTGGTCAGCCCCGGGGAAACCATTACAATGCCCGGCCCAACCTGAAATATGTTTTCCCCATGAAATCACTGCTTTACGCCATAACCTTATTATTTTCCTTTACCCTCCCCGCTCTGGCCAATCCGCCGGCCACCTTCACCGAAGCCAAGGTGGTGGCCAAGCAGAAGGTCTACCTGGACCAGGCCAGCAGTGCCATGGGCGACTTGTACTGCGGTTGCAAATGGACCTGGGTGGGCAAGTCTGGCGGACGCATCGATGCCGCCTCGTGTGGTTACCAGACGCGCAAGCAGCAGAACCGTGCCGAACGCACCGAGTGGGAACACATCGTGCCCGCCCACACCTTCGGCAACCAGCGCCAGTGCTGGAAGAACGGCGGCCGTGAGCACTGCGTGGACAACGACCCGGTGTTCCGCGCCATGGAGGCCGACCTGTTCAACCTTTACCCGGCCGTGGGTGAGGTCAACGGTGACCGCAGTAACTTCAACTACGGCATGGTCACTGGCAATGCCGGCGAATACGGCCAATGCACCACCAAGGTCGATTTCGTCCAGCGCACCGCCGAACCGCGTGACGAAGTCAAAGGGCTGGTGGCCCGCACCACGTTCTACATGTTCGACCGCTACAAGCTGAACATGTCGCGCCAACAGCAACAGCTGCTGATGGCCTGGGACAAGCAACACCCGGTGTCGGCCTGGGAGAAAGAACGCGACCGGCGCATTGCCGCGATCATGGGCCATGCCAACCCGTTCGTAAGCGGCGAACGCAAGTGGACCGCCGGCTACAAGCCGGTTGGCAGCGGCGTGGTACAGGCGGTGCCGGTAAAAGCGGCCAAGCCAGAGGCCAAACCAAGCCTTGCCAGTGCCGGTTCGGTCGGCGCCGTGCTTGGCAACCGCAACAGCCACGTCTATCACTTGTCAGTCGGCTGCCCGGGCTACAACCAGGTTGCAGCGAAGAACCAGGTTACCTTCGCAAACGAAGGTGAAGCGCAGGCAGCGGGGTATCGCAAGGCAGGCAACTGCCGCTGATCGTTTCAAAGGCTGCGCGGCCCCTGTGGGAACGGGGGCGCGTCAGCCGTTGACCAGGTTTACCGGCCGTTCACCGGCCAGCGCGCTGAGCAGGTTGTCCACCGCGCAACGCGCCATGGCCTGGCGGGTTTCCTCGGTCGCCGAGCCGATATGCGGGGTCGCTACCACGTTATCCAGCTGCAACAGCGGCGAATCGGTCGGCAGCGGCTCGTGCACGAACACGTCCAGCCCCGCACCTCGGATGCGCCTGGCCCGCAGCGCTTCGATCAGCGCCTGCTCATCCACCACACGCCCGCGTGAGATGTTCACCAGGATTGCCTCAGGCTTCATCAACGCGAGTTCCCGTGCGCCTATCAGGCCTTCGGTGCTGGCGCTCAATGGCACCGTCAGGCAAACGAAATCTGCCTGCTGCAACAGCTCATCCAGGCTGCACTGGCATGCGGCATAGCGTGCTTCCACCTCGGGCTTGGCACGCTGGCTGTGATACAGCACGCGCATGCCAAAACCAGCGGCCGCGCGCCGGGCCAGGGCCTCGCCAATGCGGCCCATGCCGACGATGCCTAGCGTCTTGCCGTGCACATCACTGCCAAAATGCGCCGGCCCCAGGTTGGCCTGCCAACGGCCGTCACGCACCCAGTTCGCCAGCTCCACCACCCGCCTGGCGGTAGCCAGGATCAAGGCAAAGCCTGTGTCGGCCGTAGTTTCGGTCAACACGTCGGGCGTGTTGGTGAGCATCACACCACGCCTGCTGAGTTCAGCAATGTCGTAGTTGTCCACGCCTACCGAAACGCTCGACACCACTTCCAGTTGCGGGGCAAGGTCGAGCAGGCTGGCATCCAGGCGCAGGCTGGCCCCCAGTAACCCATGCGCCCCCGGTAATGCATCGCGCAGGCGGGCCAGGCCATCGGGCTGGGTGGTATCCACCCAGGTCACCTCGACGCGATCTTGCAGGCGTGCCATCAGGTCTTCGGACAGGCGTTTATACAGGACGATTCGCTTCTTCATTGCAGGTTTCCTAATGGTTCATGGCCAGGCGCGAACTATCGCGCTTTGCCCGGCCAGAGGTCTGGGAAGTATTGAGCGCAGCGGTAAGCGCCACTGCCGTCAGCAGCGCACCGCACATGAACAGATAAGAGGCGCCGGGCCCGCCCGTAGCCCCATTGAGGTAGCCCACCAGCCACGAACCGCCAAACGAGCCCAGCGCCCCCATGCTGTTGATCAGCGCCATGGCGCCGCCTGCGACGTTGGCCGGCAGGATCTCGGGCACGATCGCGAAGAATGGGCCATAGGGTGCGTACATACAGGCGCCAGCAACCACCAGCAATGCATACGACAGCCAGAAATGCTCGCTGCCCAAGGCGTAGGAACCATAGAACGCCAACGCGGCAATCAGCAGCGGCGGCCAGACGAAGCGCTTGCGCTTTTGCAGGCGGTCGGACGCCCAGGACACGCCCACCATCGCCAGCACCGCCGCCAGGTAGGGCACCGAGGCCAGCCAGCCGGCCTGCACGATATCGACATTCGCCGCCTGCTTGAGGATCGACGGCAGCCACAGCACGAAGCCATACACGCCGATGCTCCAGCAGAAGTACTGCAGCGCCAGGATGATCACTTGCGGCGAGCGGAACGCTTCGCGGTAGTTCTTTACAGGCTTGATACCCTGCTGCTCGGCAGCCAGTGCCTGCGCCAAGGCGGCCTTTTCCTGCTCGCTCAGCCAAGCCACCTGGGCCGGGCGGTCATCCACCAGGCGCCACCAGAAGAACGCCCAGATCACGGCGGGCAGGCCTTCGATGATGAACATCCAGCGCCAGTCGTAATGCTTGATCAGGTAACCGGACACCACCGACATCCACAGAATGGTCACCGGGTTGCCCAGCATCAGGAATGTATTGGCGCGCGAACGCTCGGCCCGGGTGAACCAATGGCACAGGTACACCAGCATGGCCGGCATGACCGCAGCCTCCACCACCCCGAGCAGGAAGCGGATACCGATCAGCATGTAGACGTTGCTGACCATGCCGGTAAGCGTGGCAAGGCCGCCCCACAGGATCAGGCAGACGAAGATGAGCTTCTTCACGCTGCGCTTTTCAGCGTAGATGGCGCCGGGCACCTGGAAGAAGAAGTAACCGAGAAAGAACAGCGCACCCAACAACGAAGACAGCACCGGGGTGATGTGCAGGTCTTCGGCCATGCCGGAGGCGGCGGCGAAGCCGTAGTTGGCGCGGTCCAGGTACGCCAGGCTGTAGGTGACGAACACAATCGGGATGATGTACCACCAGCGGCGAGGTGCCAGGCTTTGGCTTTGCATGGATTGTTTCTCCTGAGCTTGTTGTTTTTGTTGCAACAGGTGATTCGGGATCGGCTCATGCGCTTCTGCGCAGGTCGTAGGCCTCCAGTTCATCGCGCAGCGGCAGCCCTTCCATGTCGCCCCGCGACTGCACGGCACGGCTGCCGCACCAGTTGCCGCGCGCTACCGCCTCGGCTACCGGACGGCCCTCCAGTAGCGCGCTGAGCACACCGACGGCAAAGGCATCACCTGCACCGACGGTGTCCACCACGCGGCTGACTGGCACGGGGGCTACCTGCCCTTCGCCCTTGGCGCTGCGGAAGTAGGCGCCAGCGTCGCCCAGCTTGATCACCACCAGTTCCACCCCTTGGTCCAGGTAGAACGCGGCGATATCGGCCGGGGTGTGCTGACCAGTCAGCAACCGCCCCTCTTCCAACCCCGGTAAAACCCAGTCGGCCTTGGCCGCCAGGGCATTGATTTCACGCACCATGCTGCTTTGATCGGGCCACAGCGAGGGGCGCAGGTTAGGGTCGAACGATATGCTGCGCCCGGCTGCGCGCATTGCATCCAGCAGCGTGTGGGACAGCGCCCGCGAGCTGTCCGACAGCGCCAGCGGAATACCGGTAGCGTGCACGTGCCGAGCCTGCAGCCAAACGGGGCTCACCATCGCAGGTGACAGCCTGCTGGCCGCCGAACCGCGGCGAAAGTACTCCACTGCCGGGTCGCTGCCATCATCGCTGCGGGCCTTGAGCTGAAAACCCGTCGGGTAGTTGGCATCCACCTCGACGCCGGAACAGTCAAGGCCTTCGCCGCGCAAGCTGTCGAGAACGAAACGGCCCAGCGAATCGTCACCTACCCGGCTCAGCCAGCGCACCTTGAAACCCAGCCGCGCCAGGCCAATCGCCACGTTGCTGTCGGCGCCGGCGATGCGTTTGCCGAACTGTCCGACACCGGCCAGGTCACCGGCTTGCTCTGCAACGAACATGGCCATGGTCTCGCCGAAACACAGCACGTCATGTTCATGCATGGTCCAGCTCCTGCGCCGCGCCCAGTGCAGAAAGGTGACGCACCTGGGCCCGCGTCAGCGCCAACAGGTCTTCGCCCACCAGGGGGTACTCGACGGCGCGCACCACGCCCGGTGCGAACTCGGCCATCAGCGCTGCCCACTCCTGCAGGTCCGCAGCCTGCGGCGGTATGGCCACCAGACGGCCATCGGCCCGGCGCTGCACAGCCTTGCAATGCACATAGCGCACCCAACGGCCTAGCTGCCTTGCAGCTTGCCGCGCAGGCTCGCCTTGCCACTGCCAGTTACCGATATCGAACGTCATGCCCAGGCGCAGCCCAAGCGGGTCGACACGCTGGAAAAACTGCAGCATCGGTTCGATCCTGCCACCTTGTGCGGTCTGATCGTTTTCCACCAGCAACAGAGGCCCCTGCGCAGGCAGCAGCGACGCCAGGGCCGTCACATCGCAGTGCTCATCGAAGTGCCCCAAGGAAACCTTCAGCGCCACCGCGCCAAGCGCCCGGGCAATTTCCAGCTTCTGCACCAGCAGCGGGTCGGGCACGCCTTGAGCGGTCCACAGTTCAAGGGGGGTGGAGTACAGGCATTCCAGGCGCAGCGCGGCAATGACCCTACCGAGCGCAGCTGCGTCCGGTGCGCTGGCGAACAATTCTTCGCGCAATTCGACGCGGCTGACGCCAGCGGCTGCCAGCAGGTCCAGAAACTGCTCCTGGCCACGTTGGCGCACAAAGTCGGCGCCGTAGCTGGAGAGACTGATGGAAACGGGGTTCGCTTGCATTGTTCTTGTCCTTATGAAACCGGTTTCATTTTTGATCAGCAGCAGGCACAAGCCTGCCGTTTTCTTACTGGGGTTGGGTTGAACCGCGGATGATCAGGTTGGCTTTGAAGTCGATGCGCCGGGCTGCGCCGCTGTCGCCGCGCAAACGACCGAGCAGGCTTTCGAATGCCGCCACGCCGATACGCTCGGTGGGCTGGGCCAGTGCGGTGATGCCTTTGCCGACCAAGGGGTACCAGTCGAGGTCGTCAAGGGCGATCAGCCCGACATCGGCAACCAGGTTGCGCCCGGCCTCGAGCAGGGCCCGGGTCACCGCCAAGGTGGCAACGCCGTTGAAGGTGAAGATGGCTTGCGGACCATGACCTCTGTGGGCAAGAAACGAAGCCAATTGGCCCTGCAGCCCGGCGCCGATTTCGAGTACCTGCTGACGCATGCCTGGCCGACGGCTGATCGATGCGCCGAACGCCTGCACCCGCTCCAGGCGTGAACTGGTGCCATCGAGGGGTTCGCTGACCGCCAGGATGTCGCGGTAGCCCTGGGCCTGCAGGTGGTCCAGGGCCTGCTCGACTGCATCAGCATTGTCCAGGCCGACAAGGTCCACATTCAGCTCGGGCAATTGGCGGTCGACCAGCACCATGGGGATGTCACGCTGCAGGTTGAGCAGTTCGCCGGGGTGGTGACCGAGCGTGTTCACGATCAACCCTTCGACGTTGTAGCTCTGCAGGGCCACCAGGTGGTGACGCTCCTGCTCGTCGTCGCGGTTGGTGTTGCAAACTACCAGGCTGTAACCATGCTGACGGCAGGCGGTTTCCACGCCGTGCATCACGGCCACTGAATAGGGGTTGAGGATATCGGCCACCAGCATGCCGATCAGTCGCGTCTGGCCGCGCTTGAGGCCGCGAGCCATCTGGTTGGGACGATAACCAAGGCGTTCGATGACCTCTTCCAGCCGCTTGGCCGTGGCTTCGGCCAGCAATTGGCGGTCGCCACCGATGTAACGGGAGACGGTGGCTTTGGAAACGCCAGCAACACGCGCCACTTCGCTGATGGTGACCCGTTCGCGGGTATGGGCAGGCGCGTCGGTCATGGGTTTTCCTTATGATTGTTTTAATAGTGATGAAACCGGTTTCAATACAGCAAAAATGCGCGGGTTCGTCAACAGGCCGTTGGTCGGACACGGAGACATAAAATGTTAAATCGCATTAAGAATATTGCATAGATAATTGATATTAATAGATTTATATCTGTCGGCAGGGCTTGTCCTGGAATCTGATTACGTTAGGGGATGGCACGGGCTTCGCCCGTGTTCGCGGGTAAACCCGCTCCTACGGGCGAGGGCGCAGAAATACATGTCAGCGAAGCGACTTCACATCACCGGCCGTGACCGCACTGCCCTGGTTACCCCAGCTGCTGCGAATGAAATTCACCACCTCGGCAACCTCCTGGTCACTCAGACGCCAGCCGAAAGCCGGCATGGTGAAGTTCGACGGCGCACTGTGCGTTGCCGGTACCGTGCCACCGGCGAGCACCACATGGATCAGCGACGTGGCATCCGCAGTCTGCACCACCGGGTTGCCGGCCAAGGCCGGGAACACGCGGGTGTAACCCTGCCCGTCGGTGCGGTGGCAGGCCGCGCAGTTGTCGATGTACACCGCCGCCCCAGGCTTGCTGTCGTCACCCTTCCATAGCGCATCCGCGACCTGCTTGTCGTATACATGCGGCTGGTCATCCGGATTACTTGGCGGCAGGGTTTTCAGGTAGCGGGCGATAGCGGTCAAGTCAGCATCACTCATGTGCTGCATGCTGTGCTCGACCACATCGCTCATGCCGCCGAACACGGCGCTGCGATCACTGCGCCCAGTCTTGAGGAACTGCACCAACTGCGCTTCGCTCCAGCTGCCCAGGCCGTCTTTGTGATCGCCACGCAGGTTCTTGGCAATCCAGCCTTCCAGCGGCGCGCTGCCGGCCAGAAACTGCTCGCCATCAGCAGCGCTCAGGGCCTTTTCCTGCATGGTCAGCGCCCGCGGCGTATGACAAGCGCCACAATGCCCAAGGCCCTCGACCAGGTACGCACCGCGGTTCACCACAGGGTCAGCTGTCGCCGATGCCTGCCAGGGCTTGGCCTCTGGTGCGAACAGGCCGCGCCAGATTGCCAGTGGCCAGCGCATGCTCAGCGGCCAAGGAATGTCAGAGGCCTTGTTCGCCTGCTCGACAGGCGCCACGCCCTTCATGAAATAGGCGTACAGCGCCTGCATGTCCTGCTCGCTGACCCGCGCATACGACGGGTATGGCATGGCCGGATAGAGCGTACTGCCGTCCTTGCCGATACCCCTGCGCACGGCCTGGTCGAAGTCTTCGAAGCTGTACTGGCCAATGCCACTGGCCGCCGGGGTGATGTTGGTGGAGTACACCGTGCCAATCGGCGTTTCCATCGGCAACCCACCGGCAAAGGGTTTGCCGTCTTTGGCGGTATGGCAGGCCACGCAGTCACCGGCGCGGGCCAGGTACTCGCCCAGGCGTACCTGCGCATCGTCATTCGCTACGGCCTGTGCAGCCGCGCCGGCACCCAGCACCAAGGTTGCGATCAACAGTGTCTTCATGCTCATCGCTCCTCAAGCCTGGACCAACGGACCGGGGTTTTTCAGGTACTGCTCACGGATGGCGCGAGCCGACCAGTACGTGAGTGCGGCCACCAGCCCGGTCGGGTTGTAACCCAGCCCCTGCGGGAACGCCGAAGCCCCCGGAACGAACACGTTGTGTACGTCCCAGCTTTGCAGGTAGCGGTTCAGTGCACTGGTCTTGGGGTCGGTGCCCATGATCGCCCCGCCGTTCAGGTGGGTGGTCTGGTAACTGGTAGTGTTGAAGTGGTCCTTGACCTGCTTGCCCAGCACAGCAATGGCCTTGGGGTTCATCGCCTGGGCGATCTTGCTCAGCTTGTCGACCATGAACTGGTTCATCTTGATGTCGTTTTCCTGCCAGTCGAACGTCATGCGCAGCAGCGGCTGACCGTAGGCATCGCGGTAGGTGGGGTCCAGGTCCAGGTAATTGCCACGGTAGGACTGATGGGCGCCGTGGGCGTCCATCGACACCTGGTGGGTGTAGTAGTCGGCCGTGGCTTTTTTCCAGGCACTGCCCCAGGCCGGTGTGCCCGGCGGGTTGGAGGTACCGGCAATCGGCCGGCTGCCGGCCTGGTTCACCCACATTGGCGAACCGCCGACGAAGCCGTGCGGGCCATGGTCGAAGTTGTCGGCGTTGAAATCGTCGATGGCAATGCCATTGCCACCTGCGCCGATGAAGTTGTTGGTGTAGGTGTCCTTGTCGAAGAACGCCTTGACTGTCCCCATGTTCTGATAGGCGAAGTTACGCCCGACCACACCCTCGTTCTTCACCGGATCGTAAGGTTTGCCAATGCCGGAAAGCAGCATCAGACGCACGTTGTTGAACTGGAAAGCCGCCAGAATCACCAGCTCTGCCGGCTGCTCCACCTCGCGCCCCTGGGCATCGATGTAGGTCACGCCGGTGGCCTTGCGCTTGCTGTCGTCCAGGTTCACCCGCAGTACATGGGCATTGGGCCGCAACTCGAAGTTGGGCACCTGGCGCAGCGCCGGCAGGATATTCACGTTGGGCGAGGCTTTGGAGTACATGTAACACACGTAGCCGCTGCAGAAACCGCAGAAGTTGCACGGCCCCATCTGCGCCCCGTAGGGGTTGGTGTATGGCCCCGAGGTGTTGGCCGACGGCAGGTTGTAAGGTTTGTAGCCCAGGCTGGTGGCAGCCTTTTCGAACAGCCTTGCCGATACAACGTTCTTCTGCGCAGGCAGCGGGAACGGGTTGGAACGGTCCGGCGCATAGGGGTTGCCGCCCTTCCCTTCACCGACCACCTGGCCTTTGACGGTCCAGGCCTGGCCTGAAGTGCCAAAGACCTTTTCGGCAAAGTCGAAATAGGGCTCCAGCTCTTCGTAACTGACGCCGAAGTCCTGGATGGTCATGCCTTCGGGAATGAACGTGCGCCCGTAGCGCTCTTCATAGTGGCTGCGCAGGCGCAACTCGACGGGGTCGACCCGGAAGTGCACACCCGACCAGTGCAGGCCCGCGCCCCCCACGCCCTTGCCCGGCAGGAATGCGCCCAACTGGCGATTGGGCAATGCCACATCATTCACGCTATGGCGGACAGTGACGGTTTCTTTCGATACATCGACGAACAGCTTCTTGCGCACGCTGTAGGTCAGCTCATCAATCACCTGTGGGTAGCTGCCTTCGGGGTAGGTATCCTGCATCGGCCCCCGCTCCAGGGCTACCACGTGCAGCCCGGCCTCGGTCAGCTCTTTGGCCATGATCGCACCGGCCCAGCCGAAGCCGACGATCACCGCATCCACTTTGTTCAACACAGTCGCCATGCCTCAGGCCCTCTCACCACGGATCGATACAGCCGGGAACGGGTAAGGCTCATTGCGCTCGACCCAGTCCATGAAGTCGGCGCGGGCGCCGGGGAAGCCGATCTGGGTCCAGCCGACCATGCCTTTGTTGCCGCCATGAATCGGGTCGCAGAAGAACCCTTCACGCGTGTTTTGCACCAGCAGGCTGAAGACCACCTTGGCCGGAACGGTGTCGAAAACCAGCTCTCCTGCCTCCAACTTGCTGAGAATGAGGTCCCGGGTAGCGCTATCTTGCGCAGCAAAAACCTGTCCGCTATTGGCCTTGCACCAGCCGTCCACGGCAGCGATGCCCAGGCGGTAGATTTGTTGCGGGCTGAGCTGCAGCTGGTAGCCCAGCTCGGGCGCGGCGTCGGCGTTGAACGGCCCTTGCATGTACCACTGTGCGCCAGTCGCGTACGGGGTGTTCATTTGCCGGTCGATAAATTCGGCAGCGCCAGCTTCGAGTGCCCCTGGGCCAAGCTCATCGGCCGGGATGATGCGCGACACGGCGGCTTGTACAAAAGCCCATTCTTCGGCGCTGAAGAATGTCGGTTGATAATTGCCCGCAGGTGGCGTGGCGGGCACGTTCGGTGGCTGTTGCGGGGCCGCAAGCAGCTGGCTGGCGCCAGCGCCAAGCCCCGTGCTGGCCACGGTAACGACAGGGATCAGGGTCAAGGTCTTGCGCAGAAAATCCCTGCGCGGGTTGTCTGGGGCATGCTCAGGCATTGCGAATCCTCATCGGCTGTGGGGGTGGCCTTGATAAGCGCCATCTGATTTTCAATTGAGAGGTGATCTTGATAGGCCACCAAGAAGACAGCCGAATAATCTAGCGCGTTCAGACATGTTTTGAAACCGGTTTCATTTCTGCCTTCTTACCTGGCTTGACCTCCACTGCACGCCTAACGGCCAAGGCTTTTTCCATACCAGCCTCACCCTCTGCCTGCGCCATGCCGAACGCTGCGACCGCTCCAGTGATGCCTGCCTGAAGGCCACACCCTCGTGCTGGTCAGCCACAGTGGCTGCATGGAACAACTGGAGCAGGCGCTCAAAGCGCCTTCTAGCGCAACAGCGAACAGCTATGCCAGCGCCCTGTTCATTACGCGTGGCAACGATGGCAAGACGAAGGTGCTCGGCCAGATGGCGGCCAATGAATGGCACACACTCATTGATGCCAAGGAACTCTGAGCATTCCCTCCCGCGCCACCTTCTACCGCAACAACCTGCTGCTGCCGCTATTGCTGGCCGCCATTGTGTTCATGGCCTTCGACCTCACAGACTTCGATCGCTGGATCAGCAACCTGCTGCTTGACCCGGCCACTGGCCAGTTCCCGCTGCTGCACAACCCGTTATTCGAGAGAATCACCCACAAATGGCCACGCATCCTGCCGAACTGGACCGGTGAACTGGCCGTCATAGGCAGTTTGCTGTCGTTCATCTGGCCGCGCTTGGCCAACCGCCTCCAATTGGGCCTTGCCCAGGCGCTGGAAAAGGTCCGTATTGCACCGGTACTGCGCTTTGCCACCCAACACCGACGCGACCTGTTGTTCGTGGTGGTAGCGTTCGCACTGAGCACCACCGTGATTCACTACCTGAAAAGCCATACCAGCGTGTATTGCCCTGTGGAAACCACGTTGTATGGCGGTTCGCAGCCCCGGGTCGAATGGTTCGAAAACTTCTCTTTATGGAGCAAGCCCGGCGATGGCCGTTGCTGGCCGGGTGGCCATGCATCCAGCGGGTTTACGCTGCTGGCGCTGTATTTCGTTCAGAACTCGGCTCTGCATCGAAAACCGGGTTGAAATTACCGGCCCCCAATCCCCAACCTTGGGGGAACGCTGCCCACCGCCAGCCGCTGGCATAAAGCCCTACTGAAAATCTGAACCCCCTGCCCCACAAGGCCTGCACAGCATTTTTCAGGGTTTGGCACAGGTCTTGCCGATCTCCTCCCAGACGCCCCAAGTCCATGGGCCCGTTTGCAGGAGGAATTGACTCATGCACCGACCGATACCCCACCCGCTGGCAGTGGCGATTTTCGCCGGCATTCTCCAGCTTCCCGCGCAGGCCGCCTTGAACGCTGTCGATCCAGGCGCTTACGTCCCAGCCAATGGCGGCTTCCCCGCCTGGTACCAGGACAGCCACGGTCGTACCCTCGACCTGTGCCTGACCAAGGCGGTCAGCTCCCGGGTCGCCGGCGCGCCCGGCGCACCTTCATACATGTGCACGCTGCTGCCCACGCCTGGTGTGTTCGACGATACCCAACCCATCGTCTTCCCCACCAACTTCCCTGACGAAGCGTTCTGGTTCACTGCTGACGCTGCCATCGTCGACGCCGCCAGTGGCATCGACCTCAGCTACGGTACCGCGATCGAAGCGGCATTCGCCGCCGAAGAACCTGTCGAGGGTGACCAAGTCAGCTTCGCCCGGGTCCGTATCCGGGTCGACGTACCCACCGCGGGCACCTACGTGGTCACCCACCCCTATGGTGTTGAAGTGTTCGATGTGCCCGTTGCAGGGCGCCGGGCGATCAACATGACCCGCGACATCGGCATCGCCGGCGCAGGCGACTTCACCGGCGCACTCAAGGGCGATGTCGGGCCGTTCCTGCGCAGTGTCAACGGCCCCTACACCGAAGGCAACGAGCGCTTCATCGGTGACCCGAACCTGGAAGAACGGGTGACGGGCAGCCCATTCAACACAAACTACGTACGCATCGAAGGCCCTGGTGGCATCGACCTGCGCACCGAGCTCTTCGCTGTCTCGGGCAAGCTTTCCGAAGTGGCCCTGCCCACCCCGCTGATGCCACAACGCAGCACTTACTCACGCCATACCGAGAACGGCGACCTGATCGCCCAGCAAGACATCTTCGTGTTGGCCCCGCCGCCACCGGCAAGCGTCACCCTGACCAGCCAGACCCCCAACCTGAGCCTCACCGAGGCCAACGGCACCGGCGCCTGGTACGCCCAGTCAGCCCTCAACCCGGCGGCCGGAACCATCGTGACACTGTCCGCTGACAACAGCGTGGCAATCCCGACCAGCAGCCTGACCACCAGCAACGTTCCCCTGACCGACCTGGTCACCATCACGCAAGCCCAGTACCGCCTGTCCACCGGCGAGCTGACCCTGGTGGCCAGCACCAGTGACGAAACAACACCTCCAGTACTTACCGCACATACCGGCAACGGCACACTGATCGGCAACCTGGGCGGTACCGGCGCCGTGAAGACGTTGAGCATGACCCTCTCGCCCATTCCGCCGGCCAAGGTGCAGGTCACCAGCGCCAACGGTGGTAGCGACACCGAAGACGTGGTGCTGGTGCCATGAACAGACAAAGGCTCAGCCTTCAAGGAGGCAGCATGAACACTTGGTCGCGCCGTGCGCTGTTGGCCGCCGGTTTCTCTCTTACCGTTACCAGCGCCGCGTTCGCCGCGCTGTCTGATGTCGATCCGGGGCCCTACACTTTCGCCACAGGTGGCTATCCGATGTGGTACAAGGACAGCCTCGACCAATCCCTGGAGCTGTGCCAGTCGCGTGCCACCAGCACCCGTGCGCCAGGCGCACCAGGGGCGCCCGCCTACATGTGCACCTTGTTGCCCGAGCCCGGGGTCTATGACGATGCCCTGCCGCTGGTATTTCCAGATAACTGGCCACCCGAGATGTTCTGGTTCCTGGCCGAAACCTCGATACCACAAGTGGGTAACAGCGGATATGAACTGGAGGTCTACGTTGCCGGTATAGAGGCAGCCTTCGCTGCTGAAAACCCGGTAGACGGTGATCAGCAAAGTTTCGCCCGCATCCGTATCCGCGCATCGGTCCCACGCACCGGTACCTACACCATCACGCACCCTTATGGGGTGGAGACGGTCAACGTCACCACGGCAGGTCGTCGCGCGATCAACATCACCCGGGACATCGGTATCGGTGCTCCGGGCAACTTCCAGGGGGCGCTGGGGGGGGCGATCGGCCCTTGGCTGAAGGGGGTTGGCGGGCCATATACCGAGGTCAATCCTGACACGGGCACCACCGAAACCTACATCGGCGACCCCAATATCACCGAAGCGGTCACGGGTAGCCCCTTCAATACCAACTTCGTGCGCATCGAAGGGCCCGCGGGCGCCATTCAGACCAACACGTTCACCGTGTCTGGCAAGGTGCTGGACCAGCGAGCACAAACCCCGGTCACCCTGGAGCGCGCCACCTATTCGCGCAACGGCAGCGGCACCCGCGTGGAAGTGTTCGCCAAGGCCCCGAGTGAGGCCAGCTTGTGCATGCGCAATGGCCTGGCACTGATCGGCACGCCGCCTTCGCCTTGTCAGTTCACCCTGACTTCGGACAACAACGGTTTGTTCTTCAGCCAGCAGTTCAACCAGTCGGTGCCGCCAGCGGTGGTGGTTGTCACCGCCAGCAACGCAGTCGGCGGCACCCAGCCGACTGCGCTCTCGAGCAAGCTCAGCGACGTGGTCAAAGTCAGCACCGCACGCTATGACTGGGCCAACAAACGTCTGTTGATCGAGGCCAGCTCCAGCGACGAAGTAACGGTCCCCGACCTGCTCGCCCAAGGCTACGGCCGCATGTCGAAATCGGGCACGCTGCAAAGCATCACGGTCAACGATTTGGCTCAACCGCCCGCTACCGTTACGGTCAAGTCTGCCCATGGCGGTAGTGATGTGGAGCCGGTGATCGTGGTTGGCAGCGCCCCGGTCGAGGCCGCCAACCAGCCACCGCTGGCCCAGGCCGATGTCGGCAGCACCAGTGTCGGTGTACCGATCACACTCAACCTGTTGCTGAACGACAGCGACCCGGATGGCGACGTGCCGCTGACCATCAGCGACCTGACCCAACCCGGGACCGGCCTTGGCGGCGTCGTGCTGAACGGCACCACCTCGGTTACCTACACACCGCCGACCGGGGCCACACAACCGCTGGTAGCCAACTTCAGCTACCGGGCGGTGGATGCCAAGGGCGTGAAGTCGGAACCGGCCACGGTCACCATCAACGTCGCACCTAACCAGGCACCGACTGCCAACCCGGAAACCGTCGCCACCTTGGGCGTGCCATTGACCATCAACGTGCTGGCCAACGACACCGATCCAGAAGGCAACGTACCGCTGAGTGTGGCCAACATCACCCAGCCGGCCGCCGGCCGTGGCACGGTCAGCACCGACGGCACAACCGTGACCTATACCCCACCGGCCACTGTAACCACAGCCTTCACCACCACCTTCACCTACCAGGCACGTGACTCGCTGGGGGGGCTGTCCACCCCAAGTACGGTCACCGTCAACGTGTCGCCTCGGCCTGCCGCTGAAACCTTCGCCGTCACGACAGCCACGGTCACGGCGCGCTCCAACAACCGTTACAACTGGGACATCAGTGGCACCTCGTCGGTGACCACCGGCAATACCGTAACCGTGCAGGTAACCACTACCACGGGCGTCCAGACCTTGGGGACGGCCACGGTAGCGCTGACCGGCCGCTGGCGCCTGGTGGTAAGCAATAGCACCACGATCATCCCGACTGCGGCACCGACGGCGACGATCACCACCAGCCAAGGCACCACGCGCACCGTCAACGTAGTCGTGCAGTAAAAGCCGGAGGCTTCGATGAAACGGCTGTACTCCCTGTTGCTCTGCCTGGCCCTGGTGGGCCAGGCCTGCTGGGCAGAGGACCTGATGGACAATGCCGACCTTGCACCCGGCAACGACCTCGGTGAACCAGTGATCATCCGCCTGCTGCCGGCCGGTGCCGGCCAGGCTGCGGTGATCGAGCAGCAAGGGTCAGGCAACCGCGCCGCCCTCGACCAGAACGGACAGGCCCTGCTGGGCCGTATCGTCCAGTCCGGCGGTGCCCAGGAAGCGCACATCTTGCAGGAAGGCAGTGACCTGATGGCCATCATCAGCCAACAGGGAAATGGCAACAGTGCGTCGATTCGCCAGAGCGGCAGCAGCAACAACGCCGCCATCGAGCAGATCGGCAACGACAACAGCGCCAGCATCGTGCAGTCCGGCTCAGGGCTCAACAGCTCCGTGACCCAGGCTGGCAATGGCCAGCATGTTCAGATCACCCAATACCGATAGACCTGGAGGCACCACCATGTACAAGCTCGCTCCGTTAAGTGCCGCTATCGTCCTGGCCCTCGCAGGTCAGGCCATGGCTGCTGACAGCACCTCGTCCCAGACCCAGGACGGCAAGGAAAACATCGCCGAGGTCTCTCAGACCCAGGCATCCTTCGCCTCGGCCACCCAGAACCAGACTGGCAAGGGCCACAACCACCTCGCCGTGCAGGCCGAAAGCACCAGCGATATACACCAGAGTGCCACCGGCCAGTACAACGCTGGCTACGCTGAGCAACTGTTCGAGAACGGCAGCCAGATCACCCAGCAGGCGGGAGGCAGCTACAACGATGCCTTCGCCAGCCAGTCGATAGGGTCGAATAACGAATCGCTGCAAACCCAACAAGGCGTCGGCAATAAATCCACCGTGTGGCAGGACAGCCAGGAAGGCAGCAAAGCCACCAGCTTGCAATCCGGCCAGCGCAACGAGGCGTTCATCGAACAGACCTTCGGTGGCAGCAACAATCGCAGCACCGTCAACCAGACCGGCCAGGACAACTACGCCACCGCCGAGCACCTGAACCAGGTCGATGGCGATATCCAGGTCTATCAGGATGGCCACGGCAACTGGGCCTATGGCGACCAGCGCGAAGGCACAGGTGGCACCATTGCCATTGGCCAGTACGGGGGCGGCAACTCCGTGGAAGTGTGGCAGGACACACAGATCGGTAGCCAGGCCTCCGTGGTCCAGACCGGCCAGTCGAACGAAGGCTATATCGACCAGAGCTTCGGCGTCAGCAACAAGGTCAGCCTGTCGCAGCAAGGCAATGCCAACGCCAGTTGGTCGGACCAGTTCGAGACCAACAACTCGACCACCACCATTACCCAGACCGGCAACAACAACCTGCATTTCACCTATCAGAATGGTGAGAACCTCAACCTGACCATCAACACCCAAGGCAATGGCAACAGCATCACCGCCAGTAACTGGAAAGGCGCCAAGATGGGTGGCCAGTTCGGCACCAACCAGAACGCCACCATCAACCAGACGGGCAATGGCAACGGCGTCAATCTGACCCAGAAGGGCGCTGACCAGCAGGCCACGCTGAGCCAGACGGGTACAGGCAACCAGATGTCGACCAAGCAGGATGACGTCAGCAACGAGCTGTACTTCGAACAAAACGGCACTGACAACATTCTGATCGCCGACCAGCGTGGTACCGACAACTATGCCTACGGCAGCAGCCAGGGCACCGGCAACACCATCACGCTCGACCAGTCCGGCTATAGCAACCAGAGCTACACCAACCAACTCTACGGAAGCGGAAACGAAGCCACCATCAAACAGACCGACAGCATCAACGTCGCCTACGTGACCCAGGGGGGCCAAAGCAACAAGGCGTTCGTCGACCAGAGTGGTGTCGCCCAATCCGCCACCATCACCCAGCTGGGCAGCGCGAACCTGGCCACTGTGACCCAGCAGTAAGCCGCTCCCCCTTGAACCGCGGTGCTTCTCTCCCTGGTGCCGCGGTTCCTTTTTCTGTTATCCCGCCCTCTGCCATCATTCGATCCGGCCGGCGTGTGCAATCCCCTGACGTGTATCTGTCGGGTACAATGGCAAACCGCTCGAAGATGTGCAGCAGCATGATCCAGTCCGACCTCGACCTGTTCGGCACCCAGCCGCAACGCCTGGCCAGCCACACCGTGCTGCTGCCCGGCTTCGCCCTGGCCGAAACCGAGGCGCTGCTCGATGCCCTGCGTCCGGTGCTGCGTGCTGCGCCGTTCCGGCACATGTACACCCCTGGAGGTCTGCGCATGGCAGTGGCCCTGACCAACTGCGGTACGCTGGGGTGGGTGAGTGATCAACATGGCTACCGCTACAGCCCCACCGACCCACTCAGTGGCCAGCCCTGGCCCGCCCTGCCCCCGGTTTTGCTCGCCTTGGCCTCCCGCGCTGCAGCCATGGCCGGGTTTGACGGTTTCGTGCCGGATGCCTGCCTGGTCAACCATTACCTGCCGGGCACACGCCTGAGTCTGCACCAGGACCGCGACGAGCAGGATTTCGGCCAGCCGATCGTGTCGGTGTCGCTGGGCTTGCCGGCGGTGTTCCTGTTCGGCGGCCTGCAGCGTGCCGACAAGGCTCAGCGCATTGCGCTGAGCCACGGCGATGTGCTGGTCTGGGGCGGCGAAGACCGCTTGCGCTTCCACGGCGTGCTACCGATCAAACCCGGTGTGCATCCGCGCCTGGGCGAACGGCGGATCAACCTGACCTTGCGCAAGGCGGGTGCCTGAACAGAGGCCGTCATCTGCCATCCAGCGCAAAACAAGATGAACGCACATGAAACACATTGAACATCTTGGCCAGGCAAGCTTCGAATGATAAGCCGCCTTTCTTTTGTCTGGAGCCTGCCATGCCCAACCCGCCTGGTTCTTCGAGCCGTTGCAACGGAGCCATGTACCGATGAAGATGCCTGGCCGCGCACCCAATGCTTCGCTGCAGCTCGATTACGTACGCGACACCCTGTTCGGCCCGGTGGCGCAACGAGTGGAATGCCAATGCCAACTCGCCGCCCTCAACCTGCAGGGTCGCCCAGGGCTGCGCCTGCACGTTTGCCCCCCACTGCCTGACAAGATCGACCGAGCTCACAGTGTGGCCTTCGTCTGGGATGGGCGGAGTTACCACGGCGTGGTTCGCGAGAAGGGAAAGTGCGGCGACGGTGGCCTGAACCTGCTGCTGGAACTGCAATAAGCCGATCAACGGCGGCCATCCAGGCTGAACTGGCTGACAGCCGCGTGTCTCCATAGCAAAAGGCTCTTGCCTACCGGAGAACGCTATGAACAGTCCGTTATTCAAGCTCTTCACCCACCCCGCCGACGCCTGGCTGGACATCCGCCGGGCCGAGGAAGACAACCCACAGCAATACCTGCCACGCCTGCTAGCCTTGGCGCTGATACCCGCCGTGTGCCTCCTCGTCGGCACTACCACCTTCGGCTGGAGCTTGGCGGCCGAGGAGCGGGTACGCCTTAGCATCGGCAGCGCCGCGCAATTGGCAGGCCTGCTGTATACCACCACTGTGATAGGTGTGATGCTGATGGGAGTGATGATCCGCTGGATGTCACGAGGGTTCGATACACAGCCCAGTCTGAACCAGTGTATCGGTTTTGCCGCCTATTGCGCCACGCCGTGGTTCTTTGCCGGAGTGGTTGGTCTGATGCCAATTCGTTGGCTCGCCTTTGCCGCGCTAATGGCTGCCTCTGTGTATGCCAGCGTGTTGCTGTTTGGCGGGTTGCAGACTTTCATGCGGCTGAAGAAAGAGCAGGCGTTATTGTTTGCAACGTGCGTTTGGGGGGTAGGGTTGCTACTGCTGGTGACCATCCTTGTGGCAATGATCCTGTTCTGGTTCAACGGCCTGATGCCGGAATACGTACGCCCGGCCAGCCTGGACTGACCGGGGCACGACAGGCGCGTTCAGGCGATCGCCTTGAGCGGCGCCGGGTGGTTGTCACGCAGCGCATGCAGCTGGTCCACCAGGTTGACCAGATCACGGCAACTGTTGAGGTTTTGCAGCGCGACCCCGCTGAGCGTCACGCCCTGATCGAGATCCTGGCCCTGACCCAGGCGGATGGTCAGGTGGGCGCCGTCCGGGCAGCTGACTTCACAGCGGTCTGGCAAGCAGGCCTGCTCGATCAGTTGCCGCATCTCTAGTATCGAAACGCCTATCAACGACATGGTACGACCCTCTCTGTGGGATGGCCTGTTGTTTGGGAGTACGCCTTTGTCGGGCGGGGCGCCAATTGATATTGCGCATGCTCGGCCAGCTGTCCATGCGCCCGGGCAATGAGCTTGCGGGGGATCCTTTAGCACCTTAGTGGAAGATTCTCCGCGGGGGCCGAGTGTTCGACTGCATTAGCAGACTTGACGACGAGTGGTCTTGGTCAGCAACGCGTTGACCAATGTACAGCCGGGTCGCCGTGGGAGAAGACCTGCCAGCGACAGGGGCCGGAGCAGGCCAACAAATTAACAGGATCAGTGCGCGGCGCCTCCCCTCTCGTCCTGCATCTGTCCAAACCGCCCGGCATGAAAATCATCGAACGACTCGGCAATCTCTGCCTGGCTGTTCATCACGAACGGGCCGTAGCCGACGATCGGCTCATCGATTGGCTCACCGCTGAGCAGCAGCACACTTGCATCGTCCAGCGCCTCGACAGCTACGTCTACACCCTCCCGGTCGAGCAGCACCAGGCTCGACGGGCCTGCTTCGCGCTCGCTATTGATTCGAACGTTACCACGCATCACCACCAGCGCCGCATTGCGACCGGCAGCAACCGGCAACTGCAAGGCCGCGCCGGCGTTGAGCCGCAAATCCCACACGTCCATCGCGGTGAAGGTTCGAGCCGGCCCCTGGTGGCCGTGATAGTCACCGGCAATCACCCGCAAGCTCCCGGCATCACCGTCGAGCGCTACCACCGGAATGTCGCCGGCCAACAGCGTCTGGTAGCCGGCCGCTGCACGCTTGTGCCGCGCCGGCAGGTTCACCCACAGCTGGACCATTTCCAGCGTGCCGCCACTGCGTGCAAAGTCGGGGGAATGAAACTCTTCATGAATGATGCCGTTGGCCGCCGTCATCCACTGCACGTCACCTGGGCCGATCAAGCCGCCAGCACCGGTGGAGTCACGGTGCTCCAGTTCACCTTGGTAGACGATGGTCACGGTCTCGAAGCCGCGATGCGGATGCTGGCCTACACCGCGTCGTGCTTGGGTAGGGGCGAAATCATGCGGGCCAGCGTAATCCAGCAGCAGGAACGGGCTGATCCGGCTGGCCAGGTTGTCGTAGGTGAACAGGCTGCGCACCGGGAAACCATCACCCACCCAATGGGCGTGGGGGCTTCGGTGAATACCCAGAATCGTTTTCATGAGAAGGCTCCTCTCTTGGCTGAGATAACCTTATCAATGATGTTAATCACGCGGTAGATGGCTAAAATGGCATGCATCGTCCCACCTGCGGAACAGTCAACCCTGCAAGAAATCGAGCACTTGCTCGGCCGCCATGGCCGGGTCTTCCTGCATGAAACAGTGCCCACCGGGAACTTGCCGTGCGGTCACATTGCGGTTGAGCAGCGCCAGGCGATTCACCGAGTGTGGCACGAAGGGATAGGTGTCTTCTCCGTACAACACTCGTGTCGGCGTCCTGATTGCGGCCAGACTGGCCCACATGCGTTTAGGGAACGAACTGAAGATCTCCACTTCACGGCTGGGCCGGCACTTGAGCACTACGGCCTCGCCACACTCACCGATGGCATGCTCGACATAGGCCTGCAGTGCCGCATGGGTCCAGCCTTTGAAGATGCCGCGCCCTTCCAGCGAGGCCAACGCCGACTCGCGATCGGGCCAGTGGCTGCGGCGGCTGGCAGCCTTGCGAGCCAGGGCGTGGCGCTGATGCAGGCCGACCAGGGCTGCCGCCCCCATCACGCCGATCATGCGTCGGCTGAACAGTACCGGGTCGAGCAGCACGGCACGTGCGAACAGTTGCGGCTCACTGCCCAGGATCAGCCCCGTGAGCACGCCACCAAAGCTGTGCCCTGCGGCAAACCGCTGAACGTCGCCATACTCGCCACGTCCACCCTGAAAGGCCTCCACCGCCAAGGCAGCAGTGCGGTTCCAGCCGCGAAACACCCCGCCATGATCACTGTCCCCATGGCCCTGAACGTCGCAAAGCCACAGGTCGAAATGCTCGCCCAGGCGCATCAGCAACGGTTGGTAGGCCAGGCAACAGAAGCCGTTGCCATGCAGAAAGTGCAGCAGCGGTTTGCCACTGGCCGGAGTTCGCCAGCCACGCAGGGTGAAACCTTCGGCGCATTCGTGGGACCAGGGAATCAACTGCATCGGCTTACTGTACTCTCGGGGTCAGGAAAACGCTGATTCTACAAACAGCAGCGGGTACAGGGAAATCACCAGCAACAGGGCCATCACGACATTGAACAGCATCAGCCAGGGCGAATTTTGCAACAGGTTGCGCAGGGCGCTGCCGAACATCACCCATACCCCCACGCTGGGCAAGTTGACCAAAGCGAACAAGGCCGCAATGACGATCACGTTGGTTACATAGCCTTGCGCTGGCGTGTAGGTGGTAATCGCCCCCACCGCCATCACCCAAGCCTTGGGGTTGACCCACTGGAACGCCGCCGCACCCAAGAAGCCCAGCGGTTTGCGGGCACTGGACGAGGCCGTGCCGACCGGCCCGGAAGTGGCGATCTTCCAGGCCAGGTACAGCAGATAGGCGGCGCCAGCGTAGCGCAGCACCGTGTACAGTGGTGGCCAGGCCTTGAATACCTCCCCCAGCCCCAGGCCGACAGCCAGCACCATCATCATGAAACCGAAACTGATACCCAAGGCATGAGGAACCGAGCGGCGCACGCCGAAGTTCACCCCCGAGGCCAGCAACATGGTGTTGTTGGGGCCAGGCGTGATGGAAGATACGAAGGCAAACAGCACAAAGGCGGTCAGCAGGTCGGCAGAGGCAAGCATGGCGGGCATTCCACTTTCTTTATAGGTGCTGTCACACTACCGGAGTCGCCTCTCCCAGCGACCGTTACAGTTTGATTAAATTATGCAGATACAAATCACTGTATCGCCAATCCGGACCAAGGAAGCCGTCACCATGAGCCTCACCTTTCGCCCTGCCGTGCGTACCGATGCCGAGCAGATCCTCACCTTCATCACCGAACTCGCCGAGTACGAACGCGCCCGCCACGAGGTGGTCGCCACCCTTGCCGACATCGAGCACAGCCTGTTCGACGAAGGCAGCACTGTGCACGCCCTGATGTGCGAGCGTGATGGCCGTGCAATCGGCTTTGCCGTGTACTTCTACAGCTACTCGACCTGGCTCGGGCGCAATGGCATCTATCTGGAAGACCTGTACGTAACCCCCGAACAACGCGGCGATGGTGCCGGCCGGCAGTTGTTGCAGCACATTGCCCGCGAAGCGGTGGCGAACAACTGTGGGCGTCTGGAATGGAGTGTGCTGGACTGGAACGAGCCAGCGATCGGCTTCTACCAGAAGCTGGGGGCCGAGGCGCAGGATGAGTGGGTGCGCTACCGGCTGGATGGCGACAAGCTGGCGGCATTCGCCCGCGGGTGATCGCCCGGTTTCTGCACTTCTGCCTGCTGGAAGAAGACTGCAGGCCTGAGAGCCTGTCGTACCTGCTGTTCGACGGCCTCGCGCGCTGTATGACATTGACGCCAAGCCCGCCCCATGCTCTCCTTATGCCTCGCGTTCAGGTGCCCCTCAGGGGGTGAAACGGGAAACCGGTGCGTCCCAGGCCCTTCAGCAGGGCCGGACAATGCCGGTGCTGCCCCCGCAACGGTAAGCGAGTGAAGCGTCTGTACCACTGTGCCTCGTAGTACGGCATGGGAAGGTGACGCGTTCCAGGAGCCCAGCTCTTCCTCGCAAGCCCGGAGACCGGCCTGGCGTTCATGAACACCCCGCGGTGGGCGGGCGCTGTTGCATTCCCTTGGGCGACCACGTCCGGGGCTGCCGCGCTCGCCCATTGCCCACAAAAAGCAGAGGATCGCGTCATGCCCGTCACCAGCGCCAAACAACACAGCCTTGCTACCCCCGTTACGCTCAGCCAGCGTGTAACCATCGCCGTCGGTGCCAGCTTGTTGGGTCTGTGCCTGGTCTACTTTGCCGGGTTCTCGCACATCGAGGCCGTGCACAACGCCGCCCACGACACCCGTCACAGCGCCGCCTTCCCCTGCCACTGAGTACGCCTGATGATCACGCGCATTGCCCGTACTGCGGGCTTCAGCGGGCTCCTTGCAGCCCTGTTGCTGACCTTGCTGCAAAGCTTCTGGGTGGCTCCGCTGATTCTGGAGGCGGAAACCTACGAGTCCTCGGCCCCGGCCGCACACCACGAACACGTTGGCGAAGTCGCCGCTCATGAACACAGCGCCGAAGCCTGGTCGCCGGAAGACGGCTGGCAGCGCGTGCTGTCCACCACAGGCGGCAACCTGGTGGTCGCGGTCGGCTTCGCCCTGATCCTCGCCGCCCTGTACAGCCTTCGCGAGCCCAAACGCGCCGCCACCGGCGCACTGTGGGGGTTGGCTGGCTTCGCCGTTTTCTGCCTGGCCCCAACCCTGGGCTTGCCACCAGAACTGCCGGGTACGGCGGCCGCCGACCTGGGGCAACGCCAAACCTGGTGGGTCGGTACAGCCAGTGCCACAGCGCTGGGCCTGGCCTTGCTGGTGTTCGCCCGGCACTGGCTGCTGAAGGCGCTGGGCGCCGTGCTGCTGGTCATTCCTCATGTGATCGGTGCACCGCAACCCGAGGTGCACGAAAGCCTGGCCCCGGAAGCGTTGGAAACCCAGTTCAAGGTAGCCTCCTGGCTCACCAACGCCGCCTTCTGGCTGGCCTTGGGCCTGCTCAGCGCCTGGCTGTTCCGCCGTTCCAGCCAGGCTTGATGCCTGCCTTCTATGCCGGTTTTGGCTGCCGCCGGGGTTGCCCGGCGGATACCTTGCAACGCTTGCTGTGCCAGGCCCTGGACAAACAGGGCCTGGCATTGGCTGACCTGCGCGGCATCGCAAGCATCAGCCTGAAGGCAGACGAGCCCGGCTTGTTGCAACTGGCAGAGCACCTCGGTTTGCCGTTGGTGCTGTACCATGGCGCGCAACTGCAACCCTATGAACCACTGCTCAGCCACCGTTCCGCCGCTACCCACCGGCACAGTGGCTGCTGGGGCGTAGCCGAGAGCGCGGCACTGGCCCTGGCCAACCAGCGGCAGGGTACGGCCAGGCTGCTGCTGACGCGCCAGGTACTGGGCCCGGCGACGCTCGCCCTGGCCTGCTGAGCGTTTCGCCCCCTCATTCTTGCCAGGACTTTGCATGACCATCTACTTTATCGGTGCCGGCCCCGGCGACCCGGAGCTGATCACGGTCAAGGGCCAACGGCTGATTCGTCAGTGCCCGGTGATCATTTATGCCGGTTCACTGGTACCCGCCGCCGTGCTCGAAGGCCACCAGGCCGAAACCGTGATCAACAGCGCCGAACTGCACCTGGAACAGATCATCGCCGCCATGCGCAGCGCACACGAAAAAGGTCAGGATGTGGCCCGGGTGCACAGCGGCGACCCCAGCCTGTACGGCGCCATCGGTGAGCAGATTCGCCACCTGCAGGCGCTGGGCATCGGTTACCAGATCATCCCCGGTGTTACCGCCACGGCAGCGAGCGCCGCCCTGCTCGGCTGCGAGCTGACCTTGCCTCAAGTGGCGCAGACGGTGATCCTTACTCGCTATGGTGACAGCTCGCCCATGCCGCCGGGTGAGCAGTTGGGCGACCTGGCGCGCCATGGCAGTACGCTGGCAATTCACCTAGGGGTCAAGCACCTGTCGCGCATTGTCGATGAGTTGATGCCGCACTACGGCGCGCACTGCCCTGTTGCGGTGGTGCATCGGGCCACCTGGCCAGACCAGGATTGGGTGCGCGGCAACCTCGGCGATATCGTCGAACGCGTAGCGGCCAAGGATTTCCGGCGCACGGCGCTGATCCTGGTAGGCCACGTGCTGGGTGACACACCGTTCGCTGAATCGGCGTTGTACCGTGCCGGGCATGCCCACCTGTACCGCCCTGGCGACTGAACATTGCCAGCCTTGCCTCGGGCGTAGCAGACTCCGGGTTCCCGCCTGCGAACAGGAGTCATGCCCATGCTGGAACTACGCCCCAACTGCGAGTGCTGTGATGCCGACCTGCCGGGTGACAGCCCCGACGTTATGATCTGCTCCTTCGAATGCACGTTCTGCCGTGCCTGTGCCGAAACCCGCTTCCAAGGCCGCTGCCCGAATTGTACCGGGCAGTTGGTAGCCCGCCCGACGCGGGTCGGGCAGGCATTGACCAACAACCCTGCCTCCACGCTGCGGATACACAAACCGCACGCTGCCTGCGCCTGAACAACTGCAAAGACCGGCATCACCGCTTTTTCAGGGTGATGTCTTTCCTGTTTCTTGTAGGACTTTTCAACAATATGCCCTGAGGATTTCAACACTTCTATACTCGGCATTACCAAATTTCGGGAATGGTCGTATCGTGCAGCGCTTCCGATAACCCCACTTACAGACGTATTCCTGAGTGTTCCAGGAAGCGGACCACATCCCTACAGGAGTTTTCCTCATGACAACCGTGCTGATCGTCGACGACCACCCTATTGTCCGGCTGTCGTTGCGCCTACTGCTCGAGCGCGAGCGCTTCCATGTCATCGGCGAGGTCGGCAATGGCAGTGAAGTGGCTCAGGTAGCCCGCGAACTGCGCCCGGACGTAGTCATTCTCGACATCGGCCTGCCCGGCCTGGACGGCATGGAAGTCATCAAGCGATTGCAGAGCCTTGAGCCGGTACCGAAGATCATGGTGCTGACCGGCCAGGCCACCGATCTGTATGTGCGTCGCTGCCTGGATGCCGGAATAGGCGCCTTCGTCACCAAGGAAGAGGACCACGAGGCCCTGCTGTTCGCCCTCAAGGCGCTGATCAAAGGTTATTCGACCTTTCCGCAAATGTCGGTCAACAGCAACTCGCTGGAGAGCGAGCCAGTGCGCCTGGCCAGTCTCTCCAACCGAGAAATGGAAGTGCTGCGGCGCCTCGCGCGCGGCGAGAACAACAAGAACATCGGCACTTGCATGAACCTCAGCGCCAAGACCATCAGCACCTACCGGGGCCGTATCATGGAGAAGCTCAAGACCGAGTCGCTGGTGGAAATGGTCGACCTGGCCAAGCGCAACAGCGTCTATTGAGCGCTCGGCTGCCATGAAACAGTTGCTGGCGAGCGTCCTTCTGGCTATCGGCCTGGCCAACTCCCCGGAACTGCAGGCCAGCAGTGAACCACGCCACCTGCTGGCGCGCTCGATCAGTGCCGCTGCCCCGCTGACGTTATCCGGCGATGATCGCCACTGGCTGAAACAACGCCAACGCCTGGTACTGGGCAGTGCGCGCCCCGACTACCCCCCGTTCGAAATCAATGTCAGCCAGCATGACTATGAGGGGCTGAGCGCAGACTACGCCGGCATCATCGGCGAACAGCTGGACATCCCCATTGAAGTACGTCGTTTTGACAGCCGTCACGAGGCCATCACTGCCCTGCGTGATGGCCGTATCGACTTGTTGGGTAGCTCCAACGCCTTCGAGGCGGCGGACGCCGAGCTAAGCCTCAGCACCCCCTATGCCGACGACCTGCCAGTGATCGTCACCCGTGAAGGGCGCAGCTTGAAAAGTACGCCCGAGCTCGCCGGCCTGCGCCTGGCGATGGTCGATCACTACCTGCCGGCCGTCAGCGTTCGCACACTGTACCCCAAGGCGCAACTGAGCCTGTACCGCTCGACCCTGGCCGGGCTCGCTGCCGTGGCGCTGGGCGAGGCAGACGCCTATCTGGGCGATGCCATCAGCACTGACTACATGATCGGCAAAAGCTTTCAGGGCACGTTGAAAATCGACCATTTCTCTCAATTGGCCCCAGAGGCTTTTGCCTTCGCCATCGCCAGCGACAACCCGCGCCTGCATCGGCTGGTGGACAAGGCGCTGTCACGCATAAGCGAAAGTGAACGCCTGAACATTCTGCGCCGCTGGAGCAGTGGTAACACCAGCCTGCTGCTGCAGCGCCACCTCACAGCCTTGAGCGAAGAAGAAGAATCCTGGATCACCGCCCACCCCACTATCAGCGTACTGGTCAATACCTCGTTGGCACCGTTGACGTTCAACGATGCCCAGCACCGCCCTAGCGGTATCACCCTGGACCTGCTCAAGCAGATCTCGCTGCGCACGGGGCTGCAGTTCAAACCCGTCGAGAGTGCTTCATCGCAGGCCATGATCGACCGCCTGGTGCGGGGCGAGGCACAGATGATCGGGGCGCTGGGCTATGGTGCCGACCGCTTGAAGCAACTGCGCTATACCCGCCCCTACCTGGTCAGCCCGCGCGTGCTTGTTACCCGCAACGACGGTGAATCACCTGCACAGGCCAAGGCCCTGGATGGCAAGCGCATCGCCTTGGTGCGCGGCTCACCGCAGCAGGCCGTTTTGCAACAGCGATACCCGCAGGCCGAGATAGTCGAAGTTGACAACCCACTGGGCCAGATGGAGGCCGTGGCCAACGGTGTTGCCGACGCGGCCCTGAGCAGCCATATCAATGCTGCCTATTACATCAGCCATGTGTTCAAGGACCGTTTGCGCATCGCCAACATGCTCGACGACGCCCCGGCCATTGCCGCCTTTGCCGTAGCCGCCGACCAGCCCCAACTGCAGGCCATTCTCGACAAGGCGCTGCTAAGCATTCCACCTGAAGAACTGGACCAGTTGATCAACCGCTGGCGCACCAGCACACTGGTGAGCGACAGTCCCTGGCGCGACTACCGCACCCTGGCTTTGCAGGTGCTGGTGCTGTCGGCCCTGCTGCTGGCCGGGGTGGTGTTCTGGAACAGCTACCTGCGCAAGCTGATCAACCAGCGAACCGAGGCACAGCACGCGCTGCAGGCACAGCTCGCGCTGAGCCGCGGGCTGCTGGAACAGTTACGCCAGGCCAAGGACGATGCCGAACAGGCCAGCCAGACCAAAAGCACCTTCCTGGCCACCATGAGCCATGAGATCCGCACCCCGATGAATGCCGTGATCGATCTGCTGGAACTGGCCCTGGAAGATAGCCGCAGCGGCCGCAGCGACGCCCAGACCTTGCAGACCGCGCATGATTCGGCCATTGGCCTGCTTGAGCTGATTGGCGATATTCTCGACATTTCCCGCATCGAATCCGGGCACATCAGCCTGCAGCCAGTGCCTACCAATCTGGTCGAACTGGTGCGCGCCACGCTGCGGGTGTTCGAAGGCAATGCCCGGGCCAAAGGGTTGCATCTACACGGCGAGCTGCCCGCAGAGCCGGTATGGGTGCTGGCTGATCCACTGCGACTCAAGCAAATTCTGTCCAACCTGATCAGCAACGCCATCAAGTTCACCGACCGTGGTGAAGTGCAGGCATGCCTGCTGCTGCCCAAAGTTGCCGGCCACGGCATTCTGGCTATCGAGCTGGATGTGCGCGACACCGGCATCGGCATCAGCCCCGCCGACCAGGCCAGGCTGTTCAGTGCCTTCGTTCAGGTCGATGGCCCAAGGGCACGTCAAGGGGCAGGCCTGGGGTTGGTCATCAGCCGTACCCTGGCCGAACTGATGGGCGGCGCCCTGAGCCTTCAGAGCGTCGAGGGCGTTGGCACCCGGGTACAAGTCAGCCTGCGGTTACCCGTCTGCGAAGCACCGGCACAAGCGGACCCACAACTCACCACACATGAAAGTAACAGCGGCCCGCTCAATATCTTGGTGGTCGACGACTACCCGGCCAACCTGCTTTTGCTGGAACGGCAACTGCAAACCCTGGGGCACCATGTGACACTGGCGGAGAATGGCGAGATCGCCCTTGCACGCTGGCAGGAAGCGCGCTTCGACCTGGTGATCACCGATTGCAGCATGCCGGTCATGGACGGGCATGAGCTCACCCGGCGCATTCGCAGCCTGGAGGGCGAGCGCGGCCTGCCAGCAGGCCGTATTCTTGGCGTGACCGCCAACGCCCAGGCCGAGGAGCGTACTCGCTGCCTGGCCAGCGGCATGGACGAATGCCTGTTCAAGCCAATTGGTCTGCGCACGCTCAAGATCCATCTGCCCCAGGTGCGCCCTCAGCAGCCGTCGCCGGAGCCTTTCCATAGTGGATTCGACCTGGCCGAACTGCGTCACCTGACCCAGGACGACGAACAGTTGACGCGGCATTTGCTGGAGCAACTGTCGATAAGCGTCGGTGAAGACCTGGCCGCCCTGCGTGCCTTGGCAACAGACGCCCCTGATGAAACCGTGCGCGCCCTCGCCCATCGCATCAAGGGTGGCGCCAAAATGATCAGGGTGCGCACTGTGGTCAAAGACTGTGAAGCTATCGAACACGCCCACGCAAAAGGGCTGCCGACCGTCGAACAACGCGCGCAACTGCAACTGAGCCTGCAGGCACTGCTTGACGAGATGCGCGAGGCGCTCAATGCAATTGCAGCGTCGAAGTTATCTGGCTGATGGCGTCCACGACGTGCCGTGAGCCTTGCTGGATTTCCATGATCACCGTTCCCGCCTCATTGGCCAGCGCCACGCCGTGACCGGTGCGGTTGAGGCTCGATTGCATGCTGGCCACTGCCAATAGCGACAGGTCGTGGTTCTGCCGCACCACATCGACGATTTCCAGGGTGGCCTTGCTGGTTCGCGCGGCCAGATTGCGCACCTCATCGGCCACCACGGCAAAGCCGCGCCCGTGCTCGCCGGCACGCGCTGCCTCGATGGCTGCATTAAGGGCCAACAGGTTGGTCTGGTCGGCGATGCCCCGAATGGTCAGCACAATCTGCCCGATCACATCCGACTGCTTGTTTACCGCGTCGATGCTGCGCGCAGCGTCGTTAAGCTCCTGGGAAATCTGCTCGATTACCTGCACCGCCTGCTGCACCACTTCGGTACCCTTGCGCGCGCAGGCATCGGTCTGCACCGAGCTGGCATGGGCGGCATGGGCGGCGCTTTGCTGGGTGCAGACCTGGTGGGTGATGTCGCTGGCAAACTTGACCACTTTGCACAGGCGGCCCTTGCTGTCGAAGATCGGGTTGTAGGAGGCTTCCAGAAAAACGGTCTGCCCTTGCTTGTTGACGCGTTCGAAGCGGTGCGAGTGGTATTCGCCACGGTTCAGCGAAGCCCAGAACTCTCGGTACTGGGCCGATTCGCGTTCATGCGCCAGGCAGAACAGCCCGTGGTGGCGGCCAACCACTTCATCGAGGCGGTAGCCCATGGTGTCGAGAAAATTCTGGTTGGCCTTGATCACCCGGCCTTGGGGGGTGAACTCGATCACCGCCATGGAGCGGCTGATGGCCTTGAGCAGGCTTTCGCTCTCGTGCTCCAGCACCACCCGCTGGGTGATGTCCGACGCCACCTTGATTACGCTGGTGACTTGCCGATGCTCGTCCAGCACGGGCATGTAGCTGGCTTCCAGCCAGACCTCGCGCCCCGCCTTGTCGATACGCTCGAACGTACCGCTGATAGCCTTGCCCTGCCCCAACTCGCGCCACAGTTGCTGGTACTCGGCGCTTTTTGCATAGTCCGGCTCACAGAACAACCGGTGGTGCTCGCCACGCAGCTCGTCGGCGCTGTAGCCCATGGCCTGGCAGAAGCGCTCGTTGGCGTCGAGAATAGTACCGTCAGGGGCGAACTCGATCATCGCCATGGAACGGCCGATTGCGGACAGTTTGGCTTGCGCATTGGCCAACGCCTGGCGGCTGCGCTGGATTTCTGCCAAATCAGACTTGCGGTGGAAATCGAACATGACGCGGGGCTCCCTATGCGCGGTTTTCTGAGCATAGATCGCCGTTGGCAAGTCGTGGCATCTACAGCGCCTGTCTTGAACCAGCGCGCCCCCCCGTAGGAGCGGGTTCACCCGCGAACACCGGCACAGCCGGTGCCATGCCCCGCAACGCACGCTTCGCAGGTAAACCCGCTACACCTTCGTTTCGGGCCAATCATTCCTGTGGGATTCGCGCGAGAAGGCCTTGGCGGGCACTCTCAGGTGCTCTCCCGCACCATCAGCTCAAAGCCCAGATCCTGCTGCGCATTCGTCACCCGCTTGCCATCCAGCAACGCCAGCAGCGCCTGTGCTGCGCCCCGACCCACCGCGGCCCGCGGTGTGCGAATGGAGGTCAGCCGCGGGACCATATGCGCCGACGCAGGCAAATCGTTGAAACCGACCATCGCCACCTGGCGTGGCACCTCCACACCTTGACGCAAGGCCTGCAGCACCGCGCCCTGGGCCAGGTCGTCGTTACAGAAGAAGATGCCGTCGACATCCGGCGCCTGCTGCATCAGTTGACTGAACAGCGCGCTGCCCAGGGCAATCGACGATGGCTCCGGGGCCAACACCTCCAGCTCGGCGGCCTGCAAACCGGCCTCTGCCAATGCCTGACGGAAACCCTCGGCACGCTGCATCACCCTCGGGTCCAGCTGCGCGGCAATGAATGCAAGGCGCTTGCGCCCGCGCTCGATCAGGTGCCGTGCAGCAGCACGCCCGGCCTGATGCTGCGAGAAGCCGACCGACAAAGCCCCTGGCTCGCCATTGAGCTCCATCATGTGCACACACGGCACGCCGCTGGCAGCCAGCATCTGCCGGGCAGCATCGCTACGCTCAAAGCCGGTCAGCAAAATGCCGCAGGGCTGATAGGCCAGGTAATTGCGGATCAGGTTCTCTTCTTCGGCAAGGTCGTAGTGATAGTTGCCGATCAGCACCTCTAGCCCACGAGGGCGCATGACCTCGTGAATGGCCTCCAGGGTGTCGATGAACAGTTGGTTGGACAACGACGGGATCAACACCACCACCGACTGGCTGCGTGCCGACGCCAGCGCCCGGGCCGCCGGGTTGGCCACATAACCAAGGTTCGCCGCTGCGGCGATGACCTTTTCCACCAGGTCAGGCGCAACGGTGCTGACCCCGCGCAAGGCACGCGAAGCGGTGATCGGGGAAACCCCGGAAAGTCTGGCAACTTCAGCCAGGGTGGGACGACCTGTAGTTCGGGAGCCGGTGCGGGACATGAATGTTGTAATTTTACTACTTGCAAGGAGAGGGAACGGCCACTAAGGTAGCGCTGTCTCAGGATGCAGGCAATGTAATCTTTGGTAGCAGCCACCACGCGCTCGCCACCAGGCGTCCATACTGCGTAAGGACAAGACCAATAACACCGGGGAGGTGGCTGTTCGTCATCGGCGAGACAGCGCTATCTCACCCGCAGGAGGTACTGATGAATTCTCCCCTGTCCGCCATTGTAGTGATGGGCGTGGCCGGTTGTGGCAAAAGCTGCATCGGCGCCGCCATCGCTGCCAGAAGCGGCGGCCGCCTGATTGAAGGCGACGCTTTCCACCCTGCCGAAAACATCCGCAAGATGAGCGCTGGCATCCCGCTGGACGATAGCGACCGTGCCGGTTGGCTGGTACGCCTTGGTGAAGAGTTGCAAACCACCACCCAGGCCGGGGAACGCCCGATCCTGACCTGCTCGGCACTCAAGCGCCGCTACCGCGACACCCTGCGCGAGGCCATGCCCGGGCTGGTGTTCGTGTTCCTCGAACTGTCGCCTGCCGAGGCCGAAAAACGCGTACTGGCTCGCCCAGGGCACTTCATGCCGGCCAGCCTCATCGACAGCCAGTTCGCTGCCCTGGAATCGCCACGCGGCGAGCCACTAACGCTTGCACTGGACGCCACCCAACCGATCGAAGCACTGGCCGAAGCGGTGGACCACTGGCTAAAGCACTGCGGTGAGCCGGGCCTGGCACAAACCGCCTGACCTCGGCGGCATTTCCGTCTCACCAAAGACAGCGCTACCCCAACCCGTAAACGCGGCAAAGACTCCAAAAAGCTACGCCCAAAACAACGATAAGACCGAGGCCTTCAAACCATGTTCGGACTGGCTACTGATACCTTCCTGCTGCTCGACGCGCTGGTTACCATCGTCGGGCTGATCCTGCTGATCACCCATTTCAAGGTTCACCCCTTCGTCGCCCTCACCCTCGCGGCCGGCTTCCTGGGCCTGACTTCCGGCATGCCGGTGGACAAGGTCATGAAATCGTTCCAGGACGGTTTTGGCGGCGTACTCGGCTTCGTCGGTATCGTGCTCGCCCTGGGCACCATGCTCGGCAAGCTGATGGCCGACTCCGGTGGTGCCGACCAGATCGCACAAACCCTCATCCGCGCCTTCGGCAAGAAGAACGTGCATTGGGCGATGATGTTCGCCGCCTTCCTGGTGGGCATCCCGCTGTTCTTCGAAATCGGCTTTGTGCTGCTGATTCCCCTGGTGTTCATCGTCGCCCGGCGCTCGGGCGTCTCGTTGGTGAAAATCGGCATTCCGCTGCTGGCCGGCCTGTCGGTGGTGCACGGCCTGGTACCACCACACCCGGGCCCCTTGCTGGCGATCGGCATTTTCCAAGCGGACATTGGCAAGACCATCTTCTACGGCCTGATCGTCGCACTGCCCACCGCGATCATCGCCGGCCCTCTGTTCGGTAACTTCATTTCCCGCTACATCCCAGGCAACCCGTCCCAGGAGCTGATGGACCAGATCGCCAAGGACTCCGATCAGGGCAACCTGCCAAGCTTCAGCATCACCCTGATCACCGTACTGCTGCCGGTCGCGTTGATGCTGCTGAAAACGTTCGCCGACGTGGTGCTGCCTGCCGAGCACATCGTGCGCCAGTGGATGGACCTGATCGGCCACCCGATCACCGCCCTGCTCGCCGCCCTGCTACTGGCCTTCTACACCTTCGGTTCGGCCCGCGGCTTCAACCGCCAGCAGATCATGAAGATGCTTGACCAGAGCCTGGCACCGACTGCCGCCATCGTGTTGATCGTCGGCGCTGGCGGTGGCTTCAAGCAAATGCTGGTGGACACCGGCGTAGGCAACGTGATCGGGCAGATGGCGGTGCAGGCAGAAATTTCGCCGATCATGCTGGCATGGCTGGTGGCGGCGGTGATCCGCATCGCGACCGGCTCCGCCACGGTCGCCACCATCACCGGCGCAGGTATCGTGGCACCGGTGATCGACCTGGTGCCGGGGGTGAACCGTGAGCTGTTGGTACTGGCCACCGGTGCCGGCTCGCTGATCCTGTCGCATGTGAACGACGCCGGCTTCTGGCTGGTGAAGCAGTACTTCAACATGACCGTGGCAGAAACCTTCAAGACCTGGAGCATGATGGAGACGATCCTGTCCATCGTCGGCATCATTTTCATCATGTTGCTGTCGCTGGTGGTGTGACCGTTGATCGGGGTAATGGCACCTTGACGTTCCGGGTAAGGCCGAAGAGAAGTATGAGCCTTACCCATACAGCAAAAGGAGCCTGCCATGCCCCGCTCAATCATCCTGTCGATTGCCCTGCTCGCCTCGCCGCTGGCCTTTGCTGTCGGCACAGGTCCGACCTACCCCGACGACCCGCACAATACGGCGCCACAGCCAGGCGTGGACAGCACCCTCAACCCGATCGAGAAGCCTTTGCCGCGGGACACCGACCCGCGCATACAGGGCAACGAACCGCAAAGCCCGCCGGCGAAGCAGAATGACAACCGCGATCTGCCGGGGATGGATGGCAGTGGGTCGGAAGGTACCGGCCGGCAAGGAGAAGGCAGCTCGGGCACAGGTAACCCCTGACGACACGGCCTGTACTACCACTGACGCTTGTCAGGCCGGGTCAGCCCCAGCTTCTCGATCCGGTAACGCAACATATCCCGCGACAACCCAAGCATCCGCGCCGACTTGGTCACGTTCCAGTCGGTGCGGTCCAGGGTCTTGCAGACGAGGTCGCGCTCCATGTCAGGCAGGCTTGTACCCGGTTCTGGCTCGTGCCGCGGCAGTTCGAACATGGCCGCCATCGGCTGTTGCGCCAACGGCTCGTCAACCAAGGTCATGCACAGGTTCAACTGATGCGCCTGCACCACCTCGTTCGGCGCCAGCAACACAGTCTGCTCCAGCATGTTGCGCAATTCACGCACATTGCCAGGCCAGCTATAACCGAGCAGCAGGCTTTCAGCCTCGGCCGAAAAGCGCAGGTTCGGCTTGCCATAGCGCCGGCTATGGTGGGCAAGGAAATGCCGCGCCAGTAGCAGGATGTCCTGCCCACGCGAATAAAGGCGCGGCACCTTCAGGGCGATAATGCGAAGGCGGAAGAACAGGTCACGCCTGAATTTGCCCTGCTGCACCATTTGCTCCAGGTTACAGTTGGTGGCGCTGATCACTCGCAGATCCACCTTACGTTCCTTCACGGCACCAATCCGGCGGATGCTGCGGTCTTCCAGCAACTTGAGCAGCTTGGCCTGCAGCACCAGGTCCATTTCGCCAATCTCGTCAAGGAACAAGGTACCGCCATCGGCAGCCTCCACCAGGCCTACGCGGCGCTCCTTGGCATCGGTGAACGCGCCCTTCTCGTGGCCAAACAGTTCGGCCTCAAGCAGGTTGGCAGGGATCGAAGCGCAATTGAACTCGATGAACGGCCCCTTACTGCGCGAACCATCGAAATGCAGGGCACGGGCCACCAGTTCCTTGCCAGTACCGGTCTCGCCTTCGATCAGCACCGGTGGCAGGTCGTCACTGGCCATGCGCCGTTCGGCATCGAGTACCTGGCGCAGGGTGTGCTTGAGGGTGAGCATCACTGGCGACTCGCCGATCAAAGCCTGCAACCCGGACTTCTGCGCCTCGCGCTCCTGGTAGAACGACAGCGTGCGCTCCATGCGCTCGGTAGCCAGGGCTTTGTCCAGGGTCAGTTTGAGCTCGGCCAGTACCACCGGCTTGGTCAGGTAATGAAACGCGCCCTCCTTCATCGCCTGCACGGCATCTTCGACATTGCCGTAGCCGGTCATCATGATCACTTTCAGGTCCGGCGCCTGGGCCACCAGGGTACGTAGCAGGTCGTGCCCGCTCATGCCTGGCAACGAGTTGTCGGTCAGCACCGCGTCAGGTTGCGCCCGCTTTATGTGCTCCAGCGCCAGCTCCGCGCTATGGCACACGATGACTTCGTAGCCCTTGAGGCTGAGGTAGGTGCGAATGTTGTCGGCAAGGATTTCATCATCCTCGACGACCAGGATGCTGTGGTCCATGTTCCCCTCCCGCTGCAATATTGAATGTAAGGCTGACGCGGGTTCCTTCCTCTTCGCGGCTGCTCAGGCTGACCGAGCCGCCAAAACGTTCCATGATGCGTTTGACCAGGGCCAGGCCTACACCGAGGCCACCCTGCTTGGTCGTGAAGAACGGTTTGAACACCATCCGTTCCTGCTGTTGGCTCATGCCTTTGCCAGTGTCGGTCAGCACGAACTCGGCACGCAGGCCTTCTTGCACATTGACCTGGGCATTGAGCATCCCGCCAGCGGGCATGGCCTCCAGGGCGTTGGAAAACAGGCTGTTGAGAATCTGCGTGAGCTGCAGCGGCTGGCTGACCACCCATTGCACGTCAGGCCCTTCGAAATGGAAGCGCACGCCGTTGCGTTCGATCTGCCGGGCAAAGGCAAGGTGTGTGTCCTCGATGGCCGCTATCAGGTCCACGGCCTCGGGTTTGTCGCTGGCCGGGCGCAACGACACCAGCAGGTCGCGCACCCAGCGCGACATGCGGTCGACCTGGCTGATGATGTCAGTGATGTTCTTCTGCGCAGCAGCGTTGGCGGTTTCCTGGGCAAGTTCGGCGCTGGAGCGTATGTTGGCCAGCGGGTTACGCATGCTGTGAGCCACGGCCGACGACATTTCTCCCAGCGCCACGTAGGTTTCGCTTGCCACCAGCCGCTCCTGCTGCAGATGCAGCATGTGCGCCGCACGGCGCACGATCCAGAACAGGCCGAAGTAAATCAACGCCCCACCCACCAGTGTCGAGGCCCAGATCAGCACATAGCCGCGCTGGATGCGCCGGATGAGGTCCTGCGGCTCCTTGTAGATTTCCACCATAGCCAGTACCTGCTTACCCTGGCTGTCGAACAGCGGGATGTAGTTCTCGATGAACAGGTAGCGTGGTGCGCGCTGGAACTTCTGCTCTTCGCGATCCTCGGCGGCCTTGTGATAACTGGCCGACACCGCCTTGCGCGAGCGGAAGGCCCGCTCAAGATCGCCATCAACTTCTATCCGCTTGCCGATCAGCTCTACGTTGGTGGACCAGACAATGGTGCGGTCGCGGGCATAGACGTTGGCCAGCAAGGTGTCCGGCAGGTGCTCGACATGATCGAGGAACTCGATACGGGTCGATTCGGCCATGGCCGGGGTGAACTGCAAGTGCTGCTGGTCCAGCCGCGGGTCCAGCAAATCGCCCATGGTGCTGCCAGGCGGCAATTGCGAATGCCGCACTTCGGCCTGGGCCATTGCCTGAATGAACTGCGCGGTAAGCATGGCATCGCGCTCCACGCTATCGCGCACCACGAAGCGCGTCGACACATAACCAAGCCCACCTGCCACCGAGGCAATGATCAACAGGCTGATCACCGAAAACCAGCGCAGCAGGTTGAATTCACGCAAGGGTACGGCCCGTCCGCTGGCGGTCGCATTGGCCTTGTCGGGCGCTTCGTCTTCCAGCATCTGCATCGCGTGGTTCCCGCGCAGGGTATACGTTCAGAACTGCATCAAGGCCAATGGCAGCAGCCACTGGGTAGCAATCCACCTGGGCAGTCGCAGCTGCCATTTGTCGCGTGTCGCGCTTCACAAACTTCGCTGCAAAAACTTGGCCAGCAGAAAAATGCTAAATTAAAACCTTTATTTTTCAGCAGGTTGCCAGAACTTATTAAACGTGATCAGAGGAAGATCCCCCACATTTGGGTGATTTTCACCCAAAACCGTAAATCCTTTACATATCAACATCTTACTAAACTATATTGATGTCATTTGACGTACTCAGGCCAGTCGGAAGCTTAACGAAACCCTCGTGCCATGGCCTTCGCTGCTGCTGAGCCGGACCGTACCGCCGAAACGTTCCATGATGCGTTTCACCAGCACCAACCCCACCCCCAGTCCACCCTGTTTGGTGGTAAAGAACGGCCGAAAAGCCATACGCTGCTGCTCTTCGTTCATGCCCTTGCCATTGTCGGACAAACGCAAGGTCAAGCTGCGCCGGTTGTGACGTACCACCTCGATACGCAACCGCCCGCCCTGCTCCATCGACTCCAGGGCATTGGCGATCAGGCTACTGAACACCTGGCGCAGCAATACCGGGTGCCCCAACACTTGCACGGCCGGTAACGGTTGCAGGTCCAGGCTTACTCCGCCGCGCGCCAGCGGCACAGCGTAGGTCTGCAGGCTTTCCTGCAACGCCTGCGGCAAGTCCACCGCCAACGCCTCGTCGTTCAGCGGCCGCAGTGACTGCAGCATCTGGCGGATCCACTGCGACATGCGATCGACCTGGCTGATGATATCGTTGACTTGGCGTTGCGCCGGGCCTTCGTCGAACGCCAGGGCCAGTTCGGCACTTGAGCGGATGCTGGCCAGCGGGTTGCGCAGGCTATGGGCCACCGCCGAAGACACCTCACCCAGTGCCACGTAGGTTTCGCTGCTGATCAGGCGTTTCTGCTGCACCGCCAGCAGCCGTGCAGCGCGGTGCATGATGCCGTAAAGGCCGACATAGACCAGTGCAGCGCCGACGGTTATGGCCAACCAGATCAGGACCAGGCCATGCTCGATGCGTGCGATCAGGTCATGGGGCTCTTTATAGATCTCGACCATCGCTGTGACCTGCTCGCCATCGGCATCGAACAGCGGAATATAGTTCTCGATCAATAGCTGCCGGGGCGGGATGATGAACTTCTGCTCGGAGCGGGCCTGTTCGAAATTCTGGTAGCTGGCCGAAACCCGCATCTTGTACTCGAAAGCCCGATTCAAGTCTTCGTCGCCTTCAATCAGCTTGCCGATCAGTGCCGGGTTGGTGGACCAGATCACTGTATGGTCCAAAGCATAAATATTGGCCAGCAGCATATCGGGCAGGTGAGCGATATGGTCAAGGAACTCGCCGCGGGCCTTGCGCCGGGCTTGCGGGTCGACGTCGGGCAAGTTATTGCGGTCTGTGCGCGGGTCGAGCAGTTCGCCCATGGTCCGCACATTGGGGATCGACACATGGCGCACTTCGGCATCGGCGATGGAGGTGATGAACTGTGCGGTGAGTAACGCATCGCGCTCGACGCTCTCGTCGATGATGAAGCGGCTGGAAATCAACCCCAACCCGGCAGCCACCGAGAGGATGATGGCTAAACTGACCCAGGCATACCAGCGCAGCAGGTTGAATGGCTTGCGCGGGGCGGCCAACTCGCTATCGGCAGGCACGTCAATAGTGTCGGAACGAGGGGCGACGTCCATAACGGACACCTCAGCTGGTCACCTTTAGAAGGTTATAGCCCAGGCTTGGGGAAACCATGGTATTAAATTGATGGCATCCGCCGAAGGGTATTTGACCCCTCCTCACTTCGCCTACCCGAAACAGCCTGAAGGTGGTGCAGACCCTGTGGGAATGCGTGAGCTGCAAGCCAGTCGTTACAAAGGCGAATCGTCAGCCAACCCTTGCAACTTGCGATACTCCCGCAACACCGTGGGCACATAGCGCCGGGTCTCGGCAAACGGCGGCACGGCACCGCGCCGCAGCACAGCATCCGGGCCGGCGTTGTAGGCCGCCACGGCCAAGGTGATGTCATTGTCAAACAGGGTGAGCATCTGCTTGAGGTAGCGTGCCCCGCCTTGCACATTGTCTTCCGGGTCGAGGCGGTCTTGCACCCCCATCTCGCGGGCGGTGTCCGGCATCAGTTGCATCAACCCCACTGCACCCGCCCGCGAACGGGCTTTGGGGTTGTAGCCGGACTCGGCTTTGATCACTGCATGCAGCAGCGCCGGCGGTAGGTTGTGGACACGCGCAGCCGTGGCGACTACCTCGGCGTAAGGGCGGCCGGTGATCATCTGCGCTTTGACCGGCCCACCCTGGGCCAGCGGCTCGTTGATCACCTTCTCGTAGTGTCGCCCGGGTCGATGGACATTGGTCAGTACGTAGCCACCCTTGGCATCGATTGAGATGTACACATCGGCCTGGGCAGCACCTGCCGCCAGCCAGATCAAACCAAGGATGAGTCCACGCATGCCGGTCGCCTCTTCGTCGTGGCCCCCGATGTGGGGGAAATGCCCCGGAAAACCCGAGGACAGTCACCACGACGCAAGCACTGTGCCGCTTCCTGTGCCGCATGACGCAAGGCCCCGAGGCAGACGTGCACGGCTGTTGCATGGTGCCTGTCAACGCTTGTTCCCATGCAGTGGAGGGTTTCACCATGCAGCGCAGAACCAACCCGCAACGTGGCTTCACTCTGCTTGAACTCCTGGTGGTCCTGGTGGTACTCGGCCTGCTGGCCGGCATCGTCGCACCCAAGTACTTCAGTCAGCTCGGCCGCTCCGAGGCCAAGGTAGCGCGGGCGCAGATCGAGGGGCTGAGCAAGGCCCTGGACTTGTATCGTCTGGAGGTCGGCCACTACCCCAACAGCGAACAAGGCTTGCAGGCGCTGGTGGTCGCGCCCAGTGGCGAGGCTCGCTGGACCGGCCCGTACCTGCAGAAGGCCGTGCCGCAAGATCCGTGGGGCCGCCCTTATATCTACCGGCAACCCGGTGAGAACGGCGGTGAGTACGACCTGCTGTCGATGGGCAAGGACGGCCAGCCGGGCGGCGATGGCGAAAACGCCGAAATCACCAGTTGGCAGTAAGGAGAGCGGCCATGCGCTACAGCCTCAAGGCCCTGGGTAGGCAGGGCGTGGTGCAGTTGCAGATCGACGCCGAGGACGCCGACCAGGCCCGCCGCCAGGCCGAAGACCAAGGCCTGCGTGTGCTCAGCCTGCGCAGCAGCAGCGGCGCCCTGCGCGGCATGGCCTGGCGCCGTGAGGCGGCATTCGACCTGGTGTTGTTCAGCCAGGAACTGTCAACCTTGCTCAATGCCGGCCTGCCGCTGATCGACGCACTGGAAAGCCTGGCGGAGAAGAGCCCGGCCGCGACAGCGCGCAAGGTGCTCGCCGAGCTGGTGCGCCAGCTGTACGAGGGCCGCTCGCTGTCCCAGGCGCTGGGCCAGCAACCGCGGGTTTTCCCGCCGTTGTATGTAGCGCTGGTGCAGTCCAGCGAACGCACCGGTGCTCTGGGCGACGCCCTCACCCGCTATATCAGCTATCGTCAGCGCCTGGACCTGGTCCGGCAGAAGCTGGTGGGTGCCTCGGTCTACCCGTTACTGCTGTTGCTGGTGGGAGGCGGTGTGGTGCTGTTCCTGCTCGGCTACGTGGTGCCGCGTTTCAGCCAGGTGTTCGAGGGCATGGGCACCGAGCTACCCTGGCTGTCACGGGTGCTGATGCAGGTCGGCCTGTTTCTGCATGCCCAGCAAGCGCCACTGGCGCTGGGCACCGTCGGTGGGGTCGCGGCGCTTTGGCTGCTACGCCGGCACCCGCGTGTACGCTATTGGGCCTCCTGCCAACTGCGGCGTCTGCCCGCACTGCACCAGCGCCTGATGATGTACGAGCTGGCGCGTTTCTATCGCTCGCTGGGCATTCTGCTGCAAGGCGGCATCCCCATCCTCACCGCCATGGGCATGGCCCGCGGCCTGCTCGGCAACGCAGCAGCGCAGGGCCTGGAGCAGGCCAGCCAGCGCGTGGGCGAAGGGCTGCCCCTTTCCGATGCACTGGCCGCTGGGCACCTGGTGACGCCGGTATCCCTGCGCCTGCTGCGCGCTGGCGAGCAGTCTGGCAACCTGGGCGAGATGCTGGAGCGCTGCGCCGACTTCCATGACCAGGAAATCGGCCGCTGGGTGGAATGGTTCGTCAAACTGTTCGAACCGCTGCTGATGACCTTCATCGGCCTGCTGATCGGCCTGATCGTGATCCTTATGTACATGCCGATATTCGAGCTGGCCTCAAGTATTCACTGAATGGCCAGGCCCAGGCTTTCGCGTAACCCGGAGCCCGCGCAGGCGGTGTTCTGCGCCCAACCCTGGCCGCCATCGATAGTTGATCCCCACTTATCATTCAGCGTGATATTAACCTTCGTCCCGTTCGATTCGTGCCTCGCGCGCAACACACTCACACTCCGCCCACTACTAATACTTTGGCGGAGTTCTCCATGGAACAATCACTCAAACCTTTGCGCTTCCCCCTCGCTGCCCTGGCAGTGGTGGTGATCAGCGCTTGCGGTCGAACCCCCGACGCCGTGCAGGCTCCCGCCGCGCCCAAGGTAAGTGTGGCTAAGGTGATCGAACAACCGATCACCGAATGGGACGAGTTCACCGGCCGCCTCGAAGCCCCGGAAACCGTCGAAGTGCGCCCGCGGGTCTCCGGCCAGATCGACCAGGTCGCCTTCACCGAAGGCGCCCAGGTCAAGAAAGGCGACCTGCTGTTCCAGATCGACCCGCGCCCGTTCCAGGCTGAAGTCCGCCGCCTCGAAGCCCAACTGCAACAGGCCAAGGCCACCGCCATCCGCAGCGCCAACGAAGCCCGCCGTGGCGAGCGCCTGCGTGATAGCAACGCCATCTCCGCCGAACTGGCCGAATCGCGCAGCAGTGCCGCCGCCGAAGCCCGTGCCGGCGTCGATGCGATCCAGGCCCAGCTCGACCTGGCACGCCTGAACCTCAGCTTCACCCGCGTCACCGCGCCCATCAGCGGCCGTGTCAGCCGCGCCGAGTTCACCGCCGGCAACATCGTTACCGCCGATGTCACCCCGCTGACCAGTGTGGTGTCCACCGACAAGGTCTACGCCTACTTCGACGCCGACGAGCGCGTGTACCTCAAGTACACCCAGCTGGCCCGTGAAGGCCAGCGGAGCCAGAGCACCCCGGTATACCTGGGCCTGACCAACGAAAGCGGCAACCCGCATCTGGGCCAGATGAACTTCGTCGACAACCAGGTCAACCCGCGCACCGGCACCATCCGCGGCCGCGCGGTATTCGACAACAGCAACGGCCAGTTCACCCCGGGCCTGTATGCGCGCCTGAAGCTGGTCGGCAGCGCCCAGTACGACGCCATGCTGATCAACGACGAAGCCGTGGGTACCGACCTTGGCAAGAAGTTTGTGCTGGTCATGGACAAGGACAACAAAGCCACCTATCGCGCCGTGGAACTGGGGCCAAAGCTGGAAGGCTTGCGCATCGTGCGCAGCGGCCTGGGCAAGGACGACCGCATCGTGGTCAAGGGCCTGCAGCGCGTGCGCCCTGGTTCGCCGGTAACCCCGGAAGAAACACAGATGGCCAGCGAGCAAACCCTCGCCGCCCTCGCCCAGCAGCGTCAGGCCCTGGAGGCCAGCAACCCGGCGCCGAAGGTGGCGGGCAACAACGTGAAAGTCGCCAGCGCCCAGGCGCCACGCGGTTAAGGGACCCTACCGATGAACTTCTCGAAATTCTTCATTACCCGGCCGATCTTCGCCGCGGTGCTGTCGCTGGTGCTGCTGATCGCGGGTTCTATCTCGCTGTTCCAGCTGCCGATCAGCGAATACCCCGAAGTGGTACCGCCCACCGTGGTGGTGCGCGCCAACTTCCCCGGCGCCAACCCCAAGGTCATCGGTGAAACCGTTGCCGCGCCACTGGAGCAGGCCATTACCGGTGTGGAGAACATGCTGTACATGTCCTCCCAATCCACTGCGGACGGCAAGCTGACGCTGACTATCACCTTCGCCCTGGGTACCGATCTGGACAACGCCCAGGTGCAGGTGCAGAACCGCGTGACCCGCACCCAGCCCAAGCTGCCCGAGGAAGTGACCCGTATCGGTATCACCGTCGACAAGGCCTCGCCTGACCTGACCATGGTCGTGCACCTGACCTCGCCGGACAACCGCTACGACATGCTCTACCTGTCCAACTACGCCATCCTCAACATCAAGGACGAACTGGCGCGCCTGGGCGGCGTAGGCGACGTGCAGCTGTTTGGCATGGGCGACTACTCGCTGCGCGTCTGGCTGGACCCGAACAAGACCGCTTCGCGCAACCTGACGGCCAGTGATGTGGTCGCGGCAATCCGCGAGCAGAACCGCCAGGTGGCGGCCGGCCAGCTGGGCGCGCCGCCTGCCCCAGGCTCGACCAGTTTCCAGCTGTCGATCAATACCCAGGGCCGTCTGGTCAACGAGGAAGAGTTCGAAAACATCATCATCCGCGCCGGTGCCGATGGCGAGATCACCCGCCTGAAAGATATCGCCCGGGTCGAACTCGGCTCCAGCCAGTACGCCCTGCGCTCGCTGCTGAACAACCAGCCGGCGGTGGCCATCCCGATCTTCCAGCGCCCAGGCTCCAACGCCATCGAGATCTCCGACGAAGTGCGGGCGAAAATGGCTGAGCTGAAAAAGGACTTCCCGGAAGGGATGGACTACAGCATCGTCTATGACCCGACCATCTTCGTGCGCGGCTCCATCGAAGCGGTGGTGCACACCCTGTTCGAAGCCCTGGTGCTGGTGGTGCTGGTGGTGATCCTGTTCCTGCAGACCTGGCGCGCCTCGATCATCCCGCTGCTGGCTGTGCCGGTCTCGCTGATCGGTACCTTCGCGGTCATGCACCTGTTCGGTTTTTCACTCAACGCGCTGTCGTTATTCGGGCTGGTGCTTGCCATCGGTATCGTGGTGGACGATGCCATCGTCGTGGTGGAGAACGTCGAACGTAACATCGGGCTGGGCCTCAAACCGCTGGAAGCCACGCAAAAAGCCATGAGCGAAGTGACCGGGCCGATCATCGCCACCGCCCTGGTGCTGTGCGCGGTGTTCGTACCTGCAGCGTTCATTTCCGGCCTGACCGGGCAGTTCTACAAGCAGTTCGCCCTGACCATCGCCATCTCGACCGTCATTTCGGCGTTCAACTCGCTGACCCTGTCGCCAGCCTTGGCCGCGGTGCTACTCAAGGACCATCACGCCCCCAAGGACCGTTTCTCACGGTTCCTCGACAAGCTGCTGGGCAGCTGGCTGTTCTCCCCTTTCAACCGCTTCTTCGACCGGGCCAGCCACAGCTACGTCGGTGGCGTGCGCCGCGTCATCCGCTCCAGCGGCATCGCCCTGTTCGTGTATGCCGGCCTGATGGGCCTGACCTACCTCGGCTTCTCGTCCACGCCGACCGGTTTCGTGCCGGCCCAGGACAAGCAGTACCTGGTGGCCTTCGCCCAGCTGCCGGACGCGGCCAGCCTCGATCGTACCGAAGCGGTGATCAAGCGCATGAGCGAAATCGCCCTCAAGCAGCCTGGCGTGGCCGACTCGGTAGCCTTCCCGGGCCTGTCGATCAACGGTTTCACCAACAGCCCTAACAGCGGCATCGTGTTCACCCCGCTCAAGCCATTCGATGAGCGCAAGGACCCGAGCCAGTCGGCGGCAGCCATCGCAGCCGCGCTGAATGCCCAGTTCGCCGACATCCAGGACGCTTACATCGCGATCTTCCCACCGCCGCCGGTACAGGGCCTGGGCACGATTGGCGGCTTCCGTCTGCAAATCGAAGACCGTGGCAACCTGGGTTACGAAGCGCTGTACAAGGAAACCCAGAACATCATCGCCAAGAGCCACAATGTCCCGGAGCTGGCAGGCCTGTTCACCAGCTACCAGGTCAACGTGCCACAAGTCGATGCCGCCATCGACCGGGAAAAGGCCAAGACCCACGGTGTGGCGATCACCGACATCTTCGACACCCTGCAGGTTTACCTGGGCTCGCTGTACACCAACGACTTCAACCGCTTTGGCCGCACTTACCAGGTCAACGTCCAGGCCGAGCAGCAGTTCCGCCTTGATGCCGAGCAGATCGGCCAACTGAAGGTGCGCAACAACCTTGGCGAGATGATCCCGCTGGCGACCTTCCTCAAGGTCAGCGACACCTCCGGGCCGGACCGGGTCATGCACTATAACGGCTTCATCACTGCCGAGATCAACGGCGCTGCCGCCCCGGGCTACAGCTCTGGTCAGGCGGAAGCTGCGATCGAGAAGTTGCTGAAAGAGGAACTGCCCAACGGCATGACCTTCGAGTGGACCGACCTGACCTACCAGCAGATCCTCTCGGGCAATACCGCATTGCTGGTGTTCCCGCTGTGCGTGCTGCTGGCGTTCCTGGTGCTGGCCGCCCAGTACGAAAGCTGGAGCCTGCCGCTGGCGGTGATCCTGATCGTGCCGATGACCCTGCTGTCGGCCATCACCGGTGTGATCGTATCGGGTGGCGACAACAACATCTTCACCCAGATCGGCCTGATCGTACTGGTTGGCCTGGCGTGCAAGAACGCGATCCTGATCGTCGAGTTCGCCAAGGACGAACAGGCCAAGGGCCTCGATCCGCTGGCTGCGGTGCTGGAAGCCTGCCGCCTGCGTCTGCGGCCGATCCTGATGACCTCGATCGCCTTCATCATGGGTGTGGTGCCCCTGGTGTTCAGCTCCGGTGCAGGTTCGGAAATGCGCCATGCCATGGGTGTGGCGGTGTTCTCGGGGATGATCGGCGTGACCGTGTTCGGCCTGTTCCTGACCCCGGTGTTCTTCTTCCTGATCCGCCGTTTCGTCGAGCGTCGCCAGGCCCGCAAGGCTGAACACGCTCAAGTGCTGGAGAACCATGCATGAACCTGCTCAAACCCTTGACCCCAAGCCTGCTGGCACTGGCCCTGGCGGCCTGTGCGGTAGGCCCGGACTACCAGGCGCCAGCCACCGAACCTGCACAACTGGGCAGCGATGTGCAGGCCAGGGCCTACGACCGTAGCCGCTTCGAGAGCCTGTGGTGGAAGCAGTTCGACGACCCGGTGCTGAACCAGCTGGTGCAGGCTTCGCTGGACGGCAACCGTGACTTGCGCGTGGCTTTCGCCCGCCTGAAGTCCGCTCGCTCGATTCGAGAAGATGCCGAGAACGACCCGTTCCCGGTGGTTACCAGCCGTGCCAGCAGCGACATCGGTAAGGGTCAGATCCCCGGCCAGACCACCGAACGGGTCAATAGTGAGCGCTACGACCTGGGCCTGGACATGGCCTGGGAACTTGACCTGTTCGGGCGCATCCAGCGCCAGATCGAAGCCAGCGAAGCCCAGGAAGCAGTGGCCGCCGCCGACCTGCAACAGTTGCAGGTCAGCCTGATCGCCGAACTGGTCGATGCCTACGGGCAGCTGCGCGGTGCCCAGTTGCGCGAGAAGATCGCCCTGGCCAACCTGAAGACCCAGCAGGAATCGCGCACCATCACCGAAACCCTGCGCGATGCGGGCGTGGGCAATGACCTCGACGTGGTGCGCGCCGATGCGCGCCTGGCCGGGGTCGAAGCCACCGTGCCGCAACTGCAAGCCGAACAGGCACGAGCGCGGCATCGCATCGCCACCCTGCTCGGCCAGCGCCCTGACGCGCTCAGCGTAGACCTGTCGCCCAAGGCCCTGCCGGCCATCGCCAAGGCGCTGCCGGTCGGTGACCCGGGTGAGCTGCTGCGCCGCCGCCCGGACATCCGCAGCGCCGAGCGCCAGCTGGCGGCCGCCACCGCCAACGTTGGCGTGGCCACCGCCGACCTGTTCCCCCGCGTCAGCCTCAGTGGCTTCCTCGGCTTTACCGCCGCACGCGGCTCGCAGATCGGCTCGTCGGCGGCCAACGCCTGGGCGCTGGGCCCGAGCATCACCTGGGCGGCCTTCGACCTGGGCAGCGTGCGGGCCCGCCTGCGCGGCGCCAAGGCCGATGCCGAAGGGGCACTGGCCAACTACGAACAGCAGGTGCTGCTGGCACTGGAAGAGTCGGCCAACGCCTTCAGCGATTACGACAAGACCCAGCAGCGTCTGCTGTCGCTGATGCGCCAGAGCGACGCCAGCCGCAAGGCTGCAGAACTGGCCTCGATTCGATATCGCGAGGGTACCGTGGACTACCTGGTACTGCTCGATGCCGAACGTGAGCGGCTAAGTGCTGAAGATGCACAAGCTCAGGGTGAAGTCGACCTTTATCGCGGCATCGTTTCGATCTACAAGGCCCTGGGTGGCGGCTGGCAACCGGAGACAGTGGCCAGCGCACACTGATTCCACTGTCTCAACGACTCCTTTGGTTGGCTCCTCCCCCAACCGTTTGCCCCGCAGGCCATGGCCCGCGGGGCTTTTTTATGTTTGCCATCGTATTCACCCCAATACGCAGTGCATGGAATGCCACCTCAGGCCTGGCGCCAGGCGAGCGGCGTGCCCGGTTCGGTTGCATTTACCCCCCGGCTGGCCCAAGCTCTGCCCTTCCCGCCCCCACGGATCGTCCGATGCCCCGACGCAACCGCTACCTGATCGCCCTGCTGTTGTCGATTCTGGTATCGGCCCTGTTCGGCTACCTGTGGCGCGACGCCCCGCCAACCCCGCCGACCTTGCCAGCACACAGCTACGCCAAGGCGCTGCGCCAGGCCCACGACGGCCAACCCGGTGCCGCACGGGTGCTGTACCAGCAATTGCAACGTACCGACCTGCCTGCGATCCGCCGTGCGGCGCTGTACGCCGAGTTGCCCAACTACCCCTCGCCGCAGGCATTGAAACTGGCCCGCCAGGACCTGGAACATGCCGAGCCGCTGGTGCGTCGAGCGGCCATTGCCAGTATCCGCCGCCTGTTACCGCCAGCACAGCGCAGCCTGGTACTCGGCCCGCTGCTGGACGACAGTGAGCAAAGCGTGCGTTTTGCCGCCGTGGATGCCCTGCTGGGCCTCGATCCCGACGCCATCGGCCTCTATTTCGGCCCCCTGCAGTCAGCCCTGGAGCAATACCAGCAAGCCCTCGAGCAACAGCCTGAAGATGCCGACGCCCAAGTGCACCTGGCGCGGCTGTACCTGCACGAAAACGACTACACGCACGCTGCTGTGGCCTTGCAACGTGCGCTCGCGGTTGCCCCAGGCAACCTCGATGCCCTGGCGACTCAGGTACGCCTGCTCGAGCGCCAGGGCCACCACGACGCCTCCCGCCAGGTGCTGGGCAAAGCCCTGGCGCTGAGCCCCGACTCGGCCTTTCTGCAGTATGAGCTAGGGCTTTGGCTGAAGCGCCACGAACAGCGCGAGTACGCCTTGCTGGCCCTGTCCCGCGCCGTCGAACTGGACCCGGACAACGCCGATTACCGTTACACCCTGGCGGTCACCCTGCATGAGCTGGACCAGCTCGACGCCGCCCAGAAGCAACTGGAAACCGTGCTCAATCGCCAACCAGCCAATCGCCGGGCGCGGGTGCTGCTGATCCAGTACTGGAAAGAGTCCGGCCAACTGCAGAACGTGCAAGTATCGCTAGCCGAGCTGGAGCGCCAGAACCCGGACGACCCTGCGCTGCAACAGGGCCTGTAGGCAGTGCCTGGATTCAGTTGAACCCTGAGCCTGTGCCAGGGTCCAGTGGGTATCAGGCCACCCTAAAGGAGAGTCGTTTTGGCCAGTTCGTTGGCGCTGGATGAACGTGCCTTGATCCTCGCACCGCCACAACTGGCGGCGGATACCTCACGTCTGCTGACTTCCGCCGGCATCAACAGCCTCTGCGCGGTCGACCTGGCCAACCTGCAGGCGCGTCTGACCGAAGGTGCAGGCTTGGCGATCATTGCCGAGCAGGTGTTCAGCCAAGGCCCAAGCGCCTTGCTGCAGTCATTCATCGACCAGCAACCGAGCTGGTCGGATTTGCCCATCGTGCTGCTGAGCCAGAGCACCTGGTCGCCCGCTGGCGTGAGTCATCATCCGGTGGGCAATCTGCTATGGCTGGTCGCGCCCTACGAAAATGCCCAGTTACTGCACATGACACGGTCCGCGCTGCGCAACCGCCGGCGACAGTACGTTACACGTGATCAACTCCATGGCCTGCAGCAGCGCCTGGACAGCCGGCCTTCAACGCCGGAAGAAGAGCAGGACCGCGGTGAATTCGCCCGCTGCCAGGCACGCAAGATGGAGGCCATCGGCCAACTGGCCGGCGGCGTGGCGCATGACTTCAACAACCTGCTCACCAGCATCAGCGGCAGCTTTGAACTTATCCAGCGGCGGCTGAGCCAAGGCCGCGGCGAGGGACTGGATGGCGTTCTGTGCATGGGCCGCGAGGCCGTTTCACGCGCCGCCCGCCTGACCCACCGCCTGCTTGCCTTCTCTTCCCGCCAATCGCTGCACAGCCAACGTATAGACCTGCCTACCTTGCTCAAGACAGAGCGCCTCGAAGCTTGCCTGAGCCCGTCGATAACCCTGCAAGTGCAAGCGGCCAAAGACCTGTGGCCTGTGGAGGCGGATGACCAGCAGTTGCAAGAAGCCCTCGGCAACCTGCTGCTCAATGCCAGCGAGGCCATGCCCAACGGTGGCCTGCTGCGCATCGAGGCGAACAATAATCACATCGCCACCGAGCAAACTGCTGACGGCGCTTTGCGCACTGGCGACTATGTGCGACTGCGAATCACTGACAACGGCCAAGGCATGGCGCAAAGCACGCTGGAGCACGCCTTCGAACCGTTCTTCAGCACCAAGGCGACCGGCCAGGGCATTGGCCTGGGGTTGTCGATGGTGTACGGCTTCAGCAAGCAGTCCCATGGGCATATCACCCTCAGCAGCGAGATTGGCCAGGGAACCCAGGTGGAGCTGTATTTGCCACGCCATGTCGACCAGGCCCTGCCATCCAGCGAGCCTGTGCCGCCAAGGCAAGATGGCTGCAGCCGACAGGTGCTGATTGTCGAGGACGATCCCCATGTGCGCCAACTGCTCTGCCAGGCGCTGTGCGAAAACGGCTTCCCCTGCCAAAGCGCAGCCGACGCCAGCGAGGGACTGAAGGTGCTGCGCTCGGCACAACCGGTGGATTTGCTGATCACCGATGTCGGCTTGCCCGGCATGAACGGCCGGCAACTGGCAGAAATTGCCCGCAGCCTGCGGCCTCGATTACCGGTGCTGTTCATCACCGGTTACGCGGAAACGGCCATGGCCCGCGAAGGCTTCCTGGGCGCAGGCATGCACCTGATCTGCAAGCCCTTCGAGTTGCAGCAGTTGCAGGCGCGAGTGACACAGATTCTAGGCAAGCCTTGAAGCGCCTTACGCGTCAAGCATGCGTAGCGCCTCATCGGCAAGCAGCGCCAGCGAAAACGGCTTGTTCAACAATGCCGTGCCCGGCTGATCGAGCAATTGCGCTTCAATGGACTGATCCGCATAACCGGTGATGAACAGAATTTTCTGCTGTGCAAGCTGCATGCGCATGGCCTTCGCCACTTGCCGGCCACTGAACCCACCCGGCAAACCGATATCGGTTATGACCAGATCGAAAGGGCCGCCATGGCGGAAGCGCTCCAGTGCGCTATTGGCATCGCCCACATCCGTGACGTCAAACCCACGCTCAGTCAGGTACTCGCGCATGACCGCGCGCAGATCAAGCTCGTCATCCACCAGCAGCAGGCGCTTGCCAAGTGCCATGCGCTGCGAAAGCGGTACCGGCACGGGCTCATCCGGAACCGGCTCATGGCACCTGGGGAAAAGCATGGACACCTTGGTGCCCTGCTCTGGCGCCGACTCGATCCAGGCATACCCGCCCGACTGACGGACGAAGCCATATACCATCGACAGACCAAGCCCAGCCCCACGCCCGAGAGGTTTGGTTGTGTAAAACGGTTCGAAAGCCCGGGCGATATCCGCCGCGGCCATGCCATGGCCATCATCCTCGACATGCAAGGCCACATAGTCGCCTGGCGGCAAGCCACCTTCATCCGGGAAAAAGGCGGTCAGCCGTTCGTTGACGCTGCTGATGGTGACATTGCCCTGTTCCAGGCACGCTTCACGCGCATTGGCACACAAGTGGATCAAGGCATTCTCTAGCTGGGGTACGTCCAGGCTCACTGCCCAAGGTGCAACGTCCAGTTGCCAGTGCAAACGCATCTCTGCCCCCAGCGCCCGCAGCAACAGGGGTTCGCTCAGACGTAACTGCCGATTGAAGTCCAGTGGCCGAGGGGCCAATGGCTGATGGCGGGAAAATGCGATCAACCGATGGGTCAGGTCCATGGCACGCTGCACCGAGTCGCGCGCAACGTCCACGTAGGCCTCCACACGCTCCAGCCGCCCCTCCTGCAGGCGCCGCTGCAGCAGTTCGAGGCTGCCACCGATACCGGACAGCAAGTTGTTCATTTCATGGCCCATGCCGCCCGCCAACTGGCCAACCACCTCCATACGCTCACTGTTGTGCATCAGCGCCTCTGCCTGACGCGCAGCCTCTTCACGGTCTGCGGTGATGTCCCGGCCAACCGCCGTCAGCAGGCTGCCGTCAAACCGCGCACTCCAGCGAAACCAGTGATAGTGACCATCGCGGTGTCGCAGGCGGATCTCCAGCTGCTCCGCGTGGCTGCATTGGAACAGCCCGGACACTGCCAATCGTACTTCGGTACGCTCTGTCGGGTGCACCAGCTCCATCACCGACATCGCCTGCACCTGCTCTTGTGTCCAGCCCAGAATGCGGTACCAGGCCGGGTTGGCAGCATGCAGTTTCAATTCAGGGGTGAGCATCATCATCGCTTCACGCGACAGCAACCAGAACTGCTCTCGCTCGGCCACATGCTGCTCAACCTGGCGTTCAAAGCTCTGCATCTGATCACGCCAATGGCGGTGTGCCTCGACGCTGGCCGTGGTCTCGATCACTGTGTGCAGAAACCCTGCCACGTTACCGAGCTCATCGTGCAGGGGGGCATAACCGAATGCGCACCATAGCGGTTCGGCGCCTTCATTGCGGACGATACGCAGGGGTGGGTCCTCGACAAAATTCGACTGGCCCTCCAGTGCCTTGAAGACCCAAGGTCCCACTGCAGGCCAGATATCACTCCACAGGGTATCGAACGCCATGCCCAGCGCATCCGGCAATGCCCGCAACGCCCGGTAGCCATCGTTATGCACTACACACAGGTCGGGCCCCCAGACCACCGCGCACGGGAAGGGTGACAAATGCATCATGTCCACGGCAATGCGCAACGAAGCAGGCCAGCGCGACAATGGCCCAAGCGAGGTACGCCACCAGTCGAACTGGGAAATCCGCTCCCCCATCGGCTCGATCAATGGCAAAACAGGCGACTGCAGGATGACCTGCGGCGCGGGCTCGCGTGAATTACCGTTAGCGACCAATATCGTGACTCCAGCAATACTCAGGGTTGACCACAGCGCCGCCAAGCCTGGCACGCTCGCCCGGGGATGGGTTCAAGTTAGCACAGCACGTCCCGAACACCATGGCGGACTTGCTGGTGGCAGCTATGCTATTTAGGTTTTTCCTCGGGCCAGGGAGCACCGGCCCATTCAGGTTGCCGACGGGAGCAAGGGTCATGAGCAAGAAAATTCTGGTGGTGTTGACCAATACAGCGAAGTATCCAACCCTCAAACGGACGACCGGGTTGTGGCTGGGTGAAGCCGTTCACTTTGTCGAGAAAGTCGAAAAGGCCGGCTACACGGTCGACTATGTCAGCCCACAGGGCGGTTACGTTCCCGTCGACCCGCACAGCCTGCAGATGGCCCCGGACCTGGACTGGCAGTGGTACGACGACAAGCGCTTCATGACGCGCCTTGGCAGTACCTTGGCCCCAGGGCAGGTGAAGGCTGACGAATACAGCGTCATCTATTACACCGGTGGGCATGGGGTGATGTATGACTTCGCAGACAACCATGCTCTGCAGGAACTGGCACGCAAAATCTACGAAAAAGGTGGCATTGTCGCAGCAGTCTGTCACGGCGTTGTCGGCCTGCTGAACATCAAGCTGAGTAACAACTGCCTGCTCCTCAAAGACCGCAAGGTGACCGGCTTTTCCAACATAGAGGAAAAACTGGCCGAACTGGACGACGTAGTGCCGTTCTTGACGGAGAACGAACTTGGGGCTCGCGGCGGTGAGTACAGTAAACATGATGAGCCGTGGAAGCCGTACGTGGTCGACGATGATAGGCTTATCACCGGGCAGAACCCCGCTTCCACTGCCTTGCTGGCCGAGACAGTGCTGAAAAAGCTCAAGGGCACTTAGCTACATCAAGGCGCTCGATTTCCTACCGCTTCAACTGCAGCCGGACTACAGCAGCCCGGAAAGCAAATACATAGGCTCAGGGCTCAGCTGTTCACCACGGACAGTTTCAGAGCGGAGAACTATTAGCCTATGTCGAAAATCATGCACGCGGGGCGCAGCATGGTGGAGCTGCTGCTGCTCATTGCAGTGGCGCTGGTGCCTGTGGTTTCCGGTTTGCTGGTGATGGCTTTCCAGCTGGAAGCGAAACTTGCGGAAAACGCCAGCATTTCCGTTCAGGAGGCGGTTTTCAGTGTCGACAATGCACTGGACAGAATGCACGAGACGGCCCTGCGCACCCTGCCATTTGCAGGGGAATCTTGCGATAACGTCAAAAGTGCCTTGCAGGACCAGGTTGCCATTCGCTCCATGGTCAGGTCGCTGACCTTGCTCAAAGACAATCAACCCTACTGCAGCACGGCTTCAGGTTCGCTGGAGCATTATTCATCATTCGCGTCGTCCGGCCAGCGGGTCGCGCTGTCCTACGGCCCCCCTGACACGCGCCAGAAGCTGCTGGTCGACTTTCACCAGAAGGGCAAAAGCCATAGCATCATCGTGACAGCCTATGCCATGCAGATTCGCAATGAACTGGATGGCTTTCTGGATGGGCTGACACTGCTGGTTGAATTTGGCGACCGCTACATATGGAGCAATGGTGACAGCCGTGACCTTGAGCGCCCTTCACAGTCCGAATTCTTTACAAGCGCCATGTCGGCCAAGTATGGATACACGGTCAAAGGTGGCTACCCAGAGGGTTTCACCGCTCAGGAAATCCGCCAGTCGGTGCTGCAGATCGTCCCCTCGCTGATGCTGGTGGGGATCGTGACCGGCTCGATCGTCTACCTGGCCCTGTTCAGGGCACGTGCCAACAGACGGGGTACCGCCGCCGAACAAACATGACGACGACGGTACTCCAGGGGCGGTCAGTCTGTGCTCAGCACGCCGCGGCGTACCTGGTCACGCTCGATAGATTCGAACAGTGCCTTGAAGTTGCCCTCACCGAAGCCATCGTCACCTTTGCGCTGGATGAACTCGAAGAAAACCGGGCCAAGCAGGGTTTCCGAGAAAATCTGCAGCAGCAGGCGCTTGTCTTCGGGCTGCGAGGCACCATCGAGCAGGATGCCACGGGCTTGCAGTTGGTCGACCGGCTCACCATGGCCAGGCAGGCGCTCTTCGAGCATTTCGTAGTAGGTTTGCGGTGGCGCGGTCATGAAGCGCATGCCCAACCCCTTCAGCGCATCCCAGGTCTTGAGCAGGTCATCGGTCAGGAAGGCCACGTGCTGGATACCTTCACCGTTGAACTGCATCAGGAACTCTTCGATCTGCCCTGCGCCCTTGGAGGACTCTTCGTTGAGCGGGATGCGGATCATGCCATCAGGCGCAGTCATGGCCTTGGAGGTCAGGCCAGTGTATTCGCCCTTGATGTCGAAGTAGCGGATTTCACGGAAGTTGAACAGCTTCTCGTAGAACCCGGCCCAGTAGGCCATACGCCCACGGTAGACGTTATGGGTGAGGTGGTCGATGATTTTCAGGCCAGCACCTACCGGGTTACGATCCACGCCTTCGATGAAGTTGAAGTCGATGTCGTAGATTGAACTGCCTTCCTCGAAGCGGTCGATCAGGTAGAGCGGTGCCCCCCCGATACCCTTGATCGCCGGCAGGCGCAATTCCATCGGGCCGGTTTCGATTTCTACCGGCTGGGCGCCCAGTTCCAGGGCGCGGGCATAGGCCTCATGGGCATTGCGCACGCGAAAGGCCATGCCACATACCGACGGGCCGTGTTCAGCGGCAAAGTACGAAGCGATGCTTTTAGGTTCATTGTTCAGGATCAGGTTGATGCCACCCTGGCGATACAGGTGCACATCCTTGGAGCGGTGGGTGGCCACTTTGGTGAAACCCAGTATCTGGAATACAGGCTCAAGTACGCCAGGGCTCGGCGAAGCCAGTTCGATGAACTCGAAGCCCATCAGGCCCATTGGATTGTCGAAGATATCAGCCATGTTCGTGTCCTCATCTGCTGCGAAAATTATAGATTGCGTAGGATGTGGAACAGAAACGGCGGTGAGCACGGGATACCGCGCACGCTGCGGGCGAGGAAGTCACCTATGATCAGCTTGAACCCATGGTATGTCATATGGACCCATTCTCGGCGGGCTTGATCCTTCGGACGTGAAGGACCTTATTGTTGTATTCGTAAATCGATTCTACATTGCGTAAAATGGTTTGTCGCGTTTTAGTTGCTCGTACGCGGCGACAAACGGCTATCCTCTCGTTTTACGCCATGATAGTCAGGTCAGCATGCCCCTTACCGCCAAACGCCGCGCCGCACTCAGCTGGCGCACGCTCTTGCCTTGGGTCGTCGGCCTGCTGCCGGTCATGTGCGGCCTGGCCGTGATGAACTGGCAGGTCGAACGTGAAATGCAGGCCAGCAGCCACGCCACCACCCGCCAGGCGTTGGAACACGTCGAACACATCCTCGACAACCTGTCCCATGCCGCCAATTCGCTACTTCCTCTGACTGACAGTTCATGCGAGCAGGCCCAGCTTATGCTAAGGGCCCAGGTTACCCGCAATGCCTTCGTGCGCTCGACCAACCTGTTCAGGCACAACACCCTTTATTGCACCTCGCTGTTCGGCGAGTTCGAAGAACCGGTCAATCCTGGCGATTACGTCGACGGCAAGTTATGGCTGATGGACGGCAACTCGGTTACGCCGGGCCACCCGCTGCTGGTCTACCGTGCCAGCGACGGCGACCACGGTGCAATCACCACGGTGGATGGCGACCACCTGCTGACAGCACTGCGCCTGATCGGCCCCGATGAAGAACTGCAAATCCGCGTGGGCGACGCCTGGATGGGCAAGGACGGCGTGGTCCACAAAGGCGTCTCCCCTGCTGCCGCCAGTGCCAACGTGCTGTTAGGCTCGACGCGTTACCCTTTCAGCGTGCAGGGCGGCTACAGTGCCGACAAGCAAGGCCAACTGTTACGCAGCCACTACCCTGGCCTGTTCAGTCTGCTGCTGGTACTGGGTGCCCTGGCGGCGCTGGCATGCCGCTGGCAGATTCGCCGCGCCACCTCACCGCGTGCCGAACTGGACCGTGCCCTGCAGGCCGATGAATTCCTGCCGTATTTTCAGCCAGTGGTGCGCAAGGGCGATTACCGCTGGGCCGGTGCGGAAGTGCTGATGCGCTGGCACCACCCACGAGAAGGCCTGGTTCGCCCCGACCTGTTCATCCCCTATGCCGAACACAGCGGGCAGATTGTCGCCATGACCCGCGCGCTGCTGACACATACCGCGCAAAGCCTGGCGCCCTATGCCGGCTTGTTGGAAGACGGCTTCCATATTGGTGTCAACATCACCGCTGACCACTGCCGCGACCTCAGCCTGCTGGATGACTGCCGTACGTTCCTGCAGCACTTTCCGCCCGGCCGGGTGGTGCTGACCCTGGAACTGACAGAGCGCAAGCTGATCGAGCCTACGCCGGTCACCCTTGAGTTGTTCGAAAACCTGCATGCCATGGGCGTGATGATTGCCCTCGACGATTTCGGCACCGGCCAGTCGAGCCTCAACTACCTGCGGCAATTCAAGGTCGACTACCTGAAGATCGACCAGAGCTTCGTTGCCATGATCGGCGCCGATGCGCTGTCAGTGCACATACTCGAGACCATCATCGAGCTGTCGGGAAAGCTGGACCTGGGCATCGTTGCCGAGGGAGTGGAAACCGACATGCAGCGCGACTACCTGGCCGCGCACGGGGTGGACTTCCAGCAGGGTTACCTGTTCGCCAGGCCCATGCCGGCCGCCCAGTTCCTCGAAGCTCTGGCCACTCGCCCGGGTGCAACGCAGTTGCCGCAAGATGCGCCCCCTGAGATCATGCGCAGTTGATCAACCCGCTCAATTCCCGTATCCGAGGCATTCGTGTCAAAAGGCATTGTTTCATCGGTCATGGCGTCCTGCCTGTTCGCTGTGATGTACTTCTATACCTCCCTGCTCAAGCCACTCGATGGCGAAGAAATCTTTGGCTGGCGCACCCTGCTGACACTGCCCTGCCTCACCTTGTTCATGCTTGTCTCGAAAGACTGGAAGCGGGTGGGCGAACTGATGGGCCGGGTAAAACGCACGCCGGTGCTGTTGCTCGGCATGGTCGGCACGTCCTGGCTGATGGGGGTGCAACTGTGGCTGTTTCTCTGGGCGCCTCTGCATGGGCGCAGCCTGGAAGTGTCGATGGGTTACTTCCTGCTGCCACTGGCCATGGTTCTGACCGGGCGGCTGGTCTATGGCGAGCGCCTGTCACGCCTGCAGACGGTAGCCGTGGCCTGCGCCGCACTGGGCGTGGGCCACGAGCTTTACCAAAATGGCAGTTTTGCCTGGGAAACCCTGCTGGTAACGATCGGCTACCCGGTCTACTTCGTGCTGCGTCGACACTGCCGCACCGACCACCTGGGCGGCCTGTGGTGCGACATGTGCCTGCTGCTGCCGTGGGCGCTGTACTTCGTGATCCAGAGCCCACTTTCCAGCGCTGACCTGCAAGCACACCCCGGGCTGTATGTGTTGGTCCCGATCCTTGGCGCGATCAGCGCTTCGGCGCTTATTGCCTACGTGCTGGCCAGCCGCATGCTGCCATTCAGCCTGTTCGGTCTGCTCAGCTACGTCGAACCCGTGCTGCTGGTGGGCGTGGCGTTGCTGCTGGGCGAAACCATCGGCCCGGATCAGTGGCTGACCTACCTGCCAATCTGGGCCGCAGTACTGGTGCTGGTGCTTGAGGGCTTCAAGCACCTGCTACGTCAGCGTCGCCGTTCGGTGTAAGCCGAACCTGGCGTACCCGTCGCTCTTCAACCGCCTCCACGGTCAGCATCCAGCCATTCCAGGCTAGCCGGTCACCGACCATCGGCAGGCGGTCGAGCAAGCTCATCACCAGGCCCGCAAGGGTCTGGTAATCCTCGGTAGCACGGGCGCTGAAGCCAGTACGCGCCTGCACCTGGCTGAGATTCAGCGCACCGCTCACCACAAAGCCTTCGCCCTCCTGAACGATGCCCGGGCCTTCGACTTCACTGGCATCCGGCAGCTCACCGGCAATCGACTCAAGGATGTCGGTCATGGTCAACAGCCCGGTGAAGTCACCGAACTCGTTGACCACGAAGGCAATGTGGGTCGATTGACCGCGCATTTGCTCCAGGGCATTGAGGATGCTGAAGCTCTCCAGCAGGTTCAACGGCGCCCGGGCCATGCTTTCCAGGTCGGGCTGGCTGCCCGAGAGCAGTTCTTTCAGCAGTTCCTTCTTGTGCACAAAGCCCAAGGGCTCGTCCACGCGACCATCGCGGATCAGCGGCAGGCGCGAGTACGGCGAATTGGCCAGGGCCTGGGCAATGGCGTCGGCCGGTTGCGCCAGGTCGATCACATCAACCTCGGCACGGGCTGTCATCACCGTACGAATCGGCCGCTCGGCCAGGTTCAGCACGCCGCTGATCATGACCCGCTCACGGCGGTCGAACAGCACCTGTTCCCCGCCGCCCTCGACCAGGTCGGCAATCTCCTCGCCAACCTCGTCAGCCTCGACCCGGCGGCCGCCCAGCAGGCGCAGCACGGCATGGGCAGTGCGTTCGCGCAACGGCCGATGCTGTTGCAAGCTGCGCTTGCGGCGGGCACGGGCCAGCTGGTTGAACAGCTCGATCAGGATCGAGAAGCCGATGGCCGCGTACAGGTAGCCTTTGGGGATATGGAAGCCCAGGCCTTCGGCGGTGAGGCTGAAACCGATCATCATCAGGAAGCCCAGGCACAGCATGATCACCGTGGGGTGGGCGTTGACGAAGCGGGTCAGTGGCTTGCTGGCAACGATCATGATACCGATCGAGAAGATCACCGCGATCATCATCACGGACAACTCATCGACCATGCCGACCGCCGTGATCACGGCATCCAGCGAGAATACCGCGTCCAGTACCACGATCTGGGCAACGATCGGCCAGAACGCGGCATGGCGCAGCGTGCCGCTGGCCTGGGTCACGTGACCTTCCAGGCGTTCATGCAGCTCCATGGTGGCCTTGAACAGCAGGAACACACCACCGAACAGCATGATCAGGTCACGGCCAGAGAAGCTCTTGCCGAACACTTCGAACAGCGGTGCGGTCAGGGTGACCATCCACGAAATGCTGGCCAACAGGCCCAGGCGCATGATGAGCGCCAGGCTCAGGCCAATGACCCGCGCGCGGTCGCGCTGATGGGGCGGCAACTTGTCGGCGAGAATGGCAATGAACACCAGGTTGTCGATACCCAGCACCAGCTCGAGGACGATAAGCGTCAACAGGCCTAACCAGGCCGTGGGGTCGGCTAGCCATTCCATTAGCGGGTACTCACGAGGGGCACGTCACAAGGACGGGAGAAGGATGGCCAGAAAGGCCGAAGACTGGGGGGCTCCGCGAAGGTGCTCATATAGACCTTGATAACAAATTGGGAGAACGATGCTACAAGCACAGCAGGTTTCTGTAGTAGCGCAAAACTATTACAAAACCTGTAACAACCCTGGATCGCCATTAGCCCTGCAGGCGCGAGTCGTGCGCAGGTACTTTTGTTCAATACATCAGAACGCCGGCCACGCGAGGATAACGCCTCCCCAACCACGCGGATCTTCCTCATGAGCCTATACCTGTCCATGGCCGCCTTCGCCCTTGCGGCCTCGATCTCCCCCGGCCCGGTCAACATCGTCGCCCTTGGCAGCGGTGCCCGCCATGGCCTGCGCGCCAGCGTTGCACATGTGGCCGGCGCCACGCTGGGGTTCTGCCTGTTGCTGGTGCTGGTCGGGCTGGGCCTGCATCAACTGCTGTTGCGCTGGCCCTTGCTGGGCCTGATGTTGCACTGGGGCGGTGTGGCGTTTCTGCTGTACATGGCGTGGAAGCTGGCCAGTGACGACGGTAACCTGAACAACGCACAGCCTACCCAAGCCCCTTCAGCCTGGCACGGCGCAGCGATGCAGTGGCTGAACCCCAAAGCCTGGTTGGCAGCCGTTGCCGGGGTGGGTGCCTACACCGGCGGTGAACAGCACTTGCTGTGGCTGTTTACCTGGATCTACGGGCCGATCTGTTTCATCTCGGTGGCCTGCTGGGCCTGGGCCGGCAGCGTGATTCGCCAGTACCTGGACAACCCACGTCACCTGCGCATGCTCAATCGGAGCCTGGCCGTGTTACTGGTCGCCAGCGCGGTTTACCTGATCCTTTAAGGCTTGCACGGCTCCTGCAGGAGCGCCCAGGCTAGCGACGGCATTTCTGTAATGCCCCGGTGTCGCCGCCAGGTGCTGTTTGAATGCCCGCTGCAGGTGTGCCTGATCAGCGAACCCGGCCTCCTGTGCAACTTCAGCAATTGAGCGGCCCTGGCGCAACTGCGCCCGGGCCAGTTGCACGCGCTGGTCTAGCAGGTAGCCATGCGGCGTCAGGCCGAAGCGTTGGCGAAAGGCACGAATCAGGTAGGAACGGGACAGGCCACAGGCCCCGCAGATGTCCTCGAGGCTGAGCGGGTCACTGCGATGGGCGCGTATGAACGCTGCCGCTGCATCCAGCCGTGGATTGCCCTCGCCACCCTCGCTGGCATTACCGCCAAGCATGCCCGGCAACTCGTGAAACAGGGCCACCAGGCGGGCTTCGCGATCAGGCAGCCTGGCATCGAACAGGTCGGCAAAGGCCTGCAACAGCCGCCCATACAACACAGGCGAGCGGCTCCAGGTCTGCGTGGGCAGGGTAAAACCCACTGCCTGCAACCAAGGCTGATCGACAAACAGCATCAGGTAAGACCAGGGTTCCCCGGCAACAGGGTTGCAGGTATGCACCACGCCTGGATTCATCAACACCGTGGTACCCGCCCCAACCTCAACGCACTGGTCACTGTTGATGTAAGTGCTACGTCCCCCCGTGATCACCCCGATGGAGAAACTCTCGTGGGAGTGCGCGGCGTAGCACACCTTGCGCCCGTCCCCTACCCGTCGGGCTTCGACGAACGGCAAGGCAGGGTCGCGCCAAAACCGTGATACCTCGATCATCCTCTACTGCCCTGCCTGCCGCTGATCCATGCACGGATACTACACATTTATCGAGGGAACAGATCCAGCGTGCGCTCCACCTCGTCAATATCGATCCGGAAACCATCGCCGTCCAGCAGGCCTACCACAAAGCCGAAATGCTGGTGATCACGATCCGTCAGGTATTTGTAGTAACTGACAAAACGGTTCGGCGGCTGCAAAGTCAGCAGGCAGCCTCCAGCCTGCAGCACATTCACGCCATGCACCAACTGGCTACCCTCCACCCCGATGACCACTTTAGCCCCGGCGCAGGCCGCGACAATACTCGGTACATCGGACTTCAGCGGGTTGACGATGCGAAAACCGCGGGTCGTGCGCAGGTGTTCGGCAAGCTCCAGCTCGTTGCGCAACAGGCGCAGGTCACCATCACCGCCCCGCAACAGGAAAACCCCCGGGTGCTGCGTGTGCGTCACATGCGACAGCAGCTTGTCACCCATGGCTCGGTAGCGAGCATGCCGGCTGCGGTTGTTGCTCTGGTCATCGAACAGCACCAGCTCACGGAAGAACGCACTGCGCAGGCGCAAAGGCTTCATGTCCAGCCAGTCTTCATAGGCCGGTGCCTGGGTGAACAGCGGATACCTGGCAGAGGGGGCGGTGGTCACGGGGATGCCCTCGTTGCAGGCCAGCGCATAGGTCGGGCAATCCTCCATCAGCCAGGTGCCGAACCAGGCATTACCGTTTAGCGTGCAGTAGATCGCAGCGCGGTCGATTTCATGGTCGATGAGGATGGTCGGGAAGGTATTCGGCTTCTGTGACAGCCAGTGGCTGGCCTTGCCCTTGTACAATGCCCCATCGACCAGCCATACATCCTTGACCAGGTAGCCGCGGGTTGGCCCTTGCAACGTGTGGACACCTCCCGCCATGGTCTGCGCCGGGTGCACGTAGGGGTAAAACCGCTTGCCTTCCCAGCCCGTTACCCGCTCCAGCTGGCCAGGCAGGAAAATGGCCGGCGGCGAAACCGTGGCTTCGCCCGGGGCAATGTCCCAACTTTTGGTGGCGACGCTCTTGAGATCGATCGCCGATTTGCCGCCCAGCCGTTTGCGCGCCATGTATCGGTAGGCGGCCAAGGTCCAGCTGTGTTGCCTGCCTGCGGGCGATGCACTGAACTGCGAGATGTCGCTTCCCATGAAGCGTCCCCCCTGATGACGAAGACTGGAGCCCGGCGCCCGGCGCCAGATCAAAGCATCCCTGGCAGTTACTCAACTACTCGTGACTCTTTCCATGGTGGGCGGTGACTGCAAGCTGGCGTAACGGCTGCGCAATGTTTCCACAAACGGTTCGCCTGCCCCGCTGCCTCCGTAGAGATAAATCTTGTGCAGGCCACCAAACACCATTTCGTGATAGCGGCTGGCAACTTCCTCATCGCTTGGGCCATCGGGGAGCCCCAGATGCAACGTCAGCTTGTCGCCTTCGACCGCGAACATCGGCGTGTCCCACAGGAACTTTGCCGTACCGGTCTTGGGCAGGCGGACAAACAGGTACGCATGGTTACCCAGCGAATCGATATCACCACCGCGGCGGCGCTTCCACTTCAGCAGGCCGTCGTCCGGGCGCGCCAGACACAGGCCGATGTCGTAATAATCGAAGCCCTGTTCCAGTGCCCATTCAAGCGCCATGAAAGTGGTGATCGAATTCACCTCGCGCAATTTCTTCGCATCGGAAAACACCGCCTCGCAATAGCCAAAGCGCAACGTGCTCCAGTAACGCTTGCCGCCGCGTACCACTTCACACCCCAGGTGGCAGCCGATCACCTCATCGCCCAGCATGATCAAGTCAAGCCGGCCGACACTCTTGGCAATACGGAACACCTCTTCGGTAGGAAACTGCGCGGCATGAATGCCCTGCCGGGCCGAAGCATAAGGGCGCAGCAGATCCCGGTCGGCCATGGCGATTTCTTCGTCCGAAAGGGCTTGGCGCATGTGATAAAGCGGCCGGTTCTTGCGAATGCTGCGCCGCAGTTCGCTGTCGTAGCGGGCAGTGATGTCTTCCAGTGGGCGCCCAAGCGGCACCACGGCGCTCAGGTAGTGGGGGACTGACAGCGACCCCGACGTGGGCATTTCGCTGATGACCACGACGTGGCTGGCAGCCGCCGTGGCACTTGCACCGTCCACGATCGATGCGCTGCCCTGGCCCTTGCCACCGATCAGCAGCTTGGCCATTTCCCGTTGCTGCTTGCGGCCGATGTAGAGGATTTCGTACGGGCTCTCCTGTTGCGGGCGGAACCTGGCGACTTCCCAACGCCAGAGACAGGCACGCGCCAACATTTCTCGCATTTTGCTGGCCAGCAGCCTGATTTCGTAGCGCAGGGAGGGCGACAGGAGCTTGCGCGCCACAGTCGTCAAGGTCTTTTTCATTTCTTCTTCGGCGTCCTTTGAAGTGCACTGTTGGCCAATCGGAACAAGAGAAAAAACCCGGCAAAAAAACTTAACACTCTGATTTTTATTGTTTTACTTGAAACTTTACTATCACATTCAGTAACAATTTAAGATGGCTGCAAACGCTTTGGCAAGCGGCTTCTGGCTGACTTTTAATCAAGTTTCATGGCGTCAAATTCCCCGCATCAAACCAATGCTCAACACAACTTTTGCTATAACCATGCCCATCAAGCGTCCGCTGGCTACTTCGCTATCAATGAGTAAACTTTGATGCCTACTTTGCATCAACGCCTTTCAGTTCGCTGACTGCTTGCCGGGTAGGCATTGGCGGCCATGTTGAACCAGACTGGTGTTTTTCCGGCAGCCAGTGCATGCTCGTAGCTGAAACGATTCAACTGACTTGAAAACCGCCCTTTGATGTGAGGTGCAGTACCCATGGACCGTTTGCTCGATTCACTCTTCCCCAGCGCCGAGAACATCCCGGACACCTGGCGCCTGGGAGCCCCACTGGAACAACGCGATTACCTGGTCAACGGTGAGCTCAGGCGCTGGGACGGCCCGTTGGCCACGGTGCGCAGCCCGGTGTGGCTCAAGCAAGGCGACGAGGAGCATCAGGTCATACTGGGCAGCGCCCCGCTGCTGGATGCCGAGACCGCGCTTACCGCCCTCGATGCCGCCGTGCAGGCCTATGACAAAGGCCGTGGCGCCTGGCCGAACATGCGCGTGGCCGAGCGTATCCAGCATGTGGAATCCTTCCTTGCCCGTATGCGTGAACAGCGCCAGGCCGTGGTCAAGCTGCTGATGTGGGAGATCGGCAAGAACCTGAAGGATTCGGAGAAGGAATTCGACCGCACCTGCGACTACATCGTCGACACCATCAACGCCCTCAAGGACCTGGACCGCCGCTCCAGCCGCTTCGAGCTGGAACAAGGCACCCTCGGCCAGATCCGTCGCGCCCCGCTGGGCGTGGCCCTGTGCATGGGGCCCTACAACTACCCGCTGAACGAGACCTTTACCACGCTCATCCCGGCGCTGATCATGGGCAACACCGTGGTGTTCAAGCCGGCCAAGTTCGGCGTACTGCTGATCCGCCCCTTGCTCGAAGCGTTCCGCGACAGCTTCCCGGCAGGCGTGATCAATGTCATCTATGGACGCGGCCGGGAAACGGTTAGCGCGCTGATGGCCAGCGGCAAGGTCGATGTATTCGCCTTCATCGGCACCCACAAGGCCGCCAGCGACCTGAAAAAACTGCACCCACGCCCGCATCGTCTGCGCGCCGCACTGGGCCTGGACGCCAAGAACCCGGGCATCGTGCTGCCCCAGGTCGACCTCGACAACGCTGTCGAAGAGGCCGTCACCGGGGCGTTGTCGTTCAACGGCCAGCGCTGCACGGCACTGAAGATCCTGTTCGTGCACGAGGATGTGGTCGAGGCCTTCCTCGACAAGTTTCAGCACAAATTGGCGGCGCTCAAGCCCGGCATGCCGTGGGAACCTGGCGTGGCGCTGACACCGTTGCCCGAGCCTGGCAAGGTCGACTACCTCGATGGCCTGGTTGCCGATGCGACGGCCAAGGGCGCGCGCGTGCTCAACGAAAATGGCGGGCACAGCCGCGGCTCATTCTTCTACCCGGCCTTGCTGTACCCGGTCAGCCGGGAAATGCGCGTGTACCACGAAGAGCAGTTCGGCCCGCTGGTACCGGTGGTGCCCTACCGCGACCTGCAGACAGTGATCGACTATGTGCTGGACTCCGACTACGGCCAGCAACTGAGCCTGTTCGGCAACGACCCGGCCACCATCGGCAGCCTCGTCGACATCTTCGCCAACCAGGTCGGGCGCATCAACATCAATGCTCAGTGCCAACGCGGCCCTGACACCTACCCGTTCAACGGCCGCAAGAACAGCGCCGAGGGCACGCTCTCGGTGGATGACGCTTTGCGTGTGTTCTCCATCCGGACGCTGGTCGCCACGCGCTTCCAGGAGGCCAACAAAGCGCTGATCAGCGAGATCATTCGCAACCGCCAGTCGAGCTTCCTGACCACCGACTACATCTTCTGACCGCCGCGCTTATAGACAATCGATCTAGCATCACTGTCGATTTTCCATCTGGGCGAACGACTCTAAGCAACAGGGCGCCTTTCGGCGCCCATTGCACAGGAGAGTCGAACATGGCAGTCAAACCTATTCCCGAAGGCCAGCACAGCATCACGCCCTACCTGGCCATCAACGACGCCGCCAAGGCCATCGAGTTTTACAAGCAAGCCTTTGGGGCGGTGGAAATGTTCCGCCTCGATGCCCCGGGCGGTCGCGTTGGCCATGCCGAACTGAAAATCGGCGATTCGTCGCTGATGCTGGGCGACCCCTGCGACATGGAAGGCGGCCTCACCGCCAGCCAGAAGCTCAACGGTGCGGGTGTTGGCCTGCACTTGTATGTTGAAGACTGCGACAAGGTCTACGCCCAGGCCCTGGCCGCCGGGGGCATCCAGTTACATCCCTTGACCGACCAATTTTACGGTGACCGCAGCGGCACCCTGAAAGATCCGTTTGGCAACATCTGGTTCGTGTCCACCCACAAAGAGGACCTGACGCCCGATCAGATTCGCGCCCGTGCCGCGAAGATGTTCGGCGGTAGCAAAGCGGCGAGTTGAAAGCCGCGCGACTTTGCTTGAAGCTTGAGGCTCGTAGCTTGGAGCTGCTTCATGCGAATCATCGACAAAACCGCCACCCAGGTGCGCAGCCTGACCCCCGCTGAAGAGGAACTGCTGGTCGGCTTTGCCACCGGCAGCCTCGCCGGCCCGCGCCTGCTACAGGCCAACCAGCTACTGATGAACGTGCGCAACGCCAACCAGTGGCTGGCTTGTGACTGCCGCAACGATGCCTTGCCGGTGCTCAATGTCACTCTCAACGGCAGCACCGGCACACTTTTCCTCAAGAACAACCCGGGCACCGCCGAGCACGCGCCTGGCTGCCCGTTCACCAAGGACGAGCGGGAAGCCGCCGAACGTGAAAACGACCCCGCCCCACCCGCCGCCTGGCTGCCACCCGATACACCCTTGCGCCTGATCAGCGACTTCCGTGCTGGCACGGCCGGTGGCGCCGGCGATGGCAACGACAGACGCGAACAGCAGCGCCTGCTGTCACTGCTGCTGACCTGGATTGAAACCAGCGGGCTCAACCTTTACGCCACCCACCTGAAGAAAGACCTGACCACACAGTTTGCCGAGTTGCGCAGCGTGGCCAGCCGCTATCCGCTGCTGGAGCGGGTGCCCGCCAGCAACTACCTGGAAACCCGCCTGGACATGAAGCACATGATGATGCTCAAGTCCCGCCTGCGCGAAGCTTCTGTGTTCGGCAACCATCGCCGCCACGGCCTGCTGCTGGACTGCGTCGACCAGATCAAAGGGCGCAAGTTGTTCAACAACCGCAGCGAGGACGGCTTCGACTTCCAGGGGCATCACCTGTACTGGGGCGGGAGCCGCACCACCGGGCCGTTGCTGGCGCTGATGATCTACTCGCCGACCAGCGCCGGTAGCCATTTCTATGAGCTGATCCATGTGGCCAGTGTGCCCGTGCTGTCGCGCGCGCACTTGTTCCCGGTGTACCGCGATGAAGAACGCGAGCCGCTCAAGGCATTGGTGTCGCTGATCGACTGGATGGCCAGTAAAGGGGTGAAAGTGCAGATGCGTCGCCCCGTGATCGGTGGGCAGGTGATGGATGAACTGGTGCTGACCTCGGACCAGGACCGGGTGTTGTCAGTGTCGCTGCTGGAACAGCCCATCGGCCCCGAGCCGGATACCGAGAACTTCAAGCGCTACGCCGACTTCAAAAGCCTGGAAACATTCCGCAAGTTCGTTGCCGGCTTTTTCATGCGCGAGCGTTGAAACCCACTCGCTGGCTCGCGCAGTTCCCTGCAGGAATCGCCCTGCCCTTTGGGCGGGGCGGTCACGCAGCGAACACAGGCGGCAAGCAGCTAGACACGCTTGCATTGGCCACACAGGCGCGTCAGCCCAGGAACAGCTTGTACGCCGGGTTGTCAGTCTCGTCCCAGTACCGATATCCCATCTCGTCCAGCGTCACCGGCAAGCCCGCCAACTCGTCCTCTGGCACTTCCAAAGCAGCGAACACCCGCGCCTGCGCCGCACCATGGTTGCGGTAATGGAACAGGCTGATGTTCCAACGCTTGCCCAACCGCTCCAGAAACCCCAGCAACGCCCCTGGCCGTTCGGGGAACTCGAAGCGCAGTACCCGCTCATCAGCCCCTGACGCGGCATGCCCACCCACGGTATGGCGCACATGCAGCTTGGCCAGCTCATTGTCGGTCAGGTCCAGCACGCTGTACCCCTGCTCCCGCAAGCTGGCCAGCAACTGCTCACGGGGGTCATGCACCGGGTGGGTCTGCACGCCCACGAACAGGCGCGCCTCCTTGCCGGGGTAGAAGCGGTAGTTGAATTCTGTGATCTGCCGCTTGCCCAGTGCCTGGCAAAAGGCCCGGAAGCTGCCCGGCTGTTCCGGAATTGTCACCGCGATGATCGCCTCGCGCTGCTCGCCCAACTCGGCCCGCTCGGCCACATGGCGCAAGCGGTCGAAATTGACGTTGGCCCCGGAGTCGATGGCCACCAGGGTCTGTCCCTGCACACCTTCACGCGCCACGTACTTCTTGATACCGGCCACGGCCAAGGCCCCGGACGGCTCGGTGATCGAACGGGTGTCGTCGTAGATATCCTTGATCGCCGCGCACAGTTCGTCACTGCTCACCGTCACCACCTCGTCGACGAAGTGGCGGCACAGCTCGAAGCAATGGGCGCCGATCTGCGCCACCGCCACACCATCGGCAAAGGTGCCGACCTGCGGCAGGATGACGCGTTCGCCGACGGCCATGGCAGCCTGCAGGCAGTTGGAATCCACCGGTTCGACGCCGATCACCTTCACGTCAGGGCGCAGGTACTTCACGTAGGCGGCGATACCGGCGATCAAGCCGCCACCGCCCACGGGCACAAAGATAGCGTCCAGCGCCCCCGGGCGCTGACGTAGGATTTCCATGGCCACGGTACCCTGCCCGGCGATCACATCCGGGTCATCGAACGGTGGCACGAAGGTCGCGCCTTCGCTGTCGGCCAGCTTCAGTGCGTGGGCCAGCGCATGGGGGAAGCTCTCGCCATGCAGCACCACATGCCCGCCGCGCGAACGCACGCCTTCCACTTTCAACGATGGCGTGGTGGTGGGCATGACGATGGTTGCCTTCATACCCAGATGCGATGCGGCCAAGGCCACGCCCTGGGCATGGTTGCCCGCCGAAGCGGTGATCACCCCGCGCTCACGCTGCACATCAGTCAGTCGCGACAGGCGGGTGTAGGCCCCCCGGATCTTGAACGAAAACGTAGGCTGCAGGTCTTCGCGCTTGAGCAACACCTGGTTGCCCAGGGCAGCAGACAAGGCCGGGGCCGGTTGCAGGGGCGTTTCAATGGCCAGGTCGTACACCGGCGCCGCAAGAATGCGCCGCACCTGCTCCGACAGCAATTGCTGGGGGGTGACGGTAGTACGAGGGACACTGAAACTGGTCATCGATGACTCCTTGGCTATTTTTACGTTGCCCAGGAGTCAGAGAGAAAAAACCCGCCTCCAGGGCGGGTTCGGTGCACGTACGCGCTAGCCCGCCAAGCTGATAATGGCGGTAATAATAATGGCGTTCACGTGCGGGAATGTATTCATGGGGTAGGAACTTAGCCTGCCTCGCAGCCGAAAGTCAACACTTGGCCTGCTGCGCCGAAAGCGGCACATCGAACACCTTGTCGAAGCCCCACTGGAAGACAAAGGCGTAAACGAAGAAGAACACGAACAACGCCAGGTTGGTCAGCAGTGCGGCCCACAGGCTCACGTCCAGCCAGTACGCCACCAGCGGCAACAGGATCACCACCAGCCCACCCTCGAAGCCCAGCGCATGCAGCAGGCGCCGCAGGAAAGTGCGCTCACGTTTGAGCTGGCGCGCTTCCCAACGTTCGAATGCCCAGTTGTAACCCATGTTCCAGCTCATCGCGATGCCTGACATGAGCACCGACAGCACGGTCGACTGCGCCATGCCGGCGCCGAACGCCAGCTCCAGTGCGGGCGCCACGCAGGCGACGGCGATGGCCTCATAGAGAATGGCCTGGACGATCTTGCGGGCCTTACCTTGCATGTTCAGCTCCCTGAATGAACGACCTGTAAAGCTACAAGATGCAGCCCGCAAGAAACAGCCCGAAATTTGGACAATCCCGCATTCGGCTGCTTGTATCTATCCCGTACATGACAGTGACATCTCCTGCACCTTCGTCGAGGGAACGAGCGAGGATAAGACGATGGCCCACTCTGCCCTGCCGGTGGCTGACACATGAGCCTGGTATTCATCGATTTTCTCACTTACCTGCTGTTCGGCCTGAAGCTCCTGGCGATCACCCTTGCCTCGTTGATGTTCCTGCTGGGCCTGGACGACCTGTTCATCGATCTGTGCTATTGGGGGCGCACGCTGATCCGGCGTTTTCGCATCTACGGCAAGTTCGAAAGGGCCGATGAGAAGCGCTTGTACGAAGTCCCGGAAAAACCTTTGGCCATCATGGTCCCCGCCTGGAACGAAGTTGGCGTGGTCGGTGAAATGGCGCGCCTGGCCGCTTCGACCATCGACTACGAGAACTACCAGATCTTTGTCGGCACCTACCCCAACGACCCGCAAACCCAGGCGGACGTGGACGCGGTGTGCCTGCACTTCCCCAACGTGCACAAAGTGGTCTGCGCCCGCCCCGGTCCCACCAGCAAGGCCGACTGCCTGAACAACATCATCGACGCGCTGCTGCGCTTCCAGCAGGACGCCGGCATCGAGTTCGCCGGTTTCATCCTGCATGACGCCGAAGACGTGATCTCGCCGATGGAGCTGCGCCTGTTCAACTACCTGCTGCCGAGCAAGGACATGATCCAGATCCCGGTGTATCCCTACGCACCGGAGTGGAAGGGCTTTACTGCCGGCCACTATGTCGACGAGTTTGCCGAAAACCACGGCAAGGACGTGATCGTGCGCGAAGCGCTGACCGGCCAGGTCCCCAGTGCCGGCGTCGGCACCTGCTTCAGCCGCCGCGCCATCAGCGCACTGCTCGAGGACGGCGACGGCATCGCCTTCGACGTTCAAAGCTTGACCGAAGACTACGACATCGGCTTTCGCCTGAAGCAAAAAGGCATGAAGTGCATTTTCGCCCGCTACTCCATTACCGACCCGGCGCTGACCCTGAAGCAGGAATGGCGCCCAGGCATGAGCCGCGAATTCTCCCAGGTGATCTGCGTGCGCGAGCACTTCCCGCGTGACTGGCAGCATGCCATCCGGCAGAAGTCGCGCTGGATCGTCGGCATCGTGTTCCAGGGCACCAGCAACCTCGGCTGGAGCCGCAAGGGCGCGCTCAACTATTTCCTCTGGCGTGACCGCCGCGGGCTGTTCGCCTACCTGCTGAGCTTCCTGGTCAACCTGTTACTGCTGGTGTTGCTGGCCATGTGGCTAGTCACGGTCATTGCGCCGGAGTCGTGGCGCTTCATGTCGATCCTCAGCGACAGCTGGTTGCTGTCGACCCTGCTGTGGCTGAACGGCCTGATGCTGCTCAACCGGCTGTTCCAGCGCGCCTGGTTCGTCACCCGCTTCTATGGCATCGGCGAGGGCCTGCTGTCGGCCCCGCGGATGATGTGGAGCAACTTCGTCAACTTTTTCGCCAACCTGCGTGCACTGCGCCAGGTAATGGAAATGGGCGATTCGCGGCGCGTGGCCTGGGACAAGACCACCCACGAGTTCCCCGCCATCGCCTCCCCGGCTCGCACACCACTGGGCCAGCGCCTTGTGGCCAAGGGCCTGATCACCGACGAACAGTTGCAGCAGGCCATCACCAGCCCGGTTCGTCGGCGCCTGGGCCGCGAATTGCTACTGCGTGGCTGGCTGAACAGTGAGCAGTTGGTGGCCACCCTGGCCGAACAACTGGACCTACCCTGGGCACCGCTGAACCCGTTCAAGCTCAGCCCGCAACTGATCGCCAAACTACCGCGCAAGCTGGCCACCCATTACGGCGTACTGCCCGTGGACGAAGACGGCGACACCCTGATCCTGGCCAGTGAAAGCCCGGTCAGCCAGGTGTCGCTGGGTGTGATCAGCCGCCAGCTGAAACGCCCGGTCAAGGCACGCCTGGCCCCCCAGGGCCGGGTCACGCTGGGCCTTCGCTACCACTACCCAAGCCCCTGGCAGCATCAAGAAACCCGAGACATGCTGGCTGTGCTTGAACGCCACCAGGACGACGAAGCGCTGCTGGAGCGGGTCAGCCATCACCAAGTCATGCTAGGCGCGCTGCTGCAGGTGCGCGGCATGGTCCCTGTCACCCTGTTCAACCAGGCGTTGATCGACTTCGACCCCGAACACCAAAGCCTCGGTGAGCACCTGATTGCCCGCGGCATCATCACCAGGCAGGTGCTGGAGCAGGCCCTGATCGAACAGGCCAGCGAACAGCAAGTGGCGATTGATCTGACCCGGGAGGTGGCATGAAGCCGCGTTTTTCCCTCACCTTCACTGGCCTGCTGCTGTGCTCCGCCGCCCTGCCCGTTGCCGCTTCGGCGCCGATGACCGACTTCCAGCGGTTCACCAGCTTTCCGTTTATGGACCGCAGCTATCGCGAGGCCAGGAAAGACAACTGGGCTGAAGTCGAGCGCCTTACCCGCCATGTCCTGGGCCGGGTGCCGAACAACGACGAAGCCCGCGCCCTGCTGGTCGAAGCCCTGGCCCACCAGCGCCGTTACAAGGAGGCCCAAGCGCTGGCTGAGCAGCTAGGCGACAGCCCCGAATACGCCGACGCCCTGCTGGAGCTGCGCCTGACCTGGATCGAGCAGGACCCGCCACCGGCCAGCCAGGTGGAACAATGGCTGGCCGCCAGCGACGGCAACCACCGGGTACAGCTGTGGCAGGCCTACAGCCTGAGCCTGGCCAAGTTTGGTGGCGCCGCCAAAGCGCTGGGCTGGCTCAACCAACTGCCGCCCGGTGGGGACGGCCAGGTCCTGCGCCTGGCCCGGGCCACCTTCGCCGAACAGCTGCGCAACTGGAAAGAAACCATCGAGCAACTGCAGCCGCTGGCCGACACAGGCCAGTTGCCTGCCCAGGACTGGCAACGCCTGGCCAATGCCTATATCCAGCAAGTCGACGAAAAGGGCCTGACTGCGCTGCTGGCCCACGCCCCCTCCCCCGCAGCGGCCAACCAGACGCGGCTGGCCATGGCCAACCGCGCCATTGCCGTCGGCCACCACCAGCAAGCCCAACGCTGGCTGCAGTCGCTACCGCCAGATCAACTGCAGCAACCCGAGCAGCGCCAGCAACTTTGGCAACTGGCCCGCGAAGGCGACGATGCAGCGCTGGTGCGGCGCCTGAGCAACGACCTGCAGCGCCCCTGCCTTGAAACGGTCGACTGGCTGTCACATCAAGACCCGGACCTGGCCCGGGAACAGTTCAAGGCTTGCTCCGCCAGCGCCGACCCTCGGGCCTATGCCGTGCTCAAGCAGCGCCTGTATGGCGCCCCGCCGCCGCCCCCGCAGCCGCGCACCGCCGCTGAATGGGAACAACGCTATCGGCAGACCGGCGACCTCGCCGCCCTGGAACAAACCACCTTCCTGTTGACCGAACAGGGCCACGGCGATCACGCACGGCACTTGCTGGAGCAGGCCTACGACCGCCACCAGGGCCGCCTCGGCCCATCGCTGCTACAGCGTCTGGCCAACCTGTATGCCCGTGACGACGGCCCCCTGGACAGCCGCCGCATGCTCGGCCTGATACCCCGGGTCAACGCCAACACCCGCGCCCAGTTGCTCGGGCGGCTGGCTGAGGCCGGCCAGTGCGATGCCGTGCGCCAGGCAGTGCCGGCCACCCCGAGCGAACCTGGCCAGTACCGCGCCCTCGGCCGTTGCGCCATGCCCGACCAGCCGGGTGAGGCGGTGGTCTACTACCAGGCTGCCGAGCGTTTGGGCGACCCTGGCAACCGTCTACCGCTGGCCTACGCACTCGAAGCGGCCGGCGACTCCGAAACCGCCCAGCCCATCTGGCGCAGCCTGCCAGACAGCGCCTTTACCGATAATGCCCGCCTCACCGCTGCCCGCGGCGCGCTGAATGCAGGCGACGCCGATGCAGCACGCCGCTACTGGGACGCTGCCGCGCATCAGAGCGCTGATGACTGGGCGCTGGGCGCCGCCATCGCCCAGCGCCAAGGTGACCCGCAGGCCGCGCTGGGCTTCCAGCGCCAGGCGCTGGCGCACAGCCCGCGCGCCGACCACTACTACGCCGCGTCCAGCACCGCGCAACTGGCCGGCGACAGTGCGCAGAGCACCGCCTGGCTGGCCGAAGCCGTGCGCCTGGCCCCCAACCAGCCGCGCTATCGCGCCGACTACGGCATGCGCCTGGCTGGCTCGACAGACAAGGCTCAGCGCATGCAATCGATCCCCTACCTTGAACACGCCACTCACGACTTCCCCGAGGACTACCGCCTTGGCGAAACACTCGCCTTGCGCTACGACGAACATGCCGACAGCGCTGCGGCACGCCGCGAACTGCGCCGCATCCTCGACGTAGAGCAGAACCTGGTCGACGGTGATGACGAATACGGCAGCCTGGAGGCCCGCAAATACCGCCAGCGCCGCGCCCACGAGAGCCTGTCACGGCGCGACACCATTACCCTGGCCAGCACCTGGTCGCCGGCCGGCACCTCGACCAACGACAAGTTTCTCGACAACGGCCAGCGCAGCGGCAGCTCGCGCCGGGCGCAATCGCAGAACGTGCAGCTGGCCATGTGGGACCATGCCCTGGGCGAGGAGCCCAGCCGCAATGGCAGCACCCTGTCAGTGTATGGCCGGGTACTGTTCGGTGGCCAAAGCCGCACCGACTATGCCCAGAGCATGGGAACCGGTGTCGGCCTGCGCTACAAGCCGCTCGGCCAGGCCAACCTCAACCTGTATGCCGAGCTTTACCACCAGCGGCAGATCGACGAAGCACACTATCGCGGCCTCAGCCTTGGCCAGTTGCTGAGCCCGGCCAAGGTCGGCGGCAACTGGGGCGATTTGCGCCACCACGCCGAATCGAGCAATGACCTGCTGCTGCGCGCCACCGCCTCGTTCCTCGACCAGGGAGGCTGGCGCAACGATTGGCGCATCGATGAGGACGACTGGAACGAACGGTTCCTCTACCTCGATGCTGCCTGGTGGACCCGCGCCGGCGACCATGCCTGGCTGTCGCGCTACCAGCAGGGCCACGCCTGGAAGCTGCCGGGCAGCTCGCCGCAAACGCTCATGCCCTACGGCTTTGTCGAGTTCTCCAGCCAGGACCCCAGCAACGACTGGCGCCAGGACGCCCGCGTCGGGGTTGGCGTGCGCTGGCAATGGTGGTTCGACGACGACCGCTACAACGCCTACCGCGGCTCGCTGAAAGTGCGTGCCGAGTACCAGCAATCGCTGGGCGGTAACCTCTACGAGCGCGCCAACGGTGTGCTGGTCGGTGCGGAGATGACCTTCTGATGCGTACGCTCATCGCCTTCTGCCTGCTGGCCCTGTGCCTACCGGCCACAGCTGACCAGCGCCTGTTCTACCAACCCCTTAACCGCGATGCCAGCGTCACACCCGCCCAGTGGCAGCAACTGTGGCAAGCCACCGCGGCCAAGGGTGGCAAAACCCTGATCGTGCAATGGAGTGCCTATGGCGACAGCGATTTCGGCGGTGCCCAGGGCTGGCTGGCCAACAGCCTGCGCACCGCGCGCGCCGAGGGCTTGCAGCTGGTGCTGGGGCTGTACATGGACCCGGCCTACTACCAGCGACTCGACGAGCTGGATGGCGAGGGCCTGAACAGCTACTGGAAAGCGCAGCTGGGGCGGTCGCTCAGCCAGTACCAGCAACTGCGCCAGGCCTGGCAATTGCCAGTGGACGGCTGGTACCTGCCCATGGAACTGGACGACCAGCATCTACGCGAGACCGAACGGCGCGATGCGCTGTACAGCCAGTTGCAGGCCTTCAACCGCCAATTGGACAAGCCGTTGCATATCAGCGCCTTCAGCACAGGCAAGCTGTCGCCGCGGGTCAATGCCGTCTGGCTGGATCAACTGGCCGGCTTGGGCTTGACTGTGTGGTGGCAGGATGGCGCCGGCACCGGGCGTTTGCCGGCGTTGGTGCGTCAGGGCTATGAGCAGGCGTTGCCGTGCCGGGTGGGTGTGGTGCGCGAGGCGTTCCGCCAGGTGAGCGCACCCGAGCAGGCGTTTCGGGCGGAGCCTGCCGAACCCAGGCTGAGTAGCGGGTGCCATGCCGAGGCAGTGTTTGCGTTGCGCTACCGGCCCTGGGCCCGGGGTATCTTGCCACAGCAATGAATCGCCAGGGCCGGCCTCTTCGCGGATAAACCCACGGGTCTCCCGCACCGTACGGCCCCTGTAGGAGCGGGTTTACCCGCGAAAGGTCCAGGCCTGAAAAAGTAGTAGCCTTCGGAGCCAACCGATGTTCAAGACCATCGAAGCCCACGTACGCCAGCAGGTCGCGCCCGCCGCCCTGCGCGCCGAGTTCCGCCAGCACGAATTCGAGTCCATGCGCTCGTTCTGCCTGCTGGTATTCTCGATCAGCGTCCTGATCTGGCTGGTCTTCGACCTGATCGTCAGCTTCCTCGGCGACCAGGGCTTCACCTGGCTGTCCTTCCTGTTCATCGCCCTGCTCGGCAGCCTGATCGTAGTGCTGCGTTTCACCCGCCGCAGCCATCACTTCGACGTGCTCAACCTGCTGTTCATTACCGTCATCACCCTGGGCATGCGCCTGGTGATCGAAGGCATCCCGATAGCCCTGCGCCCAGTTTGGTTGGTGCTCGGGGTGTCCACCGTGCTGTATGCCATGTCGGTGCTGCCGGTGCGGCGCTGGTCATTCTTCTGCGCCATGGTCATCACCTGGGTGATGCTTAATCCGTTCTACCACACCCGCATCGAGCCCGATGCGCTCGAAGGCGCCATGCTGATCAGCTATGCCGTGTTTCTAAGCGGCCTGGTCAGCTACAGCTACCTGCAGATCCGCAATGCCAAGCTGCACAATTTCTACCTGTCCAAGGTGTTGCTGGAGCAGGCCTACGTCGATGCCCTGACCGACATTCCCAACCGCCGCTCGTTCATGGCCCAGGCCGACCGCCAGCTACGGATGGCGACGTCCGGGCAGTACCTGGCCATGATCGATATCGACAATTTCAAGCGGGTCAATGACCGTTTCGGCCATGACGTGGGCGATGAAGTGCTCAAGCGCGTGGCCCTGCATATCAAGACAAGCATGGCCGATCAGGCGTTTGCCCGGCTGGGAGGTGAAGAGTTTGCGATCTTCTTTGAAGGGCTGGATCAGCAAGGGGCCGAGCAGCGAGTGGCAGCGCTGTGCCAGCGCGTGCGCGAGGACACTGGCGAGCACCCGGTCACCATCAGCATTGGCCTGGCCAAGATCAACCGGGGAGAGAGCCTGACCACCGCGCTGGTCCGCGCCGACCAGGCGTTATATGAAGCCAAGCACACTGGCAAGGACCGCTTTGTGTCGTGGTCCAGCGAGCTGGCAGAGCAGGATTAGCAGGCCCGTCTCTTCGCGGTTGCAGCGCCCCTATCCTCCGGCGGGTAAACGAATCCTGAACTGCGCCCCACCCAGCGCCGACTGCGCCAGGGTCAAGGTGCCACCCTGCCCCTCGATCGCCCGGCGGCTGATTGCCAACCCCAGGCCAAAACCACCGGTGTTGCGATCGCGGCTGCGGTCCAGACGGTAGAACGGCTGGAAAACCCGCTCGCGCTCCTCCACAGGGACGCCAATCCCGTCATCCTCCACCGTCAGCAGACAGGCGCCATCGGCTTCCAGGCGCAAGCGCAGCAACAGGCTTTCATCGCAATAGCGCATGGCATTGCGCACCAGGTTCTGCACCGCGCGCGCCGTCAGCCGCGGGTCCAGTACAAAGCGCGGCAACTCACCCTCGGCCCGCACTTCCCATTGGATACCCCGGCCATCGAGCTCCTCGGCAAAGCCGCCAAGCACACTGTCGACCAGCTCCAGCAGCGATACCTCCACCCGCTCCCGCGCCTGGTCGGCGTTGTACAACCGACTATAGGACAGCAGCTCCAGCACCAGTTCATCCAGCTCGCGCACATGCCCGACCAGCTCCAGCAGGCGCTTGCGGCTGGCTGGCGGCACTTCGTCGAACAGCAGCACCAGGCCGAAGTCCAGCCGGGTCAGTGGCGTGCGTAACTCGTGCGATACCGCATTGAGCAGTTCACGCTGCTGGTTGACATGGCGTTCCAGGTCACTGGCCATGGTGTCGAATACCCCGGCCAGTTCACCAATGTTGGAGTGAGGCGAAATGTGCGTACGCTCGGCCATCTGCCCCTGGCCCAGGCGCCGAGCGGTCTCCTTGAGGCGCTCCAGATCACGCCAGTGCGGCCAGACCCACAGCAGCAGGCAACCCAGCATGGCTGCACCAATCAATACGGTCACGCCCCACGACAGCACGTTGATGTCCAGCGGGTCTGGCGGGGAATGCAGGCTTACCAGCCACTCCTTGTCCAGCGGCGCCAGCACCGTCTCGTAATAGCCCCACTCGGCAATGCGCACTGCGTACAGACCATGCTCCAGGCGCGCCTGCTCTTCATCGCTCAAAGCGGCCTGGTCCATGCGCTGCAACTGCAGTTCCAGCGGCGCGAAATCACTGGCCAGCTCCTGCTCCACCGCTGACCACTGCTCGCGCGGGGCCTGGCGGAACTGGCGCACGATCAACGCCTGTACACCCTTGGCCTGGTCCAGGTTGTAGGCCATGAACCGGTCGCGGAACAGGCCGACGATGGTGTCAGGGATGAACAGCAATGCACCGGCGTAGGCGACGATGATCACCAGGTACAACCGCACCAGGATCTTGAGCATGGCCGATCAGCACTCCCACTCGACACGGCTGAACAGGTAGCCCTTGCCCCACACCGTCTTGATCTTGCGCGCTTCGCCGGCGTTGTCGTCGAACTTGCGCCGCAGTTTGGAAATGGCCACGTCAACGGAGCGATCGGTGCCATTGAACTCGATGCCACGCAGTTGTTGCAGGATACGGTCGCGGTTCATCACCTCACCGGCATTGCGCGCCAGCACCACCAGCAGGTTGTACTCGCCGCTGGACAACTCCACCTCCTCCCCGCGCCAACTCACCGTGCGCTCGGCCAGGTCGATGCGCAGGCCACCAATCAGGATCAGGTCGTTGTCCAGGCGCGGTTCGTTGACACTGCTGCGGCGCAGCAGCGTGCGCACCCGGGCCAGCAGCACGCGTGGCTCACAGGGTTTGGTCACGTAGTCGTCGGCCCCCATTTCCAGGCCAAGCACCTGGTCATGGCTGTCGTCGCGGGCAGTCAGCATGAGGATTGGCAGGGTCTGCGACTCCTGGCGCAGCAGCCGGCACAGCTGCAGGCCATCGATACCCGGCAGCATCAGGTCAAGGATGACCAGGTCAGGCCTTTGCCGACGGTACTCGTCCAGCACATGATCGCCCCGGGCGATCACCTGGACATGGAAGTCGTTGCGTTGCAGGTAGCTGGCGATCAGCTCGGACAGGGCGCTGTCGTCTTCGACCAGGAAAATGTTCGGCATAGGTGCTTGGGCGTCTGGGTTGAAGTAAGCCTGTGGCGAGCACTTCGCCGGTAAACCCGCTCCTGCAGGTCCCCGTAGGAGCGGGTTCACCCGCGAAAGGGCCAGCACAGGCCCATGCAGAATATAGAACCCAACCACTCGAAAGGATCATTCTTCACACTTTTTCACACTCGCCCTACAGGTATTAACAGCCGCCCAGGCAGCGTCTGCCTTAGCATACACACGGTCATCATCGGAAGATCCGCATGCCTACTACCCTCTCCCCGTGCCTGCGCCCGTTGGCGCTCATGGCATTGCTGAGCCTGTCCCTGACCGGCTGCAGCGACAGCGCCGAGCCAGACGAACAGGCCCCCACTGCGCAAGTGCGCGTGGAAACTCTGCAACTGCAGCCACTGGCCATCAGCAGTGAACTCAGCGGCCGTATCCTCGCGCCACGCACCGCCGAAGTGCGTGCGCGGGTCGCAGGCGTGGTGCTCAAGCGGGTGTACCGCGAAGGCAGCGACGTCAAGCAGGGTGATGTACTGTTCCTGATTGATCCGGCGCCGTTCAAGGCCGACCACGACAGCGCCCGCGCCACGCTGGCCAAGGCCGAGGCCACCCGGTACCAGGCGCGCCTGCAGGAGCAGCGCTACCGCGAGCTGGTCGACGACAAAGCCGTCAGCCGCCAGGAATACGACAACGCCAAGGCCAGTTTCCTGCAGGCCGATGCCGAAGTGGCCGAAGCCAGGGCGGCGCTGGAGCGCGCCCGGCTGAACCTCGGCTATGCCACCGTGACCGCGCCGATCTCCGGCCGTATCGGCCGCGCCCAGGTCACCGAAGGCGCGCTGGTCGGGCAAAACGAAACCACCCCGCTGGCGACCATCCAGCAGTTGGACCCGATCCATGCCGATGTCACCCAGTCTACCCGCGAGCTCAACGCCCTGCGGCGCGCCCTGCGCGCCGGCGAATTGCAGCAGGTGGGCGACGGCCAGGCACGCGCCACGCTGATCCAGGATGACGGCAGCGCCTATCCGCTGCCGGGCAAGCTGCTGTTCTCCGACATCAGCGTCGACCCCAGCACCAACCAGATCACCCTGCGCAGCGAGTTCCCCAACCCGGACCTCGACCTGCTGCCAGGCAGCTACGTGCGGGTACGCCTGGAACAAGCGGTGCAACCCAAGGGCCTGAGCGTGCCGCAACGCGCCATCCTGCGCGACAGCGCCGGTATGCCCAAGGTGCTGGTGGTAGACCAGCACGCCCGGGTCAGCGACCGTCAGGTAGTACTGGGCAGCGCCCAGGGTGACCGCTGGATTGTCAGCGAGGGCCTGGCGGCCGGTGAGCGGGTGGTGGTCGAGGGCCTGCAGCACGTCAAGGCCGGTGACCAGGTGCAGGTCGACAATACGCCCACTGCCCCACCCATCGCACAGCATACCGGCCAGTGAGGGCCTGATTCATGCCGCAATTCTTCATCGATCGCCCGGTATTCGCCTGGGTGGTCGCACTGTTCATCCTGCTGGCCGGCGCGCTGGCCATCCCGCAACTGCCGGTGGCCCAGTACCCCAACGTGGCACCGCCGCAGGTGGAAATCTACGCCGTGTACCCAGGCGCCTCGGCGGCGACCATGGACGAAAGCGTGGTCAGCCTGATCGAGCAGGAGCTCAACGGCGCCGACAACCTGCTGTACTTCGAGTCGCAGAGCAGCCTGGGCAGCGCCACCATCACCGCCACCTTCGCCCCGGGTACCCACCCGGACCTGGCCCAGGTCGACGTGCAGAACCGCTTGAAAGTGGTCGAGTCGCGCCTGCCGCGCCCGGTCACCCAGCAGGGCCTGCAGGTGGAGAAAGTGTCCACCGGCTTCCTGCTGTTGGCGACCCTCACCTCCGAAGACGGCAAGCTCGATGAAACCGCGCTGTCGGACATCCTTGCACGGAACGTGATGGATGAAATCCGCCGCCTCAAGGGCGTCGGCAAGGCCCAGTTGTATGGCTCCGAACGGGCCATGCGCATCTGGATCGACCCGCGCAAGCTGATCGGTTTCAACCTCACGCCCAACGATGTAGCCGAAGCCATCGCCGCGCAGAACGCCCAGGTCGCCCCTGGCAGCATCGGCGATCTGCCCAGCCGCAGCACCCAGGAAATCACCGCCAACGTGGTGGTCAAAGGCCAGTTGAGCAGCCCCGAAGAGTTTGCTGCCATTGTCCTGCGCGCCAACCCGGACGGCTCCACGGTCACCATCGGGGATGTCGCCCGGGTTGAAATCGGCGCCCAGGAATACCAGTACGGCACGCGCCTGAACGGCAAACCGGCCACGGCCTTCAGCGTGCAGTTGTCGCCCGGCGCCAACGCCATGGAAACCGCTACCCTGGTACGGGCGAAGATGCAGGAGCTGGCGCGCTACTTCCCGGAAGGCGTCAAGTACGACATCCCCTACGACACCTCGCCGTTCGTCAAGGTGTCGATCGAGCAGGTCATCAACACCCTGTTCGAGGCCATGCTGCTGGTGTTCGCAGTCATGTTCCTGTTCCTGCAGAACCTGCGCTACACGCTGATCCCGACCCTGGTCGTGCCAGTGGCATTGATGGGCACCTTCGCCGTGATGCTGGCCATGGGCTTCTCGGTCAATGTGCTGACACTGTTCGGCATGGTGCTGGCCATCGGCATTCTGGTCGACGATGCCATCGTGGTGGTGGAGAATGTCGAGCGCATCATGGCCGAAGAAGGCTTGCCGCCCAAGCAAGCCACGCGCAAGGCCATGGGCCAGATCAGCGGTGCAATCGTCGGCATCACGCTGGTGCTGGTGGCGGTATTCCTGCCCATGGCCTTCATGCAAGGCTCGGTGGGGGTGATCTACCAGCAGTTCTCGCTGTCGATGGCGGTGTCGATCCTGTTCTCGGCGTTTCTCGCCCTCAGCCTGACCCCGGCATTGTGCGCCACCCTGCTCAAGCCCGTGGCCAAAGGCGAGCACCATGAACGCAAAGGCTTCTTCGGCTGGTTCAATCGCCGCTTCGAAAGCATGAGCAACGGCTACCAGCGCTGGGTGGTGCAGGCGCTCAAACGCAGCGGCCGCTACCTGCTGGTGTACGCGGTGCTGCTGGCGGTGCTGGGCTACGGTTTCAGCCAGCTGCCTACGGCGTTCCTGCCCACCGAAGACCAGGGCTACACCATCACCGACATTCAACTGCCGCCGGGCGCCAGCCGCATGCGCACCGAACAGGTAGCCGCGCAGATCGAGGCGCACAACGCCGAAGAACCGGGCGTGGGCAACACCACCTTGATCCTCGGCTTCAGCTTCTCCGGTAGCGGGCAGAACGCGGCGCTGGCCTTCACCACCCTCAAGGACTGGTCCGAGCGCGGCGCCGACGACAGCGCCCAGTCGATCGCCGACCGCGCGACCATGGCCTTCACCCAGCTCAAGGACGCGATTGCCTATTCGGTACTGCCGCCCCCCATCGACGGCCTCGGTGAGTCGACCGGTTTCGAATTTCGCCTTCAGGACCGTGGCGGCATGGGCCACGCCGAGCTGATGGCAGCCCGTGACCAGCTGCTCGAAAGCGCCAGCAAAAGCAAGGTGCTGACCAACGTGCGCGAAGCCTCGCTGGCGGAAAGCCCGCAGGTGCAACTGGAAATCGACCGCCGCCAGGCTAATGCACTGGGTGTGTCGTTTGCCGATATCGGCACGGTGCTGGACGTGGCCGTGGGCTCCAGCTACGTCAACGATTTCCCCAACCAGGGCCGTATGCAGCGGGTGGTGGTGCAGGCCGAAGGTGACCAGCGCAGCCAGGTCGAAGACTTGCTGAACATTCACGTGCGCAATGACAGCGGCAAGATGGTACCACTGGGTGCGTTCGTGCAGGCCAGGTGGGTCAGCGGCCCGGTGCAACTGACCCGCTACAACGGTTACCCGGCGGTGTCGATCTCAGGCGAGCCAGCCGCCGGCTATAGCTCGGGCGAGGCCATGGCCGAAGTCGAGCGGCTGGTGGCGCAGCTACCGGCCGGTACCGGCCTGGAATGGACCGGCCTGTCACTGCAGGAGCGGCTGTCCGGTAGCCAGGCACCCATGCTGATGGCGCTGTCGCTGCTGGTGGTGTTCCTGTGCCTGGCTGCGCTGTACGAAAGCTGGTCGATCCCGACTGCGGTACTGCTGGTCGTTCCGCTCGGTGTGCTCGGTGCGGTGCTGGCGGTGACCTTGCGCGGCATGCCCAACGACGTGTTCTTCAAGGTTGGCCTGATCACCCTGATCGGCCTGTCGGCGAAAAACGCCATCCTGATCATCGAGTTCGCCAAGCATCTGGTAGACCAGGGCGTAGACGCCGTCGACGCCGCCGTGCAAGCGGCCCGCCTGCGCCTGCGGCCGATCGTGATGACGTCGCTGGCGTTCATCCTCGGCGTGGTGCCCCTGGCCATCGCCAGCGGCGCAAGCTCTGCCAGCCAGCAGGCGATTGGCACCGGGGTGATCGGCGGGATGCTCAGCGCCACCCTGGCGGTGGTTTTCGTGCCGGTATTCTTCGTGGTGGTGATGCGCCTGTCCGGGCGACGCCAGGCGCATGACAGTGACGGGCAACCCGTGCCCCGCGAAAGCTGACTGGACAAGCCCCGTGTGAAATGGGAGGGTTCCCGGCAATGACTGCCCGGAACCCTTTTTCATGCCTGACGCACTCCCCCCCTGCTCCATACTCATTCTCGCCGGTGGCCGCGGCCAGCGCATGGGCGGCCGTGACAAGGGCCTGGTGGACTGGCAAGGCGAGCCGTTGATTGCACATGTTCATCGAGCGGTGCGGCCACTGAGCGACGACCTGGTGATTTCCTGCAATCGCAACCAGGCGGCTTACCGGGCATACGCCGACCGGTTGGTGGGCGATGCAGAAGCCGACTTCCCCGGGCCGCTGGCGGGGGTGATTGCCGGGCTCAGGGTGGCACGTCATGCGTGGGTGGTGGTGCTGGCTTGCGATGCGCCGCTGGTTGATCGCGAATTGATCGAGGGCCTGCTGCGGCTGGCAGTGGCCGGTAACAGCGCGGCAATGGTGCGTCAGGGTGGTTTTTGGCAGCCGATGTTCAGCGTACTGCCCAAGCGGGTGTTGCCGGTGCTGGAACAGGCCTGGGCAGCGGGTGAGCGGAGTTTGCAGAAGGCCTTGCTGCGCGAGGCGGTGCAAGGGCTGGAGTGCGCCGAGAGTGATCGCCGGCTAAGCAACTTCAACAGCCCGGAGCGGCTGCAGGACTAAGGGCATGACACCGTTAACACAGGTAATTCACTGGCCAGCAGGACCGGCCCTTTCGCGGGTGAACCCGCTCCTACGGGCGAGCGCGCAGGCGGTTCAAATCTTGAGCAAGGCAGTTGCTGTTACCCAGGGCGCGTAAAAGGTCATCTGGCAGACAGCTCTTCGACACTGATCTCGCGCATCCGGAATTTCTGCACCTTGCCCGTCACCGTCATCGGGAACGCGTCGACAAAACGGAAATACCGGGGCACCTTGAAGTGCGCAATCCTTGCCCTCGCCCACTCACGCAACTCTACCTCACTGACAGCATGCCCAGGGTGCAGCCGCACCCAGGCCACGATCTCTTCACCGTACTTGCTGCACGGCACGCCAATCACCTGCACATCGGCCACCGCCGGGTGGGTGAAGAAGAACTCCTCCAGCTCACGCGGGTAAATGTTCTCGCCGCCGCGAATGATCATGTCCTTGCTGCGTCCGACAATCCGCACATAGCCCTGCTCGTCCATCACCGCCAGGTCGCCGGTGTGCATCCAGCCCTCTGCGTCGATGCTCTCGGCGGTGGCCTTGGGGTTGTTCCAGTAACCCAGCATCACGCTGTAGCCGCGGGTGCACAGTTCGCCGATCTCGCCACGTGGGACAGTGTTGCCTTCGGCGTCCACCACCTTGCTCTCCAGTCGAGGCTGGGTGCGACCGACGCTGGTCACGCGACGCTCCAGGTCGTCAGCGGCACCGGTCTGCAAGGACACCGGGCTGGTTTCGGTCATGCCATAGGCAATCTGCACTTCGGCCATGTGCATCTCGCCAATCACCCGGCGCATCACCTCGATCGGGCAGGTCGCGCCGGCCATGATCCCGGTGCGCAGGCTCGACAGGTCGAATTCACCACGCTGCGGATGGTCCAGCTGGGCAATGAACATGGTCGGCACGCCATACAGCACAGTGGCTTTCTCCTGCGCCACTGCGCGCAGCGTGGCCAGCGGATCGAAGGCATCGCTGGGGTAAATCAGTACGCTGCCGTGGGTCATGCAGCCAAGGTTGGCCATGACCATGCCGAAGCAGTGGTACAGCGGCACCGGCACCACCAGCCGATCGTGCTCGGTAAGGCCCAGGCTTTCACCGACCATGTACCCGTTGTTGAGGATATTGCTGTGGCTAAGGGTGGCCCCCTTGGGGAAACCGGTGGTGCCTGAGGTGTACTGGATGTTGATCGGGTCGTCGCAACGCAATTGTGCCTGGCGCGCGACCAGGGCCTCGCCGCTGACAACCTCGGCACGGGCCTGCAATGCGTGCCAGGCCAGAAACCCCGGCGGTGGCGACAGCGCCAGGCTGACCACGCCACGCAGTTCGGGGAAGCGCTCGCAGATCAGCGCACCCGGTTGGCTGCTGGCCAGGCCCGGGAGCAGGCCCTGCAGCATGGCGTGGTAATCGGAAGTCTTGAATGCGTCGGCACAGATCACCCAGCGGCAGCCGGACTGGCCAAGGGCATAGTCCAGTTCGCTGGAGCGGTAGGCCGGGTTGATATTGACCAGAATCGCGCCAACCTTGGCGCTGGCGAACTGGGTGATGCACCACTCGGCGCAGTTGGGTGCCCAGATGCCAAGGCGGTCACCGGGCTGCACGCCCAGGGCCATCAGCGCGCGGGCGTGCTGGTCGACGGCGTCGGCCAGTTGCCGCCACGTGTAGCGCAGGGCCTGATGGTGAACCACCAGCGCCTCACGGTCGGGGAAGCGGGCCACGGTGGCGTCGAAGGCGTCACCGATGCATTGGGTAAGCAGGGGCTTGTCCTGGTTGCCCTGGGTGTAGCTTGGCTGGGGCATGGGCGTTCTCTTGTTGTTCTTGTGTTTTCTGTGCTGGCCTCTTCGCGGGTAAACCCGCTCCTACAAGAACCTCCACCGGCCTCAAATGTGGCGCCGTCCTTTGTAGGTTTACCCGCGAAGAAGCACACACCGGTTTAGCGAACGAACACCTGCGGCGTCGTGGTAGACATGTCACCACCCGGCAACTTGATGTTCTTTACCTTTTCCAGCGTATCCGGGTTGAACACCGCCAGGTCGTTGAAGGTGCCGCCCAGGTAAAGCTTGTCGCCCTTCTTGTCGAACGACACGCAGTAGTAGGTGTGCTCCAGATTAGCCGCCTTGATCAGCTTGCGCTGTTTGATGTCGTACTTGGCCAGGCGGTTGAGCACGCCGTAGATCTGGTTCGGGTCCTTGGGCGAGCGCAGGCCGGTGAAGTACAGCTCGGTCAGGTCGGCGAACTCCTGGGTGTGGGTCTTGCCGGTCTTCAGGTCGATGCTCAGGTAGCCATACAGCAGGTCGGCGGTGGCCGGGTCCTGCTTGTCATCCTTGAACCTGGCAATGGTGTACAGCATGGTGAACTCATGGCGCGGGCTCTGGTGCGGCCAGAAGTACAGCACGTCCGGGGCGCTGTAGCCTTTGCGGTTCCAACTGCGCAGCGGCAGGGCCACCGTGTACTTGCCGGTCTTCACGTCCATCTTGTAAATGTCCGGCCCGGCAACGTACAGGCTGCCATCGTCGGAGGCGCGCATCAGGTACACCTGGCGCGGCATCGGGAAGGTACGTACGGGCTTGGCCTGAAGGCCATCAGCGGTGCTGAACACCTCCAGCCGCGGTGGTTTGACCACGTAATGGTCGTTCAGCCTCTGGGTCGGGTTGACCGTGGCGTACACCTCTTTGCCGTCAGGGCTGATGGCGAACGAATAGATCGACCGGCCGACCTCACCGGCTACGCTGGACAGGTTGGCGTGGAAGGTGTTCTTGCAAGTGTCCAGGTCGATGCCGTAGATGTCGCCGTAATGGTTATTGAGCACGTAGGCGGTGCGATTGTCCGGCGCCATCATTGCGGTGCCAGGGCCAAACTTGTCCGGCATCCGGCAGCTCTTGTAGACCGTGTCACTGGCCACATCGACCACATGCAGGTTGTTCGGGTAGTTGGTCACGATCATGTATTCGTGGCCAGCCTTGAGTGCCGGGCCAGTGTCGTCGGCCTGTGCCAGCCCGGCGCAAGCCATGGCGGCGATGGTGAGCGCCAATGGCGCGCAGCGTCCAGCTTTCATGCGGTTTCCCCTTGTCATTCTTGTTGTGCCGTCATTTGTCTTTAGGGAACACGGTACCGAGGTTGCGCCAGTCCTCTGCCGAGTTGGTCGCCTGGGCGTTCCAGTCCTGGTAGGTGCTCATCATGTCCGGCACCTGGGCCGGCCACCAGCAAGGGTCGGAGCAGCCATACAGGTCGGCCTCCATCGGCTGGCACAGCGAGCTCACGCCGCCAAAGGCGTCCACTTCCCAGCCCGGGTCGGTAGTGGCAGTGCAGCCGGCCACTGCGCTCATTGCCATCACTTCTTCGACACGGTCTTCGGCGGCGGCCTGCTCCAGGATGCGCGCCTTGTTGTTCAGGGGCTTCAAGTGCTTCATGTCAGTGCGCCTTCCGCGGGGTGATATAGCGATCGATGAAGGCCGGGTTGGCGGCCATGATGCGGCTGTAGACTTCGATGCCGAAGTCCACCCAGTCGCGCATCAGTTCGCAGTAGTGGTAAGTCGGGTGCTGCGGGTCGCCGTAGCGCGCATAGCTTTCGTGGTAGCAGCCGCCGGAGCACAGGTTGCGAATACGGCAGCTTTCACAGCCGGTGTTGCTGCGGTCCAGGCGCTGCGACAGGAAGTCGTTGAGCTGCGCCTGCTTCACGCCCTGGTGCACGTTACCGAAGGTGGGCAGGCTGGAGCCGGTGAAGCGGTGGCACAGGTTCAACTCACCTTCATGATCCACTGCCAGCATCTTCAACCCGGCGCCACACGGCAGGGCCTTCTTGTGGCCTTCGTGGATGTCGGTGATCAACTGATGCAGGTTGGAGAACCCGATGTTGCGGTGCTCCAGTGCCGCATCCAGGTAGCGCCGGCCGAGTGCCTTCATGTTGGCGAAGACTTGCACCAGCTCGTCGCCAGTGAGGTTGAAGTCAGCCATGTCGCCAGAAGTAACCGGGGCAAAGCCGACCTCGGCGAAACCCATTTCGTTGAACAGGTGGTTCCAGATGGTTTCAACGTCGGTAATGCCACGGGTCAGCGTGACCCGCGCGCCCACCGGCCGGCTGGTGTAGCGCGACAGCAGCAGGTCGGCCTTGCGCCGCACCACGTCATAGGTGCCCTGCCCGCCCACGGTGATACGGTTGCGGTCATGCACGGTCTTGGGGCCATCGATGCTGATCGACAGGCCAAAGCGGTGAGCGTTGAGCCAATCAATGATTTCTTCGGTCAGCAAAGTAGCGTTGGTGGTCATGATGAATTCCACCTGCTTGCCCGCTTCGGCGAACCGTCGCTCGCAGTAAGCCACCATGTGCTCGATCAACGGCCGATTGGACAGCGGTTCGCCACCGAAGAACACCACGCTGTAGCGCTGCTCGTTGGGTGATTCCTTGAGCAGCATCTCCACCGAGGCTTCGGCGGTGGCGGTACTCATCTTCTTGCCGGCGGAAGGCTTGTCCAAGTCTTCCTTGTAGCAGTAGGTGCAGCTGAGGTTGCAACCGGTGTTGACGTTGAGCACCACGGTGTTAAGCGCGGTGCGCTCGACTTGCCTGAGGGCGATTTCCGGGGTCAGCGGCGAGCCGTCGCTGACCAGCTCCAGCGCGATCAGCTCGCGCAGGGTGTCCTGGATATCGTCGCCGGCAAACTGCTGGCCAAGGCGCTGCATCAGCTCCTCGGCCGAGCAGCCTTGCTGGCGCAAGGTGTCGATGATGCCGCCGGTCACCGCGTCAGCGGTGAACAGCGAACTGCTGGGGATATGGAACAGCATGCGGTCGGCATCAACCTGTACTTCGTGCAGGTTGCGTTCGACCAGATTCAGTAGTACGCCCATGGCGACCTCCCGATAATCGATCCGTTGGAAAACCGTTGCAGCCTGCCGTTACGGCAGCGGCGGGTTATTCCAGCGCTGTACGGTGACGATCATGTGCCCTTCGCCGGTCTGGCCACCGTCGGCCAGTGTGGCGATGACCTTCAGGTTACCGGCGTTGTTGGTCATCATCTTGCGCTCAGGGTTGGGCCCGGCACCGCCTGGCACGAACACACCGTCGGCCTGCATCTGCCCGGCGAACTTGACGTCTTCATCCTCGACAGCACGCTCGTTGAACGGCTCGACCTTCCAGCTGGCCGGCAGGTAGCCAATACGCAGCGGCTGGCCATTGGCATCCTTGCCCCAGGCTTCGGCCTCGAACCGCCCCTGCACTTTCGGCACGGAGGCGCCGTTCTCGCCAATGCGCGCGATGGAGAACGCCGGCACGACCTTCACTTCGTCGACCTTGTCGTAAACCGCCAGGTTCACGCCCTTGAGCGCACCTACCGCCACCTCGCGCAGCCCTGGGCTGGCATCGGCCGCGGCACGGGCCTTGACCCTTACCAGGGTCGGGGTCTGCTCCAGCACTTCGGTCACTTCCACCCCGGCGCCCAGGTCCGGCTTGCCAGTCAGGCCGCTGCCAACCAGGGTGATTTCGCTTTCGCCTCCGGCTTTGATGAACGCCGGTTGTACCGCCAGCAACTGCGCCTTGCCTTCTTTTACAGCGCTGAAGTCCAGGCCGCGCTCATCGTGATCGGCTTCGAACATACGGCCTTTCATTTCGCCATCCAGCGCGGCGAACACCTGGCGCAGGTTGTCATCGCCAACCTTCACATTGCCCCGCCATTCATAACCGTTGTACAGGATGGCCGAGCCGCTGCCGTTGAACGGTGTCCCGTCGGCGTAAGCGCCCTTGACCTCGACCTTGAAGGTATCGCCCTCTCCGGCCGTGACGCTCATCACCCCACGGACATCGCCCTTGGCCAACATATGACCGCTGAATGCCCACTGCCCCGGCAGTACGTCCGCCTTGGGTTTGGCCTTCTGCCATTCGTCCCAGGCCGCGCTGTCCATCGGGAAGCGCTTGGCAAGGTCCGGCACCACTTGCTGCAGGGCGATCGGCAGCCAGTCGCGGTCACGCGCCTGGGCCTGGTATTCAAGGGACGGCCATTGGCCAAGGTGGAAGTGGACCAGGTGTTCCCACTCCTTGGCCGGGCGCCGTTGCAAGGCGACACGGGCACCCGAGTGGCAACGGCCACAGGTCTCGCTGAGCTGGGTGTCGAAGTGCTCGACGGTATTGAGCCGACGCTCCATGGCGTAACGCACGCCATCGGTTTCGCTGGGCGCCAGGCCCTGTTTGTCGGCCAGGTATTTGACCAGCGTGCGACGGTCGTCGTCGCTGATCTGAAGCCCATGCATCACCTGCATGCGGGCGATGCTCATCAGCCAGCCTTCCGGTGTCTTGCGCTGGTGGCTGATGCGGCTATAGGTGTCGTTGCCCTCGGGGATATGGCACCCCATGCACTTGTTCTGCAACAGGCTCGGGCCCTGCTCGGCCGCCATGGCCTGGGTGCTCAGCAGCGCGGCGGCGACCAGCGCCAGTTTGCCCGCATGCCGCCGGAGTCGAGTCGTCTTCAAGGTCAGACCTCCACGGTTGTTGTTCTTATCGTTTTCGCACGCTTTGGTACAGCAGGTGTGCATGTGACGGTTGTGATACAGGAACTGTGCCAGTTAGGGTAAAAACGTTCCTTTTCAACCTGTTAAGCGGTTTTCGGGGCTTGGCCAGGAGCCGGGATGGCCATTTGCAGCGTGCCATTTCGCGACAGGGTGTTTCATGTTGAGACAGGCCCGCGAAGAGGCCGAACAGCCACTGTTTCACCACCGTCTCACACAGTCTCAATGTGCAACAGCGCAACCCGGCAATCGCAACCTTGCGCTCAGGCAAAACCCAACACCCACAACGCTTTGCGGCCATCTGCCCAGGTTGGCACGGCCATTGCGCCAGTGCCCGTCACATCCAATGACAAGAGGCACAGCCCCATGCTTTCCGAACTGCCCATCCTGCCCGCCACCCGCGCCTTTCTCGAACGCAAGCTGAAGATGCGCATCGGTGCCGAGTGGCAGCACGCCGCCAGCGGTCGCACCCTGTCGTTCCGCAACCCGGCCACCGGCGAGGTGCTGGGTGAAGTGCCGGCCGCCGAGGCCGAAGATGTCGACCGCGCCGTGCGCGCTGCGCGCCAGGCCTTCGACGACTCGCCCTGGAGCCGCATGCGCCCGCGCGAGCGGCAGAACCTGCTGTGGCGCCTGGCCGACCTGATGGAACGCGATGCGCGTCAGCTGGCCGAACTGGAATGCCTGAACAATGGCAAGAGCGCCGCCGTGGCCCAGGTGATGGACGTGCAACTGGCCATCGACTTCCTGCGCTATATGGCAGGCTGGGCCACAAAGATCGAGGGTAGCACCGTCGAAGCGTCCATGCCGCTGATGCCCAACGACCAGTTCCACGGCTTTGTGCGTCGCGAGGCAGTGGGCGTGGTTGGCGCCATCGTTGCCTGGAACTTCCCACTGCTGCTGGCCTGCTGGAAGCTCGGCCCGGCCCTCGCCACCGGCTGCACCGTGGTGCTCAAGCCTGCCGATGAAACCCCACTGAGCGTGCTCAAGCTGGCCGAGCTGGTCGACGAGGCCGGCTACCCGGCCGGCGTGTTCAACGTGGTTACCGGTACTGGCCTGAACGCCGGCGCCGCGCTCAGCCGCCATCCCGGCGTAGACAAACTGACCTTCACCGGCTCCACCGAGGTCGGCAAGCTGATCGGCAAGGCGGCCATGGACAACATGACCCGCGTCACCCTGGAACTGGGCGGCAAGTCGCCGACCATCGTCATGCCCGACGCCAACCTGCAGGAAGCCGCAGCCGGTGCGGCCACGGCGATCTTCTTCAACCAGGGCCAGGTGTGCTGCGCAGGTTCGCGGCTGTATGTGCACCGCAAGCACTTCGACAATGTGGTGGCCGACATTGCCGGGATTGCCAATGCCATGAAGCTGGGCAACGGGCTGGACCCGGCGGTGCAGATGGGCCCGCTGATTTCAGCCAAGCAGCAGGACCGCGTCACCGGCTACATCGAGCTTGGCCGCGAACTGGGCGCCACCATCGCCTGCGGGGGAGAAGGTTTCGGGCCTGGTTACTTCGTCAAACCGACGGTGATTGTCGATGTGGACCAGCGTCACCGACTGGTACAGGAAGAAATCTTCGGGCCGGTACTGGTGGCGATGCCATTCGATGACATCGACGAAGTGATCGGCATGGCCAACGACAACCCCTATGGCCTGGGTGCAAGCATCTGGTCCAACGACCTGGCCGCCGTGCACCGCATGATCCCGCGCATCAAGTCCGGCTCGGTGTGGGTCAACTGCCACAGCGCGCTGGACCCGGCGCTGCCGTTTGGTGGCTACAAGATGTCTGGCGTCGGTCGTGAGATGGGTTCAGCGGCCATCGAGCATTACACGGAGCTGAAATCGGTGTTGATCAAGCTCTGATCCTTTTTCCTGTACCGGCCTCTTCGCGGGTAAACCCGCTCCTACACCAGGTATCACATGCCCTGTAGGAGCGGGTTCACCCGCGAAGAGGCCGGCACAGGCAACAAAAAAAACAACAATAAAAACCATGGAGCAAACCCATGAGGCACACACTCGCCTGCACATTGGCCCTGCTGTTAACCGCCCCCGCCAGCCAAGCCTACGAGCTGTACAACCACGATGGCACCACCCTCAACGCCAACCTCGAAGCCCTGTTCGGCGTCTTCCATAACGATGAAAGCTTCAACCAGGCCGGCAACCGCCAGCCCGGCAGCACCGCCTGGCAGGAAGGCTACGTAAAATACGGCCTCAGCGGCAGCCAGACCCTGGCCGATAGCGGCACCCTCTACGGCGCCTTCAGCCTGCTCAGTTCCGCCACCTGGGGCGATGGCGACGCCGCCGGCCTGACCCTGGGTGACGAACGCCGCACCGCCATCGAAGACCTGTATTTGGGCTGGCGTTCGGCCAACCTGTTTCCGGCGCTGGGCGAAGATGGCGTAGACATTTCCGGTGGCCGCCAGATCGTCACCCTGGGTGATGGGTTCCTCATCCAGGGTGACCCGGTCAATCTGGGCAAGGTCGACCTGGGGGCCAACTTCGACCGCGGCGGTGCCTACTACCTGGCCGCGCGCAAGGCCTTCGACCGCACCGCCGTGCTGCGCCTGGGCGGCAACCAGGGCTGGCGCGGCGACCTGATGTGGTTGAAGTCCGACAACCACTACCAGGCCGACACTTCCCTGGCGGTCGCCAACCTGGAGCACGTCGCCGATACCGGCACCGTCGGCCTGAGCTGGATCCGCGGCCTCGACGTGGACCCGCGCTACGCACAGATCATGGGCCTGGAACACCGCGACGGCATGGACACCGCCAGCCTGCGCGGGCGCGGCAACCTGGGCGTCAAAGACCTGGAGCTGGCCGCCGAGTACGTGACTCAGGACAAGACCGGCGGGCGCGAGAATGCCTGGTACCTGGAGGGCAACTGGACCTTCTCCCAACTGCCCTGGTCACCCACCGCCACCTACCGCTACAGCCGCTTCTCCGAAGGCTTCGACCCGCTGTTCTATGGCCTGAGCCGGGGCTACGGCACATGGTTCCAGGGTGAAGTGGCAGCCAACTATGCCGGGCCCTTCAACAAGAACAGCCAGGTGCACCATGTAGCGCTGAAGGGCAAGCCACGGGACAACCTGACCGTCGGCGCACTGTACTTCGACTTCGACACACTGGACACCGACCAGGGCAACCTTGGCGGGCGCGAGCTGGACCTGTATGTGGAATGGATGGTCAACGACCACCTGCTGATCAGCCCGGTGGTGGGGTTCTACAAGCCGGAGCGCAGTGCGGCCAATGGCGGTACGCAGCTGGGTGGGCGGGATACCGGGACATACCTGCAGTTGATTGTCGGGACCTTCTTCTGATTGGAAATCACAGGGCCGCTTTGCGGCCCATCGCAGGCAAGCCAGCTCCTACAGGTATGCGCAAGATGCAGAATTGCACTGTACCTGTGGGAGCTGGCTTGCCTGCGATGGGCTGCAAAGCAGCCCCGGCAATCTCAAACCAACCCCTGCTCCCCCAGCCACCGCCGCACCATCCTCTGCTGTTCACCCGCAAGCCCCGACAACACCGCCTCAACAGGCCGGCCACTGCGTATTTTTCGCACCACAGGCGCCAGTTCCACCCCCTGCAAATGCCACACCCCCAACGGCTGGTCCGCTGTCACCACCACCTCGGCCGCATCCACCAGCCCATCACGCAGTACAGGCCGCCGCTCAACCCGCACCGCTTGCCAATCAGCCGCCTGATGCAGGGGTTGCGCATCCGGCCAGCCTTGGCGGCGTGACCAGAACGGTTGCCCCACCCGGTTTTGTTCCTGGGCATAGAAATCCCGGCCAATACGGGCAAAACGCAAGAACAGCTGCTCGACCCGCTGCTGGTGAAACTGCCGCGCCAACTCGGCCCGCTCAGGCCTGCGCAGCAACGTATTGATCACCACCGGCGCCTGCAATGCCGAAGATAGCGACTGAAAAATCCCGTTGCCCGACAGCGGGTCAACGGCCATCGCCGCATCGCCCACCCGGATCCAGTCCTGCCCGACACACTCACCCGCCAGAATGGCGGTACTGCTGCGTGCATGCACCGGTGCTGGTATCAATGCCTGATCGTCGAACAGTTCAGCGACCAGCGCGCTACGGCCCCGCAACGTCACGCAGTACGCTGCCAACCCAGCCTTTCCCGGCAGCCCGGCAGCGTCCTGGGTGACTTGCCAGTAACAACGTCCATCTTCCAGCCGTGCCATCCACGCCCAGCCATCCTCCAGGCTCTCCACCGCCGACGCAGGCGCACCGGGGCTACCCTGCCAGACATTGAGCAGGCTGACCGTTTCAGGCCCACGCAGGCGGTCTGCGGCCAGGGGCGCCTGACGGCCTCGGGCCTCGACCAGGAAATCAGCGGTCAGCACCTGCCCATCGTCCAGACGCACATGATGACCGCCCCTCTGCACGACCTCACGCACCCGCCCCTCGACCACACTCACGCCTGCGCGCTGAAGGTCTTCGCGCAGCGCCTGGTCAAAACGTTGCCGGTCGAGCAAAAACTCCTGGTTCATGTGCAGGTGCTGGCCGTTCCAGTGCACCTGGCGGGTGGCCGGCATGGCCGCCTGGCTCAAGGCCCCGCCCAGGCCTGCGTGACGCAAGCCCTCCAGCACCCGCTGCGAAACGCCTTCAACTGCCGCGAAACGGCGCCACTCCGATATCACCGTCACGGTGTAACCCAGCCGCCGCAAGCCAATGGCCGTGGCGGCACCCGCAGGGCCGGCGCCCAGCACCACAATGCGCGGCTCAACCATGGCTGGGCCCCCGTCGCTCGGGCCCGTTGAAGGCCGCATGCTCACGCAACCAGTCATGCACCTGCTGGCGGTCCATTCCCTGGGCATCACGCAGCAAGGCGGCAATCTTCCCGCTCAACGCCGCGCAACCCAGGCTCGCACCCGCCCGCTCACCCGCGCCCACGTAAGCGCCAAAATCCGCTTGTCGCGTACCCAGCCACGACCACTGGCCCGGTGCACAGCGGGCATCGCCGGTGACCCGAATGACGCCTGGGTAGCTGGCCGGGTAAACCGGCCCCCCCTGCGCCGGGCTGGATGCACACAACAGCACACCTGCGGCCAAAGCCTCGGCACAGGCCTGGTGCAGCACGGGCCGGTCCTGCTGCAAGCCCAGGCTGAGGTTGACCAGCGTGGCCCCCGACTCCACCAGCCACAGCAATGCGGCAGCCACCTGCAACGCACTGGTGCTGGCCTGGACACTGAACACCTGGGCCACCAGCACCGACACAGGACCAGCCTGGTGTTGCAAGCTGGCGAACACCGCACTGCCGTGCCCAAGTTGGTCGGGGAGCATTTCACCTTCGCGCAACTGGCCGTCTTCCAGCCAGAAACGGCGGCCGTCCAGCAAGCCGTTGGCCTGCTGCGGCGAACAGCCGCTGTCGATGATACCAACGCGCACGTCAGTGCCCATGTTTGACCACCTCCTGCGCCAGTACCTGCAACTGGCCGTCATGCAGTTGCAGATGCAGGTCGGCATCGGCCAGGGTCGAAGCCCGGTGGCTGATCAGGATGCGCGTGCGGCCGGCGAACAGTTGGTCGATGGCCGCGATCACTTCACGTTCGGTGGCCTCATCCACCGCCGAAGTGGCCTCGTCCAGCACCAGAATCGCCGGGGCCTGCAACACTGCACGAGCAATGGCGATGCGTTGTTTCTGCCCCCCGGACAACTGCTGGCCACGCTCGCCCAGCAAGCCATCCAGGCCCAGCGGCAGGCTGTCGACCAGGCTGTCCAGCCGCGCCAGGCGCACCACCCGTTCCAGTTCATCACGGCTGGCCTCGGGCACGCCATAAGCCAGGTTCTGCGCCAGGGTGCCACGAAACAGCACGATGTCCTGGCTGACCACGGCGATTCGCCTGCGCAGCGCAGCCAGGTCAAGGTCGCGCAGGTCGACGCCGTCCAGCAGGATGCGCCCGGCGTCCGGGTCGTAGAAGCGCTGCAACAGGTCGATCAGGGTTGACTTGCCCACCCCGGAGGCACCGCTGATGGCGACTTTCAGGCCACCCGGGATGCTCACCTGCACGTTGTTCAGTACCGCTCCCTGGCGCCCCTCATGGGCAAAGCTCAGCGTCTCCAGGCGCAACTCGCCGGGGCCATCGGGGATGGGCTGCGGGTTGGCGGTCTGATGTACCGCTACCGCTTCCTGCTTCAATTCCATCACCCTTCCCAGGCTGACAGCCATGCGCTGCACCGCCACGTACAAGCCCAGCAGGCTCTGCACCGGCCCAACCGCCATGCCCATGTAAGTAGAAAAAGCGATCAACGCGCCCAGTTGCCAGGTGCCCTGGATCACCCACCAGCCACCGACCAGAAACGCACAGGCGCGGCACCACGAGGTCAATGTGCCTGGGATGGCCTGGGTGAAGAATTCGGTCACCTGCACCTTCAGCAACTGGCGCATGTAACCTTCCCCAAGCTGGTCCAGGCGCCCTGCTTCCCGGCCTTGCTGGCCGGCCGCCTGAATGAACTTCATCGCCGGCAGGGTCTCGACCAGGAAAGACGACACATCCGCCGAGCGCTCACGCAAGTTGCGCACTTCGCGCTCCACCTTACGCCGCATCCAGCGCAGCCACAGCACCTCGATCGGCACCAGCAGCACCAGCAACAGGGACAACTGCCACGACAGCATCAGCATCAACGCCACCGCGCCCACCAGGCCGATCACCGCCGACACCGCCGAGAACAGCGAGTCCACGGCAAAGCGCTGGATCTCTGCCACATCGCCATCCAGCCGCGAAAGAATGTCGCCGATTCGCCGCCGCCCGTAAAAGGTCGGCGACAACTGCTGCAGATGGCGGTAAAGGTCGTCGCGCAAGGCGAACAGGATGCGCCCCGACAGGCGCGTGTGCAGGTAGCGGTTGACGCCGGCCAGCACTGTGCCCAGCAGGCCCGCGCCGATCATGATTGCCGCCATGTGCCAAAGCGTCTGGTAATCCTTGGCCAGCAGCCCCTCATCGATCAGGGTCTTGACCAGCCAGGGTTGCGCCAGCGCCAGCAGCGATGCACCCAGCGACAAGCTGAGCAAAAGGCCTATGGCGCGCCGATGGGGGCGCACGAAACCATACAGCCAGGCCAACGCCTGGCGCATGAGTACAGGGTCGCTGGAATCCACCAGCCTTGCGAACAGGCCGCCCACGTCAGCCGCGCAACTGCTTGAGCTTGCGGTACAGCGTCGCCCGGCTGATACCCAGTGCCGCGGCGGCGGCCGAGACGTTGCCCTGGTGGCGCGCCAGAGCACCGCGAATCTGTTCCAGTTCATTGTCCTTGAGGCTGCCGGAGGGCGCTGCGCTGCTGGCCAGTTCGTCCAGCAGGCAGTCGGTGAGGTGATCGAGGGTCAGCACCTGCTCGCCATCCTCGCGCATGGCCAGCGCGGTGCGCACCACCATTTCCAGCTGACGGATGTTGCCAGGCCAGTCGAAACCTTCGAGCAACGCGGTCAACGCCGGGTCGAGGGTTACGCCACGCGCATCGGCCTTGTCCAGCAGGCCCTGGATGATCGCCGCCAGGTCCTCACGTTCGCGCAGGGCCGGCAGGCGCAGCGACACGCCGTTGACCCGGTAGAACAGGTCTTCACGGAAGTGCTGCTCCTGCACCAGGCGCTTGAGGTCGCGGTGGGTGGCGCAGATCAGCGCCACGTCGATGTCCTGCTCGTCACCCGCCCCCAATGGTGCTACCCGGCGCTCCTGCAGTACCCGCAACAGGCGTGCTTGCAGGGCCAGCGGCATGTCGCCGATTTCGTCGAGGAACAGCGTGCCACCATGGGCCTGCATCAGCCGCCCGACCATGCCACCACGACGCGAACCGGTGAAGGCGCCCTCACGGTAGCCGAACAGCTCGGACTCGATCAGCCCCTCGGGAATAGCTGCGCAGTTGACTGCCACGAACGGTTTGTCGGCACGCCGGCTGGCCTGGTGCAAGGCGCGAGCGACCACTTCCTTGCCGGTACCGGTTTCGCCCAGCAGCAGCACTGGCAAACCATTGCCCAGCCCCTGGCGAGCCATGCGCAGGTTGCGCGCCAGGCGTTGATCACCACCGGCCAGAGCATCGAGTGCAGGCGCCTGTTTGCTCAAGGCCGGCTTGCTGGATGGTGTGCTGGGGGTTACCCGGCCATGGCGCGGCAGCTGTAGGGCACGGAAATAGAACTCGCCCTTGGCGGTCTGCACGCTGCTGACCCCGCCCTGCCACAGGCGAGCGATAAAGGCCGGGGAACGTTCGCCCAGCAGGTCGGTGCTGCGCCGCCCAATCAGTTCGTGACGCGGCACCTGCAACAGCTGGCAGGCACTGTCGTTGGCAGCCAGCACTTCGCCGTCCAGGCTCAGGGCCAACAGGCCGTGCCAGGCACTGTTGAGGTATTGCGGGCGGCTGTGGAAGGCCAGCACCAACTGGTCCGGGTGGCACTGGCCAAACAGGCGGCTTTCAATGTTGCCGGCCGCCAGCATAAGGGTCGACAGGCTGTCCTGCGGTTGCGCCATCACCCCTTCGCGGGTGATGTCGAGCACACCGATCACCTCGCCGCGCGGGTCGCGCAGCGGGACGGAGGTACAGGAGAACGGGCTCAGGCGGTCAAGGTAATGTTCGCCGCAGTTGATCAGCGTCGGCCGGCCTTCGACCACGGCCGTGCCGATGGCATTGGTGCCGCGCAGCGATTCGCTCCAGCAACTGCCCGGGTGCAGATCGCGCAGGCCTTCGCGTTGCAGCACGTGCTTCTGGCCTTCGATGGCCAGCACGTTGGCCTGGGCATCGCCGAGGATGACGATGCCAGCCTTGCCCTGGCGCGCGACCAGGTAGTCGAGTTCGGGGGTAACGGCATCGATCAGCAGGCGGTTGCGCTCCAGCAGCAGGCGCAGGTCATGGCCCTGCTCCAGGCCCAGGCCGACCTGTTCGCCCTGCAGACAGTCCAGGCCGTGGCCCAGGCTGCGGCGCCAGGAGGCGTCGATCTCGTCGCGCAGCATGCCCAGCGGTAGTTCGCCTTCGCTGGCCAGCTTCAGGCGGGCCTCGCGGGATTCGTGCAGCGGGTCGTGGGCGTTTGTTATAAGTTGTCGCGCCATTTTCTACTCCGGCTGTGCCCCGCAATGTGACGGGGTACGGGCTTGGGAATTTTCCGCAGTGTGCGGGAGAAATGGCTGGGCGTCATCTGGTTGGTGAACGCATCGTGGCTGGGGCATGGCGCGCGGTTTGAGTGGAGGCCCCTGGGTATCGGCGTCAATCAAATGATTGTGTTGCCTGCACCGGCCGCTTCGCGGGTAAACCCGCTCCAACAGAGCTTGCGCCAAGCTTGATACCCGTGCAATCCCGATCAAACCAGGCTCTCCCACTGTTGGAAGCGATCGTCATTCCATCAACCAAACTTAGCCTACGACGTAAATACTGAGCTCGTATTCGGTCGCTTAACTAATCGGGGGTCATAGAATTCTGGATGAGTGGAGCGCACCACGGTACTAATGAGTCGCCTGAGGCTAACCTGCGCGCTGTTATCATCAACATATTTCAACTGCCTCAGCGCATCGCGCCCGCTCCATTTTTTAAAGCTACCGCCACCATTTACAACCTTGTGCTCAATCGCACTTATCAGCAGGTCATCCGGGATTTGACTTTCACTCTTCACCCCTTGTCTCCGCGCCTGTTCAACCATGTTTTTCGCAAATGCCCCCGCGCGCGGTATTTCGTGACTTTTGCTCGTCCAAAACGTCTTGGGCACCGCCAACCCTGACGTCTCCTTTCCATAAGCCCCCAAGTAAAGTGGATGACTGCCATGAACCGGCATCGCGTCAACAGACGCCGACATAGCGGACAGCGCCGTTGGCGTTGGCTTTGGCGCACGTTGAATAGCATGCGACCGCCAGCTTACACCGTAAGGTTGCCGAGATGTCCAAGGGGAAGGTATGACTGGCACTTTCATTCGCCCGTCAGTGTCGAGGTAATTAATCGGATCTCCCTCACAATATGCGTACGCATTGATTCCATCCGCGCCAAATGGACTTATCACGTCAGGTGAAAAAAAACGCATCAACATCGAACTGTAGGCACGCACCCACTACCAAGTAGATCGCATTCAGATGCCACATCTCGATGCTCACCATTATAACCAAGGAGTGATTCTCTGGAGGCAGCCTGATCAAACCCATAAGGACTATAGCATCGAGTGTTTCGGGCCTGATGTATGGGATTTTGTCGATCTGCAGCCAGAAGCAAATGCGTTTCTTCGCAAATCTCTCCCAATACCAAATTAACATCAGCAAACACACTACAAGTCTTATCAGCACGCACCTTGGCAGCTAATCGCTGCCCCTTGTAAAAAAATTTAAACATTACCTATCCCATTCCCAACCAACCAACCAACCAACCTTTACTGAACAATGGGCCTACTTCAACACAGGCGCAACTATCAAAAATATCAGGTCGAAGATAAATCGCCTGCACGGCATCTTCGCTAACAAACCCGCGCCAAGTCCGAGGCAGCGTCAGTTCATAGGAACTGGCTTGCCCGCGAAGACACCTTAGAACCTGATCACTTGCTGCTGATTCTGGCTCAAGAAGGGGATTTCGTTCATCGGAAACTCGGCGAGTATTTGCTTCTTCTCGAATTCAATAGACGATGGCCGAAGCCTGGCACTTCAGGCCGCTGCACTACCACCAATTCATCGGAAGTCAACTGTCAAATTTATCAGTCGCTGAAAATGAATTTCTCGAACATACTCCAAAAAAACCTTGGTAAATCTCGATGAGCAGTCAACGTCACCTCCCGCACTTCTACATGCATACGCACTTACACTCGGTGCTGACAAGCGCTGCCAGCGCTACGTTCTTCCGTGACAGCTCCGTAGTACTGGCCGAATTATTGTGTGAAGCCAATCAGACAGCGACCACGCTTGTAGGCTCTGACATGGCCAGATCACCCATAACACGCAGTACGGAAAGCACCTCCTTACCGCAGGCTTACACCTCATACGGCTACGAGCAACCGCCAGAGCCCACGCTCAAATTAACGGGTTTTACCGGCCAACCCCGATCAGTATCTGCACATTTATACCTGATGGGCAGTGGGCGCCGTGCCTATAATACTGCCCTCATGCGCTTCTGTTCCCCTGACGATCTGAGTCCATTCGCTAAAGGCGGGATCAACGCTTACGCTTATTGTAAAAATGATCCGACAAATTACTCAGATCAATCGGGGCGTACCCCGATATCTAACCTAAGCACAAAGAAACCCCCCACTTCTCTATACAAGCCAAACCCGGCAAGCAAAACCATAAAAAAGACAAACCCCGCATACGATTTGGAATTTGATTTTGTCGAGGACCTTATCAGACGAAAGCCCTCAAGCACCAGCAAAGTCGACCAAGCAGGCAGCGGAGTCGACACCGTTAAAAATTTAACACCTGACGAAATTCAATCCACATTGAGAGCCATCACCCCAAGATCCGAAACACACCCTGACATAAATATCACACTGCCGACCAGTATTACACCTCCTGAGGTAGACGCCTTAGTAGCCTATCAAAAACAAGCAGTATCAAGGGTTACAATCACAGGACTTGATGCCTGGGTAACGGCTCGAACACTCAACCTAAAAATAGAATCCATTATGACGGACGCCGGACTCCCCTACAATGACCTACGCAGAATGCACGGTATCCTGGGCAGGAAACTGCGTATACTCCGACAACAACCTAGCCCTTCACTGACAAAGCGTTAACGTAGCCGAACGCAAACATCGTATATCGCCCCGGCCACCGCATCCATTACCGCTACTGAGCCAGTTGCAGATCTTCCTGGCGAACAGCAAACTCTACCTTAAACTTCAGTGACCAAGTGCCTTGCGCAGCCTAAGGCTAACATCATGCCCGCCTAAAGGCCCTTAACACTCATCAAGGCTGCAGATTCTGGCTCAAGAACTTGTCCACCGTGGCCTTGCCATCAGCTGGATCCCCCGCGACCTGCCACAACCGCCGCTCGATCCCCTGCGCCAGCAAGTGCCCCACCGCCGCTTCGATCGCCGACAGCACGCACAGCTGCGCCGGTTCATTGGTGGTATACCCCACCTCGGCTTCCAGCAGTTTCTTGAACTCGATGAACTTGAATACCCCGGCACTGCGCCCTACCGAGTAGATGGTCTTGCTGGTCATCACGTTGGCCAGCACCTGCCCGGTGCGCACGTCCACGGCGCGCAGGTTGACGGTGACCTGGTCCACCCGGTATTCGCGGGAGATGTCGATCCCCAGGTAGCGGGCACCTTCGCCGCCGCTGCGCACGTTGGTGTCGTAGGCGATGATGCCGCCTTCGAGCATCAGGTTGGCGGCCTGCAGCGGTGGCAGCTCGCCCATGATGTTTTCCGCCACATCCGGCTTTTTCTGCGAAGCACGGATGATCTTGCGCTCGGTCAGCAGGTTCTGCAGCCCTTCACGCTCCAGCACCACGAACCAGCCGCTGGCACTCAGGGCGTCCATCAGCATGCTGGCCGCGCCTTGGGTGACGCTGGTGGAGAACGAGCTGGCCGGGGTCGGCTTGTATTGCCCGGTCTGGTCGCGGAAGCCGTACACCACGGCCATCAGCCGGCCTTTGGGCCGTGGCATGTTGATCAGGTCGTAGTAAGTCGAGGCCCTTGGGGTCAGGGTCGGGGTTTCCGAGTCCTGTTCGGCCGACATGGGTTCGCGCAGGCTGCAACCACTTTGCAGGCCTAGGGCGGTGAGGATCAGCAGCGTGCTCAGCAGACGTTTCATGGTGTTCTCTCCCCAACATAAAAGCCCTTCCCTCTCAGGGGTTCAGGCCGCTGACCTCAATGATCGAAATTTCTCCTGTGGCACGATCGGTGACCTTGATGCTCAAGGCCCCGGAATCGTCGATGACGTCGATGAGAAACGCATCGGTCGCCATGCTGCCGGTGTTGCCGTTGCTGATGTTGTCCAGCAACTGCGACAACATCCGCGACTCCAGCTGGTTGCTGAAGCGCTCAAGGGCTGTGGTGCCGGTAAAGGCCGAGGCACGGTCCTTGAGGTCCGGGTCGTCGTAGTCGTTCTGCGCCTGGGCGTTGTTCAACAGCCAGGTGCCGTTCAACGGGTTGCCGCCAAAGGCCGGGTTGACCGGGGTGTACACCAGCTCGGTGGCCTGGGCAGCACAGGCGCTGGCCAGCAGGCAGGCGGCAATGCAACGTGGAATGTGGTGGTTCATAGCTCGTCCCTCTCCAAGTCGGTGGTGTCCTGTAGCAGGCGTTGCAGCTTGCGTTGAATGATCTGCTGCTTGACCAGGTCGGCGGCGGCGACGGCCTCGTCTTTGAGCTCGGTGGTGTTCGGTGGCAGGAAGCGGCGGTACACCACTTCACGCTCGAACTCCACCGTCACCAGGCTGCCCCAGCGGGCATCGGGGCGTTCGCGTACCACCAGGTTGAAGTCCAGACGGCTGGTGGCACGCAGGCGGTCGGCGAAGTAGTAGTAAAAGTCGTGGCCGATGTGCGAGATCGTGTTGTCGACGATAAAGCCCTGCATCTCGTCTTCAGCACCGGCCCTGGCACAGGTAGTCACCCCTGCCATCAGCAGCAGGCCCAGGCACAGCGTAGCCAGGCGCTTCATGGCGTGTCTCCCGGGCCTGCATTCGTCTGCACACCGCGTGCACTTTCGGTAAAGGCCTGTTCGGCGACGAACTGCCAGTCGCTGTAGTGCTCCAGCCCCTCGAAACCGCTCCATTCGGCGCTGAAGCCACTGCGCTTGAAAGGGGTGGCGTCCGAGCGGCTGTACACCCCGGTGATACGGCCGTCGATCGAGCGCAGCAGGCCCCATTCGTCGCTGTTGCTGATCGGGTCAGGGTAAAGCCTGCGAATGTGCCGTTTGGCCTGCGGGTAGCGGTTGTCCTGCAGCAGGTCGGCCAGATCCTGGGGGTACTGGGCCAGCCCTGGCGAGGCGCGATAGTAGCTGCGCAAGGCCTGGGCATACTGGCTGCCGACCCACAGCAACTGGCGTTCGCGGTCGCGCTGGGCGGCGCTCGCCCAGATCGTGCCGGTGGCCGCCAGGGCCACGCTGCTGACCGCAATCAGCAGCAGCACACCCAGGTAGGTGAAGCCGCCGTTGGCCTTACCATTCAGCGAAGAGGCTGCCATCACGCGCCCTCCCTGTGGCACCGCTCTTGATATCGGCCACGCCGCCCGCCACACCCTCGGGCGGTGGCACCAGTTGCCAGGCATCGCTGCGCTCGGTGATCGGGTCGACCGGTGTGTTGCGCAGGTAACGTTGCTCCACCAGTTGTTCCAGCGAATCGGGGTAGTGGCCGGTATCACCGTAGTAATGGTCCAGCGCCTCGCGCAGCACTGCCAGGCTTTGCCGCAGGGTGGCCTCGCGCGAGCTTTCCAGGCTGTTGAAGTAGCGCGGCATGGCGATGGTCATCAGCGTGGCGATGATCGCCATCACCACCAGCAGTTCGATCAGGGTGAAGCCTTTGCTGCGTTTCATGGCTGTCACCATTGCCCGTAAGGGATATTGTTCAGGCCTTTGCCGCGGGCCCTGGAATAAACGTCGAACACGTCTTCGCCCTCGCGCGGGTTGTCGGGGCTGCTGTCGTAGGCGCGCAGGCCCCAGCCGCCTTCGTCTTCATCCTTTGCCGCCACCAGCGGGTCGTGCGGGATGCGCCGCAGGAAGTAGAACTTGGCGCCCTTGGCACTGCGCACATCGCGCACGCCCTCTACCAGCACCTGCAGGTTCGGCGGGTAGCCACTGCTGTCCACGCGTTTCTCGATGTAGCCGGCGTCGAAGGCCCGCTTGTAGGCATCGATGGCGTCGCGAATCTGGTACAGCGCCTCGCGCAGTTGCTGCTCCTTGCCGCGGCGTACCACCGTTTCGGTCAGCGGCGCGGCCATGCTGGCGAGCAACCCGAGCAGTGCCAGGGTCAGCACCACCTCGATCAGGCTGAAGCCGTGCATGCGACGCCGGGCGTTCATGGCCGTGGGCTCCCGTTGACCGGGGCGACCGCCATCTGGCTGTCCACGACCGGTTCATCGGTGGTCGGCGCATTACCAGGTACGTCCATCGGCGGGAGTGGCGCCATCTGGCGCACCTGCATGGCCGACTCGGTGCCCGTGGAAAACTCCATGTCCGACGGGCTCTGGTACGGCAGGTTACGCACGATGCGCGGGGTGATCGCCAGCACCAGCTCACTCTTGCTCATGTCGTCCTTGTTGCTGCCGAACAGCCGGCCCAGGCCCGGGATGTCGCCAAGGCCGGGAATCTTGTTGCCACTGGCGTTGTGGTCGTTGCGCACCAGGCCGGCCAGCACCTGGGTTTCGCCGTCGTGCAGGCGCAGGCTGGTCTGCGCGTTGCGGGTGTCGACCTGGACCGGGATGGTGCCCTGGCGGGTGGCCTCCAGCGGGGTGGCGTTGCTGACCTCGAGCGCCACCTTGATCGCCACTTCGTTGTTCAGGTGCACGGTGGGCTGCACTTCAAGCTTCAAGCCGACGTCCAGGTAGGTGACGCTCTCGGTAATGACCGGCCCTTGAGTCGACGGCACCGAGGTGGCGCTGATGATCGGTACCCGCTGGCCGATGTGGATGCGCGCCTGCTCGCGGTTGCTGACGCGGATCACCGGGCTGGCCAGGGTGTTGATGTCTTTGTCCTGGGCGTTGATCTTGGCCTGCGGCGCCGGCGCAATGCTGATGCGGCTGGAATTGATGCCTTTGAGCTGGTCGAGCACGCTGACCGGGTTGCCATCGTCGCTCAGCACGCCGAAGGTGTTGGGCCATTGCAGGCCAAGGTCGAGGATGCGCGAGGTGGCCACTTCCATCACCTCCACTTCCAGCACCACCTCGGGGTTTGACTGGTCCTGCGACTGCAGCAGCTTCTCGGCCATGCGCACGGCATCCGGAGTATCGCGCATGGTCAGGGTGTTGAGGCGCTCGTCAACGAACACGTCGCGGGTCTTGAGCATGGTCTTGACCATGTTCAACGCGGTGTTGGCGTCGATGCTGGTCAGGTAGAACGTGCGCATGACCAGTTCCTGGTAGTCCTTGGTCTTCTGCGGCGAATCGGGGTAGACCATGACGGTGTTGTCGTTGACGATCTTCTGGCGCAGCTGGTTTTGTTCCAGCAGCAGCGCTATCGCGTCCTCAATGCGCACCTCGCGCACGAAGATGGTGGCTTTCATGTCCGGGCGCAGGTCCTTGTCGAAGATGAAGTTGATGCCGGCCACCTGCGACAGCACTTCGAAGATGGTCTTCAGGTTGGCATCGCGAAACTCCAGGGTGACCGGCCGCTCGAGCTTGCTGCGCAATTGCGGGTACGGCTGCGCGGTGCGTGCCTGCACGTTTTCGATGTCGCTGCGCAGGGTCATGCCCTTCTGGTTCTGCGGGTCCAGACGCAAGACTTCGCGCATGTAGCGTTCGGCACCGAACAGATCGCCCTGGCGCAGCGCCGCCTGGCCAAGCGCTATGCGTTCGTCCAGGGTGCGGATCAGCTCCAGCTGGCGAATGCCTTCCTGGGCGCGGCGGTTGTTCGGCTCCAGGGTGAGCACCCGGCCATAGCCCATTCGGGCATTGGCGAAGTCATGGCGGACGCGGTCGCTGTCGGCCTGGCTAATCAAGGCCTCGACCGCCGCCTGGCGGCTGTGGGCCAGGGCGATATTCAGCTCTGTATCACGCGGGTCGTCGCGCAGGGCCTCTTCCAGGCGGGCGATGCCGGCCTCGTACTGGCCCTCTTTCATCAACTGGTCGCTGTCCTGGCGAACCGCACTGGAGCCGCAACCGGCAATGGCCACGCACAGCGCCACGAGCAGAAACGGAGCAGGCTTGCACAGCTTTGACGACTTCATGGTGCGCTCCCGACAGACAAGGTCTGCGACTGGTGCAAAGGCAGGTAGACCAGGTTCAGCTCGCTGGCCGATACCCGATCGAGGCGATAGGTGTCTTCGATCACGTCGCCTTGGCGCACGACGTAGAGTTTTTCGCCGCTCTGCAGGAAGACCTGCAGGTCGTCGCGGTCACCCATGCGGCCGATGAACTGGAAAGGCAGTTCCGGGGCCGTCGGGGCCGCGGCGACGACAGGTGCGGTCATCACGGGTTGTTCGGTGACCGTGGCCAGGGTTTTGGGTTGGGTCCATTGCTGGGTTGGGAACAGGTCGCGGGAGGCCTGTTCCGGCCCTTTCGCGGGCAAGCCCGCGCCTACAATGGGCGCAGCGCTTTCTGTTGTAGGAGCGGGTTTACCCGCGAAGGCCGCGACGCCATCGTCCTGGCCAAACCAATGGTCCGGTGCCCAGGCCAGCGCCGCGCTCACACCGAGGAAGCCGGCCCAGATGACTGCACGTTGTGTGTTCATCACGACCTCGACAGATAAAGGGTCATGCGCAGGCGGGCATTGAGCTCGCTGTCGCCGATGCGCTTGCGTTGCAGCTCAAGGTCTTCCAGCACCAGCGTCGGCAGTTGCTTGAGCAGGCCCTTGATAAAGCCGCGAATCTGCGGGTAGCTGCCGCGCACTGGCAGCACGATCTGGTAGCGGGCCAGCTGGGTCTTGGGGTCGATACCCAACGCGTATTCACCGCGGGCCAAGCTGATGCGCTCGGCGCTGGCCAGACGGTACAGACGCTCGATCAACTCGCTGGCCTGGGGCTGACCGGGCAGTTGCTGGCGCAGGCTGTCGAGGGCCTGCTGCTCGGGCTGGACCGCAATCTTCAGCTCACCCCGCTTGACACGCCCTACCTGTTCGCTGGCCTGCGCTTCGGTGGCACGCAGTTCGCGTACGCTTTGCCATTGCGGCAGCACGCCGGTACACCCCACGCCAATGGCGAGCAGGCCTACGGCTACGGCAGCCAGGCCTACCGGGCCGACAACGCGCAGGCGCTCCTGGAGGATCAGGCTGCTGAACGATTCAAGGGCGCGCATGGCCGGTCTCCCAGGTGGCGGTGAGGGTGAAGCGCACCGGGTGCTCGGGCCGCGCAGCGAGTACCTCGTGGTTGAGCAGCGACACGTCGCTGAGCTCATCACTGGCTTCCAGGCGCTGGTGGTACTGCAGCATCGCTTCGAGGTTGCGCGCCTCGGCGGCAATGCGCACCTGGCCCTTGCGCGCATCCGGCGTCAGGCCGAGCAGCGCGACGTCGTCCTGCGGCATGGCTTCAAGCATGGCGAACAGTTGCTGCCAAGGGCGTTGCAGTTGCTGCGACACACTGCGCATTTGTGCCAGGCGCTCAGCCTGCTCCCGGCTGGCAGCGCTGTTCTTGGGTTGTGCGATGGCCGGGCGGCGGCCCAGTTGCAGTTCCAGGCTATGGACGCTGGCTTCCAGCGCCACTTGCTCGGTCTGCAAGCGTTGCTGCAGCAGCACCAGGCCGGCGACCATGGCGCAGGCAAGGACGAGCAGCGACCAAACCAGCGGGCCGCTGCGCCGTGGCTGGAATTCCAGGTCGAGGCGGCGCATGTCAGGCCACCGCCCGCCACATGGCGCACAGCGGGTCGGCTTCGCTGGCTGGCTGGCACAATTGCACCGCCGCCAGTTGCGGCACGTCGCAGCGGCCCGGGGCATGCAGGTACACCCGCGGCAGGTGCTCGCCGTACAGCTCACAGGTACGCTCGATCAGTGCTTGCAGGGCCTGGTCGCTGTCAGCGCAGCCTTGCGCCAGCACTTGTTGCCAGGCACCGCCGGCGGCCAGCAGCAATACACTGCGGCGCGGCTCGGCCAGGACGAACAGGAAGTCACCCTGCTCCAGCTGTGACCAGCAACGGTTGTAGGCAGCCATCAGGTATGGCTGCACCGAGCGCAGGCTCAGGCGGCTTTCCCGGCCCAGTGCCTGCAGCCGCTGCAGCAAGGCTTCGGGCAGCGCCGTGGCAATGCGCGCGGCACCGGCAGGCTCCGGTGACAGCACGATGCGCCAGTCGTCCAACGGCTGCCCGTAGAGGTTTTCGAAGCAAGCGCGGGCATAGGCGTCCAGCTCGCGAGTGTGGCCGATGGCGTCACTCCAGGGCACCAGGCAGAAGCGGCTGTAGCGGGCCGACAGCAGCACCCGCAACTGGGCGCCACGTACCGCATGCTCGGCCAACAGCGCAGCAAGTGCATCGACGGCAGCTTCCCAGGCCGGTTGGGTGACGTCGCTGCTGAACGCGCGGCTGCCCAGCCATTGGTGGTGGTTCTTGTGCCAGCGACCCAGGCCGACACCCTCGGCGCCCAATACGGCGCAGTAACGGTCAGATGAATGTGACACGGTTGATCTCCTCAAGGGTGGTGCGGCCATCGCGGACCAGGTCCAGGGCCGAGGCCCGCAGCAGGCGCAGGCCGCGCTGGCAGGCAAGCGTCTTGATCTGCGCCAGCGGGCGGCGCTCCACGATCATTTGCCGCAGGTCATCATCCAGGTGCAGCAGTTCGGCAATGGCACTGCGGCCGCGGTAACCACTGCCACGGCAGTGGCCGCAGCCCTTGACGCGGACGAACGTCCAGCCGGCCACCCCCTCGCGGGTCAGGCCTGAGCCATACAGGGTGTCGTCATCGTGTTCGCAGGGCGTGGCGCAGTGCGGGCAGGCCAGGCGAATCAGGCGCTGGGCCAGTACCGCATTGAGCGCGGAAACGAAGCTGTAGGGGTCGACCTGCATCTGGCTGAAGCGGCCAATCACGTCGAACACGTTGTTGGCGTGGATGGTGGTGAACACCAGGTGACCGGTGAGTGCCGATTGCACGGCAATCTGGGCCGTGTCGGGGTCACGGATTTCGCCGACCAGAATCTTGTCCGGGTCGTGCCGCAGGATCGAGCGCAGGCCGCGGGCGAAGGTCAGGCCCTTCTTCTCGTTGACCGGGATCTGCAGCACGCCGGGCAATTGATACTCGACCGGGTCCTCGATGGTGATGATCTTGTCCACGCCATGGTTGATCTCGCTGATCATGGCGTACAGGGTGGTGGTCTTGCCGCTGCCTGTAGGGCCGGTAACCAGAATCATGCCGTAGGGTTCTGCCGCCAACCGGCGCAGGGCGCGCAAGGTCTCGTCGGCAAAGCCCAAAGCTTGCAGCTGCACGCCGCTGACCCGGTCGGACAAGTCCTGCTTGTCGAGCACCCGCAGCACGGCATCTTCACCGAAGATGCTAGGCATGATCGACACCCGAAAGTCGATTTGCCGGTCGCCCACGGCCACCTTGAAGCGGCCGTCCTGGGGCACGCGTTTTTCGCCGATGTCCAGCTCAGCCATGACCTTGATGCGCGAGATCACCTGGTCGGCGAAGGCGCTGCCACTGGCCTTGCCGGCACCGTTGAGCACGCCGTCGATGCGGTACTTGATGGTCAGGCCCTGGCCGGTCATGCCCAGGTGGATGTCGCTGGCGTGCAGCTTGAGGGCGTCGTACAGGGTGGAGTTAACCAGCTTGACCACGCGGCTCTGATCTTCGCTGATACTGGCCAGCGACAGGCGTTGCAGCGGGTCGCCCTCGCTGCTGGCTTCGGCGTCGTGGTCAAGGGCATCGACTGCGTGGAAGCTTTCTTCATGACGGGCCAGGAAGGTGGCCAGGTCGGCGGCGTGGGCCAGGTAAAGCGGCGCGCCTTGCAGTACGTCGTCGATCCAGGCCAGGCGAGCGGGGTCGAAGGGGTCGGCGAACACGCCCAGCAACTGGCCGCCTTGCTCGATCAGCACACATTCGCGCTTGAGGCACTGGGCCAAGGCCACCTTGTCGAAGCGTGGGGTGCTGGCCAGCAGGCTGTGGTTGTCGAGTACCGGGTAATGCAGGGTCAGGCCAAGGCGCCGGGTGAAGGTGTCGGGGGTGTCGCAGGTCAGGCGTTCCAGGCAGTCGAGCAGGCGCTCGTCAGTGGCTTGCAGGCGGGCCTGGGCCAGCAGTTCGCGGGGGTAGGCGGAAATTTTTGCTGGGTTCTTCGCGGGCATGCCCGCTCCCACAGGTACATCACAGGTCTGTGGGCTGCATACATCCTGTGGGAGCGGGCATGCCCGCGAAGACGTCAGTGCAGGCTTTGCAGATTCAGGGGTTGCATCGAATGCTTCTGGCATGGCCTGCGACTCCGCTCTGGGGCGCGTCGCAGGCTGGCTCGGCCAGGGGTGCGGGCGCCGCTATTCCCCTGTGAGCAGTTGATCGTCGTCGGGCCCTGGTGGCTTGGCGCCGTTACGGCGGCGGTCGGCCAACACCCAGCTTCCATCGTACAACTGCAGGGGGAACGATTCGTTCCTGTTCTGGCGTCGTTCGACGAACCCTTCGGCCGGGTTGTCCGTGGCCCTGCGCCGGCGCTCGATGCCCAGCAGGTCGAAGATCGCACGCGCCAGCTCCATCAGTGGGAACGGCTTGAACAGGACGTGACTCACTCCGAGTTCGGCGGCCCGCTCACGCACCTCGACGGTGGGGTGGGCGGTGATCAGCACGAAGTGGCATTGCCTGTTCTTGCGTACAGCCTCCAGAACCTGAAAACCTTCCATGTCGGGCAGGCGGTAATCCAGCACAACTACTTGCGGTGCCAGGCTTTCAGCCTGTTCGATACCACTGGCACCGTCGTGGGCAACATGAACTTCCAGGCCTTGCGCCTGCAGATACGCTTGCAGGTTCTGCGCAAGAGTCTGTTCGTCATCGACTACCAATACTCTGTTCACCAAGGTCGACTCCCAAGAACTGCCCGGTTTCCCGGTCTGCGAAGTACGCCCTTGTAGAGACTTGAGCAGGCTTCGTGCCAGGCGTGAATAATCATGTTGCACCACTGTAAACCACTGATTTTACTAAGGTGCCTGCCAGCAACCGACAGACGCTGAACAAGCACACCCAACCCGTTCCCCACAAGCGGGGAAAATGATGGCACATTGCCAAACCTTAATTCCCCAGCATTGGGGGAAGCGCCCTCAACGGCCTCAGTCGGCGATTTCCACTTTAGCGGACTCGCGCAAACGTTGGCGCACGGATTGGCGCGCCTGCGCCTCCCGCTGCCCGATGAGCGCTGCCCTGGCCAAGGCCAGGCCGTGTTCGCGTATGACCGATGGATTATCACTTTGGTTCTGCGCTCCTTGCAGTCTCTCCTGGTTGGCATCATAAAATGCCTCCACTTCGCCCTGGCTCGGCGCGTCGACTGCGCTGAGCAGGGCGTACACTTGCTGGGCCGCCATCTCATGCCGGGTGTATTCAGTGTACTGCGCCCTGTCGAAGCCCGCCTCTGCCAGTCGCCTTTCGAATAACGCCGGGCTGCCAAATGCCGCTTCTATCTCGCCAACCTGCGCCGACACTTGTTCATCGCTGACGGCAATGCCTTGGCGTTGCGCTTCCTGCCACAACAGCTCCTTGTCGATCAGCTCGTCCAACGCTTGGTCGCGCAGGCGTTTGTACAGGCCTGGGTTGCGGATGCTGGTCACCGCCCGCCCCTGGGCGTCCAGGTACTCGCTGAAGTAGCGCTCCAGGCGCATCAACCCGATCTCGACACCATTGACCCGCGCCGCCGGTACATCGGCCCAGCTCGCCCTGGTCAGCACCAGCAACAGGCACAACCACACGATCCGCATGACAACCTCCGCTCAAGGGCTGGCCGGCACTGGCCGGTAGGGGCTGACCGAAGTAAAGCGCGGTCCGGGCAGGGCCACCGCCACCACATGGGCACCTGCCATGCCCTGGCGGCGACCAGGGCCAAAGCCCAGTGCCGGGGTCAGGCCGGTGGGCACATCGTGCAGGCCTTCGAGCGCAGCGATCAGTTGCTCGCGGCTGGCATCCCGACCAATCTGCTTCAGCGCTTCGCTCAGCAGGCGCAACGCGCACAGCGTATTGACCTGCAATGACGCCTGACGCGGGTCCAGGCCCTGGCGCTGCTGCAGCCCGGCGAGCGTAGCCAGGCCTTGCTCGGTCCAGTCCTCAGGCACGTAGGGGTAGGCCAGAAACAGCCGCTGCGACCACTGCGCCGGCAAGCGCGCCACAGCGCCGGCTACCTGACTGGAAGCAGCGAACAGGTAGGGCTCGCGGCCGGCCACCTGCAACGCCGCCGCCAACTCGGCAAAGGCCTGGGCGCGGCCAAGGAAGACGATACCCTGCCCGTCCACCGCCTGGCCGTCGAACGCCTGGATAGCGGGTGGCGCCCAGCCCTGCTGTCGTAAACGCTCGCGCACCTGCTCGGCCAGCGCGGCCTGTTCGTTACCGGCATACACCACACGTAACCCATCCGGGGCCAAGCCCAGCGCCACACGGGCATGCACTGCCAGGCTCAGCAATTGCTCGGGCAAGCCGGGTAGCGGGTCGAAGACCTGTGCGCTGCCGCCGCTGCGCGGGGTGCTGCCGACCATCGGCACGTTCTGTGGCGCCAGCAAGGTCGTCAGGCGCTGGTCGAGCATGGGCGCCAATGGCGTGATCAGGGCGAACACCCGCTTTGGCTCGAGCAATTGTTGCAAGGCGCGTTCGGCACTGACCGGGTCGGAACCTGGGTCTAGTACGACCAGTTCCAGGCGCCGCCCGTGAATGCCGCCTTGCTGATTGAGTTGACCCACGCCGTCTTCCAGCACGGCACGCATCACCTGCCCGGCTTCGGCCAGCGGACCGCTCGCAGGCAGCAGCGTACCAAGGCGCAGCACGCCCTCCTCCACACCAGGGTCGCGTTCATCGGCCAAGCGTTTGAGATAGGCGGTGAGGTTGCGCTGGTCGGCCAAGGTCAACTCAAAGCGTGGCATGGCCGGGTCGAGGCGATTGCCAGCCGGGTCAATGCCCTGCTGGATGGCCCGCGCCAGGCTGCTGTCGGTGTAGGCCGGATAGCGACGGCCGTTGGCCTCGCGAGGGCCCTGGCCGAGTGCCAGGCGTTGCCAGTCGAGGCCGGGGGGGCGAACACCACCTTCGGCACGGCCACGGCCGTCGTTGCCATGGCAACTGGCACAGGGCAGCACGCTGGCGGGGACTGTGATGTCGCTGGCGCCGACCCGGGCTTGCAGTTGAACGTCGCTACTGGAAACGCCCTCGCGGTAGAGGCGTTTGCCGGCTTGTTCGTGGTCGGTCAGGTCCAGGGCCAGGGCTGAGGTCGAAGATGCCATGCCAAGCACGCATGTGAGCCATATCGCAAGCCCTGTGGGAGCGGCCTTGCGTCGCGAAAGGGCTGCGCAGCAGCCCCGGCAGTGGCAGCTCAAGCGCAGAAAGAGGGGAGCGCTGCGCGCTCCTTTCGCGACGCAAGGCCGCTCCCACAACAGGTGATGCCACAGAGGCCAATTGCCCAGGCGGCCCATGATACTCACCGACCGGCCAGCGGCTGGGTCAACAGCTGCATGCGCTGGGCAATCGCCGCTGGCGGTGCATCCGGGCGAATCTTGCTCCAGCGTTTACCTGCAACATCACCGGCAATCAGCTGCGTCGAATGCTGCTCGGGACTCGGCAGGAACTGCCCTATACGGCCAAGCACCAGGTCGACATTGGCCTTGTCACCGGTCAGGAACAGCCAGTTCGGCCCATCCACCCCCTGCTTGGCGGCGAACGCCTTCAGCGCCTCGGGCGTATCGTTCAGCGGGTCACTGCTGATCGACACGAAGGTCACCTGGCCGGCCAGCGCTGGCCCCATGGCCTCGCGCACCTCGCGCAGCTTGCGGGTGATCAGCGGGCAGGCATCGGTGCAGTGGGTGAAGATCACGTTGAGCATCACCACCTTGTCCTTGAGCACGTCACTGTAAAAGCGCAGCTCGCGGCCATTCTGGTCCTTCAGCACGGTGTCGGTGAACCAGGCCTTGGCGTCGCGGGTACCGCCACCACTGGCCATCGCCTGCGGTGCCGGCTGCGGCTCGGGGGCTTGCGGCGCATGGCCTTCGTGGGCGAACGCCACCGACGAGAGGATCCACAGGCAGCCAGCCAACACCAGCCAGTCGAATGCACGCATGCCAGCGCGGTGGGAGGTTGCAGTGCTCATGGTTGCACCTCGTGATGGTCGGCTATGGCAGTGCTCTTGGCATGCACCCGGCGCGCACTGAGGCGGTTGATTTCTTCGATCAATACGCCTGGGTCGGTGAAGCCGTAGTAACGCGTCCAGTGCCCGCTACGCCCGTCACCCACCAGTATCAGCGGCGGGTGCTGGCTGAGGTCGGCGTTGAAGCTGCCCAGCCCCTTCAGGGTTTCGGTGATGGCGTACGGGGTACCGGTCAGCCAGCTCCAGCCCGGCCCTTTCTGGAATGCCTTGGCATAGTTTTGCAGGCGCTTGGCGTCGTCCCGCTGGGGGTCGACACTGATCGACACCAGGCGAACCTCCTCGCCTACCCGGCCGCCCAGCTGCTGCTGGACCTTGCCCATGATCGACGACACCACCGGGCATACCGTGGTGCAGCTGGTGTAAATGAAGCCCATGACCACCAGATGGTCAGCCACCAGGTCCTTCTCCAGGCGTACCGGCATGCCTTCCTGGTTCAGCAGCGACACATCGGCAAAACGCACACTGGCCTTTTCCTGATGCGCCGCCGGGGGCTGCCCGGCATGGCCGTCATGCTCGTGACCGGCGTGGGCCATGGCCAGGTGACTGGCGAATGCCAGGCTAAGGGCCAACAGTGTGCAAGCAGGCTTGGCGTTCATCGCACATTCCTCACGTCAGTCTGGGAGGCGTTGATTGCAGCAGCCGGCAGAACGCGCAGGCTGGTGTAGTTTTCTTCGGCAAACTTGCGCCCCAACGAGGGCGACTGCACATGCAGGTACCAGGCACCGGCTTCAGGCAAGTTCAGCGCCGCCTGGTAGACACCTTCGCCCACCTCTTGCAGCTGCAGGTTGCGCGGCATCGACGATGGCGCCAGGAAGTAGCGCAGGCTCAAGTCGTTCAGGCCCAGGCGCGGCTGCCCGTCGTCACCGACAATCCGTACCCGCGCGGTGAAGTCGCTGTGCTGCGGCAGCGGCTGGTCGAGGCCGATGAACTCGGCACGCGCGCCTTTGCGTTTGCTGGCATCGCTCCCTGCGGCCACCTCGGTGCTGAAGCAATGAATGATTTGCGGCTGGTTGAGCAGGAAGGCAACGTCGAACTTGCCGGCGGCGGGCAGCTTCACCGTCGAGCCATACACCCCGGGGGCCATTTCGCGCAGGCTGCGGTCAACGACGATGGCGGCGCGGGCCTGGTGGCCGCGGTTGTTGTAGCCGGACATCGGCGCATTCATGCCTTCGGCATAGAAGTAGGTGTTGTTGTCCACCGGGTTGACCACGAACACCGAATTGTCATCACGCGATACCGACAGCCCCTGGGCCAATGGCAGGTCACCGGCCTGGCGCGGCGCTGCCGGGCCCGCCTCGAAGCCTTGCACGATGGGCGAACGCCCCTCGCCCAGGCTGGCCAGATTGATCATGCTCACTTTCGGCGAGGCCAGGCCACGCACATAGGCATAGCCTTTGGTGAACGTCAGCTGGTACGGTTCGGCCGCCACCGGGATGTGGTGGATCAGCTTGTCGGTACTGGCGTCGATGACCAGGGCCTGGTTCTCCAGGGTATTGAGCACGATGCCGTAGCGGCCATCATGGCTGAAGCGCATCGGCCCCAGGCCCTGTTCGGCCTGGACCGTGTGGCGCAGCTGATGGCTGCGGGCATCGAACACCCGTACGCTGCCCTCCTCGCCATCGACCACGTACACGGCCTGGGACAACGCCGAATAGCTGACCGACAGCGGGTGCGGGCCCACCTTGATGGTCTTGGCCAGGCGCATTTCCGGGATGTCGATGACGCTCAGGGTGCCGCTGTCGCGATTGCTGACGTAGGCATAGCGCGAGTCGGCGCTGAAGGCGATTTCGTGGTGCCCGGTACCGGTGTTGAAGTGCTTCATGGTGCTGCGCCCCGGCACGTCGATCACTGTTACCCCGCCTTTGCCCGGGTCGCTGCTGTTGTTGCCAACCCACAGCCGATGCTGGTCCGGCTGCAGGGCCACGCGCAGCGGCTGGTCGCCGGCGTCCAGGTCGGCCACGCGGGTAAAGGTTTCGGTATCGATCACCGAGACCTTGCCCCGCTCGGGTATCGACACGAAAACCTGCTTGTCGTCGCTGGTGGCCGCCCAGTCCATGGGCCGCCCTGGTAGCTCGATGCGGGCCATGGTGCTGGTCACGCCCCCCACCGACACCGTCGGGTCGATCACTGTCAGGCTGGCGTCATTGTTCAGCATCAGCAAGAAGTAGCTGTTCAGGTCGAGCAGCGGCCGGGCCCCGATGCTGCTCTTGAGAAACAGCGCCACCCGCGCCTTGCAGCTCTGCTCGCGGTCCCCTGCCGGGGCCGACTGTGCCGGGTCGATCCACGCCCCCGGGGCCATGCCCGACAGCGGTTGGCCACTGGTCTGGTCGCTGAGCTTGAAGCGGATGTTGGCGAAGCCGCCCTCCTTCAGCTCGCCGCCGGCCAATGGCCGGGCCTCGAACTCCACGGTCACGCCGTCCCGGCTGAGCCGGTGCAAGGCCTGCGGGCCGCCCCTTTCCTGCAACAACTCGCGCGGGTCGCACCATAGCTTTTCGTACGCCACGCCCAGGCCGATCAGCGCTACCCCCAGCACTACCCCCAAGTAAGCAGGGCGAGTCTTTTTGTTCATGCTCGCGTTCCCCTTCCGTCACTGCGCCGGGGCCGTTGCCGGCGGCGCTTCATTGGTCACCCGCAAGATCCCCCACAGCCCCGAAACGTTGCCGAAGGCGGCGTAGTCGCGGAACAGGTAGTCACCCGCCACCGCGTTGGCCCCGCCGGCACTCGGCAGCATGAAGCTGAAGTGCGCCGCTGGCAGTACGCTTTCCTGCGCGCCGATGTACATGGCCATCGGGTTGTAGCCAAAGCGCACCGAACCGATACCGGACAGTTTCATCGGGTAACCGTCCGCATCGTTCTTCTCGGCCTGGTAGTTGTGCAGGGGCCACAGGTGGCCATCGAGCTGGTAAGTGATACCCCGGCTGCCGCCACTGGGCATCAGCACATGGCTGCGTACCGGCTGGCCAGGCTTGGCGTACAACACCGGGGTTTGCGGGTCGCCACCAACCAAGGCATTGCTGTAGGCCATGTGCGCGTTGGGTACATCGGCGAAGCCAACGCCATCGGCATGGCCGAAGGGTGCATCCGGCGCCAGGCCGAAGCGCAACCACAGCGGTTCGGTCTTGTAGTTCATGGCCATGTTGCCGTTGTCCTTCGGATCCCCCGGCACGCCGTTCCCTTCGGTGGCGATGCCTTCGACCGGACGGCCGTCAGCCCAGCGCATGTTCATCGAGCGTTGCCACACGGTCACCAGGTCGCGGTAGTCGGGCTGCCCGCTGACCTTCACCGTGGCCTGTGCCCGGCTGGCGGCGTCCTCGGTCCAGGTGGCGGTCTGCGGCAGAATGCTCATGCCACCAACCAGGCCTTTTTGCGGCTGCTTGATGAAATCCGACGGGGTCAGGTTGAGGCCGCCGAACTCGATAGGCGTGGTGTTTATGTTGTCCACCGTGCGGCCCAGCTGCAGGGTCGGCTTGCCTTCACGCTCCAGGTGGCCGGCGTAGTACTGGTACACCCGGCTTGGATAAGCACCGCTGTTGCCAGCTCGCGGTGGCACGGTCTGTACCGGGTTTGCGCCCACATTGGCACCGTCGGACTTGGTGATGTCGTAGGCCAGTAACTGCGCATGCAGGCCGACATGGCTGGACGGCCGCATCAGGTTGTTGTTGAAGGCGGTGGAGCCCTCGCTGTCGAAGCGGTCGCGCTTGACCACGTTCTGCATCACTGCGGTGCTGGGCAGGTCCGGCATGACCAGCGGCAGGCGGTTTTCCAGGGTAATGCTGATGCAGTCGCCAGCATTGGCGCGCAGCACCAGCGGTTCTACCGGTACACCCGCCTTGAGCTTGCCGCTGACCGGGTCAAGGTCGGCCTTGCGCACGTACAGTACGGCAGTAGGATCATGCAGCGGAGCGCTATGGCCGCCCACGGTGAAGGTGGTACCGTCCTCCTCGTCGACCACCGTCACCTGCGGGATGCTGGTGTTGCGGCTGTTGAACACCAAAGTGCCGCCATTGGCCTTGAGCGGGGCGCCGACATGCTGGCCGACACCGGCCGGGTCATTGATGCTCACGCCATTACGGTTTTCGAGGATGTCGTTGGCCAGCGCAGCAACGATCTCATAGCTGCGCTTGACCGTGGGACGCGTACCGATTCCGTTTGCGTTGGCCGTGGTTTTCGGGCAGATGCCGTCGAAGTTCACGGTGTTGCGCATGGCCACTGGCTGCGGGTTGTTTGGCAGCGGGAACAGGTCCTGGCGTTGCGCGGTGTAGTTGCGCATCACCCCCCAGATGCCGTTCCAGTAGCCTTCCAGCGCCGCGTCCATGGAATACAGGTAATCGCCGTTGGTAGCCGCGGAACTGGAAATCATCGACACCGGCGACATGAAGCCCATCTGCTCGGAAATGCCGATCATCTGCGAGGCCTTCCAGCCCGAGTTCGAACTGCTGCCAAAGCCCGAGCCGTTCTGCAGCCATTTCACGCCGTGCAGGGTGACGTTGTGCTCCTCTTCATAGCCACCGGCGTGCAGGCGCAGGCGAACGTTATCACCCGAATAGGTGCGCAGCATCGGCGTGAACGGGTCGCCAGGCTCGCTGCCGGCCTTGTTGATGTGCGGCGGGAACAGCGTGGTGCCACCGGTGGGGCCGACTGCCGAGGTGATCGCCGAGGGCGCCATGTTCATGGCTGGGATGGCACGGTCGGTACGGCTCTGCAAGGCGAAGCTGAGGTCGCCACCCAGGCCGTCTGCCTGCATGCCGCGCTTGCCGTCGGGGCCGACCTTGTTCGGGTCGAACACGCGCAGCGCCAAGGGCTCGTTCCGGTAGTTGACGACAAACATGCCAGGGTCATCCACCGAGATCGCCTGCGGGCATGGCCGGCTTGGGCAGCCCGGGCTCAGGCCGCCGCGCGACTCCACCACCGATTCGAGCAGGTTGGAAGCCTTCTGCCGCACGGGCGGGTTGATGGCGTAGCGGAAGCTGTCGGCAGTAGGCGGATACGCCTGGCCATTTGGCACGCCGTCGGGACCGGCCCCCACATACACGCCGGCTTCATAGGCATGCTGGAAGTCGCTGTACTCCAGGAAGAACTCGCGGTAACTGTCGTTCTTGCCATCGCCATCATGGTCGCCGGTCTGCACCACCGCCTGCCAGGAAGTTGGCCCACCATCCTGCCGCGTGGCCGGGTTGTAGAGCTTCTCGCCGGTTTCGGCGTGGAACCAGGTGGAGCCGGCAGGTTCGGCCAATACGGTGGCGTAGAGCCCAAGTTGCTGGTGGGTCGATGGGCCGAGGTGGTCGTGGGTGAAGATGGTGCCCAGCCCACGGTCCACGTTGTGGACGTTCACCAGGGGGTCGGCAAACCAACGCTGCATGGCGGTACGTGCGCCTAGCCAGTCAGCCCGGCCAAAGCGGCCGAAGTACGGGTGCTGCCTGGCTTTCGGGCAGGCAGCAGTGCCGTCACGGCTGTCACCCTCGGTGCAGTCGTTGTAGGCACGGATGGCATGCACCCGTTCCACCACGCTACCGGGCGAGAGGATACCGTCTTCGTAGTTCCAGCCATTGGCCGAGCCGTCGGCGGCGGTCAGGTCCCACTTGGGCAGGTGGATGTGCTGGCCGATCACGTCGGTGGGGGTGCGTACCTGGTAGTCGTCCATTTCATAGACCGACGGGATCAGGTTGGTGTGGGTGTACATCGCGCAGTCGAAGGTGTTCATGCGCATCACCAGAGGCTCTGGCGGGCGCTGCTTGGTGATGATCGGCCAGGCGTCTTCCCACAACGCAAGGATACGCGCCTGCGGGAAGTGGTAGCCGACCTTGTTGTACACCGCATCGAACTGGATGTTGGCGCCCTTGTAGATGCGCGGCCGGTCGGCGGTGAACGTCGAGGTGCCACGGAAGTTCATGCCGGTCAGGCTTTCACCGCTGACAAACTCGCCCATGCCGGACGTCTGGGTCAGGCGCTTGCCCCTATCGTCCATGCAGGGCTCGTAGAATGGCGCGCCTGCCGTAGGCAGCGCACCGTTGGTGCGGAATGCCTTGGCTACCGGCTGACTGCCGGGGATCAAGGCGAAGCTTGGGTGTTCGGGCTTGGCGTGGAACTCCATCGCTGCCTGTTCGACATCGGTACCTTCTTCAGGCATGTAGATCGGCTTGGCCTTGTGCACCACCTTGGAGAAGTCGAGCTTGGTGGTGGTGGTCTGCGCTTCGCCGCCGGCAGACACCCCGTCCAGCGCATGCCGGCCCAGGCCACCGTCCCAGCCATCGACCTGGTTCGGGTCAAGGTTGGCCCACAGGGCCTTGCCGCTGTCCTTGAGCTGTTGCGCCAGGGCCGGGTCAAGCATGTCCAGCGGCGGGGTTGGCGGGCGGTTACCGACACTGCTTTCCATGCCACCGATCCAGAACGGATAGCCGGGGTTTTTCAAGCTGCCATCGGCGTTGCGGTTGGCATCGCTGCGGTCGACCAGCGCCAGTGAGCCGACGGCCTTGCGCACGGGGGCGTCATTGGCATGCTCGTCATCGCCCTCGTCTTCGCCGTCCTCGTCATCGTCGTGAGCAGCGACCAGTGCTTCGGATAACTTGGGCACCACCACCACCTTGCCCGGCATCGGCGCCATGGCCTTGCCTGGCAGCGGCACGATGGCCGGAATTGGCGTACCGGCGACAATTTCGCCATCCGGCAGGGCCCGTGCGCCAGCTGCCGGCTTGCCACTGCGCAGGGCGAACGGCGTAGCGTGGAAACCGTTGTCACCCTGCCCGCTCACTTCCAGCCGGGTACCTTCCTCGAAGGTATCGTGTACCCGCCACATTGCCCACATTCCTTGCGCGAAGTGTGGGTAGAAGTGGCAATGGTAGATGGCGTCGCCCGCTACCCGGTTGCGGTTACCCGAACCGCCGTTGGCAATTTCATAGGTATAACCAATGCCCGGCCCGATACCCTGGGCGTCGATATAGTCGGAGTTATCGTCATTGGGGTTGAACAGCCACTGGTGACCATGCAGGTGGAAAATGTGCTGTTCATGGCCATTGTGAGTGTTGCGGAACTTGGTGAAATCGCCGATGTAGCTGTGGTGCACGTTGGCAGGTTCGGCAGGGTACAGCGCCATGCTGGCTTTCACCCCGATGGCGCTGGCCGGTGGAACTTCGCCTGGGCGGATATGCTCCAGGCCGACGTTGGCCGGCACATCCACCAGCGTGCCGATATCGCCCACGGTATGCGCGCTGAGGAAGAACTCTTCGTAGGCGCACGACAGGCAGTCGTGCATCGGGCCCACGCCCAGGCGGTTGGCCACCACCTCGGCGCCCATGCCGCCAGAGCCGTAGTTGATCATGAACGAATCGCGCGTCGGCTCCAGTACATGGCCCATCACCGGGTCCGCCCAGTAGGCGGGGAAAGCCTGGGTGGCGGCCACTTCGTCAGCGAACTGCGAGGCGAAATCGCGGAAGGCTTCCAGGCGATTGGGCAGCGCAGGGTTGCGCTTGTTGATATTTTCCAGCGGGTAGGTAGAACGCGGGAAGCTGCCGTCCGGGTTAGGCCCCATGACAATGGCATCGGTTTCGCTGTTGACGATCTCGTTGCCATCGGTCATGGCGATGATCGGCTTGCCGGCCTTGCCCTCGCTCAGCCAGGGCTCGGCCTGCGGATACCGCGCCTGGTAGTCGATCACCGGCTGGCCGGTGGCGGTACGCCCGGTGGTAGCGAGGCGCATTTCTTCTTCGGTGAGGGTATTGCGGTAAGTGCGCCCCCCTTTGGGCACCACCACCACCTGGCCGAACAAGCCATTGGCGACGTTGCCGGCGCCACCTTCGCCACCAAAGGTGGCGCCTTGGCTGGTTGCCGCGAAAGCGCCCTCACGTTCGGCGTAAAGGGTGTAGCTGCGGGTATTGCCCGGCGACACCAGGAAATTGCCGTTGCGCCCGGTGTTGGCGGCGATGTCACCAATGCTGTTGACGGCCTGCATGCCGTTAACCTGGAAGCCCACGTGGCGGTCGCTGACCTGCTCGTCGGCCACGAAGTGCTCACCGCCCTCGTTCTCCACTTCGATTTCCGGCCCTTCCTCTTCTTCTCCTTCGACCTCGGTTTCCTCGTGGTCGATGCCATGCTTGTTGGGGTTGGCCTGGTAGGCCAGCAGGTTGGTCAGGTTGACCGTCAGGCAGTCACCGGCCGCCACGCGCAGCACGATAGGCCGCGGGCGCTTGTCCGGGCGCAGGGTAACTTTGCCCGGCACTGCGGCCCCGCCCATGCTCAGCGGGACGAGCTTGTCGTCCACCACATCCTCGCGCAGGGCAAACATCATGCCGTTGGCGTTTTGCGCGCCAAGGCGGTTGAACATCAGTGGCTGATCCAGTGCCACCACGTTGGCGACCAGGGTGCGCTGGCACTGCACAGCCGCCTCGCTGGTTGCTTCCCAGCCAAGCAAGGCCAGTACAAGTGATGACAGGATGGGGCCTTTCAGCGGCGTCGACATGCTGCACCTCCGGGACACAGGATCTCTGCGGGGAGCTGGAGCAAGGTGTGTGCCAGAAGAAAAATTTCATGTTTATCAGCAAGTTGCATGATCAACCGCAACGGATTGGGGAGGATCCCCCAGCAGGTTCCCCCGAATCGGGGGACGAAATCCCGTGGGGGTAAAGGCTGCTCCACAGGCGCACGCTGGCCTCACACAAGGTAAAAACGCACGGTACCCTTGCACAATTGTCGATTGTGCAAGGCAAATTCGCATGCCAGGATCCTGCGATCCTCCAGCGAACTCCAGACTTCACTTGGAAAATCAATAACAAAGCAGGGAGAACGCAATGACTGCACACGCTCATACCCCGGCAGCAACCGACCATGTACTGGCCGAGGTCCGTAACCAGATCGGCCATCTGACCCTGAATCGCCCAGCCGGTCTCAATGCCTTGACCCTGGACATGGTGCGCAGCCTGCGTCAGCACCTGGACCAGTGGGCCGACAACCCGCACGTACGCGCCGTGGTCCTGCGCGGCGAAGGCCCCAAGGGTTTCTGTGCCGGTGGCGATATCCGCTCGCTGCACGACAGCTTCAAGGCCGGCGACACGCTGCATGAAACCTTTTTCGTCGAAGAGTACGCCCTCGACCTGGTCATCCACCGCTACCGCAAGCCGATACTGGTAGTGATGGACGGCTTCACCCTCGGGGGCGGCATGGGCCTGGCCCAGGGCTGCGACCTGCGGGTGGTCACCGAGCGCAGCCGGCTGGGCATGCCCGAGGTCGGCATCGGCTACTTCCCGGACGTGGGCGGCAGCTACTTCCTCTCGCGCATCCCCGGCGAGCTGGGCATCTACCTGGGTGTCAGCGGTGCCCAGATCCAGGCGGCCGACGCCTTGTACTGCGGCCTGGCCGACTGGTACCTGGCCAGCGACCAGCTCGCAGCCCTCGACCGGGGCCTCGACCAGCTCGACTTCAGCGACCACCCGCTCAAGGACCTGCAAAACCTGCTGGCCAGGCTCGGTACCCAGACACTGGATGATGCGCCACTGGAAAAGCTGCGCCCGGCCATCGACCACTTCTTCGCCCTGCCCGACCTGCCAGCCATTGTCGAGCAACTGCGTGCGGTGAGCATTGGCGACAGCCACGCCTGGGCAGTGGCCACCGCCGATCAGCTGGAAACCCGCTCGCCTCTGGCCATGGCGGTTACGCTGGAGATGCTGCGCCGGGGGCGCGAGCTGAGCATTGACGACTGCTTTGCCATGGAACTGCACCTGGACCGCCAGTGGTTCCAGCACGGCGACATCATCGAAGGCGTGCGTGCCCTGATCATCGACAAGGACAAGCAGCCCCGCTGGAACCCGCCGACCCTGGCCGCGCTGCAAAGCCAGCGGGTCGAACAATTCTTCGAAGGCCTGTGAGCCCGGGAGTACACAGATGCAAGACCTCGAACTGAGCGAAGAACAGATCATGATTCGCGACATGGCCCGGGACTTTGCCCGTGGCGAAATCGCACCCCATGCCCAGGCTTGGGAAAAGGCCGGCTGGATCGATGATGGCGTGGTGCGCAAGATGGGCGAACTGGGCCTGTTGGGCATGGTGGTGCCCGAGGACTTCGGCGGCAGCTACACCGACTATGTCGCCTATGCCCTGGCCGTGGAAGAGATCGCCGCCGGCTGCGGCGCCACCGGGGCGATGATGAGCATCCACAACTCGGTAGGTTGCGGCCCGCTGCTGGCCTACGGCACCGCCGAACAGCAACAGCAGTGGCTGCCTCGCCTGGCCAGCGGCGAGGTGATTGGCTGCTTCTGCCTGACCGAGCCACAGGCCGGCTCCGAGGCGCACAACCTGCGCACCCGCGCCGAGCTGGTGGATGGCCAGTGGGTCATCAACGGTGCCAAGCAGTTCGTCAGCAATGCCCGCCGTGCCGGCCTGGCGATCGTCTTCGCAGTGACCGACCCGGAGCTGGGCAAGAAAGGCCTGTCGGCGTTCCTGGTGCCCACCGACAACCCTGGGTTCAAGGTTGACCGCAGCGAGCACAAGATGGGCATTCGCGCCTCCGATACCTGCGCAGTGACCTTCGACAACTGCCGCATTCCAGCCGCCAATATCCTCGGTGAGCGTGGCAAGGGACTGGCCATTGCCCTGTCCAACCTCGAAGGCGGCCGTATCGGCATTGCCGCCCAGGCCTTGGGCATCGCCCGCGCCGCATTCGAAGCGGCGCTGGTCTACTCGCGTGACCGCATACAGTTTGGCAAGCCGATCAACGAACACCAGAGCATCGCCAACCTGCTGGCCGACATGCAGGTGCAGGTGAACGCCGCACGTTTGCTGATTCTGCATGCCGCCCGCCTGCGCAGCGCCGGCAAGCCGTGCCTGTCGGAAGCGTCACAGGCCAAGCTGTTCGCTTCGGAAATGGCCGAGCGGGTGTGCTCGATGGCCATCCAGGTGCATGGTGGATACGGCTATCTGGAAGATTACCCGGTGGAGCGCTACTACCGGGATGCGCGGATTACCCAGATCTATGAAGGGTCGAGCGAGATCCAGCGCATGCTGATTGCACGGGAATTGAAAAACTATCCGCTGTAACGCAAAGGCAACGCGGTTCTTGGGGGAGCGGGCGACGCTGTGGCTGGCACCGGCTTTGCCGGTGTTCGCGGGCGCGCCCGCTCCCACAGGAATGTCACCGCGGCAAACTTCTCGCCTCAGCGCCAATACCGCGCATCATCCACTACCCTGGCATGCCCCTCGAACAGCGCAGGCAGCTGCTCCTTGAGGTAGTCGATCCAGGTGCGCACCTTCGCGTCCAGATAATGGCGTGACGGATACATCGCATACAGCGCACTCTCCCGCAGCCGATACGGTGCCAATAACCGGCACAAGCGCCCCTGCCCGATCGCCTCGCTGGCGGTGTAGAACGGCAGCAGGCCAATGCCCATGCCCAGCTCGCTGGCCACCAGCATGGCGTCGGCAACGTTGGTGGAGAAACTGTCGTTTGGCGCGATCACGCACTGGTCAACCCCTTGCGGGAACACCCAGTCGCCTTCGTACATCGGGTAAGCCATGCGCAGGCAGCGATGGCCGTGCAAGTCTTCGGGGCGCTCCGGTACACCGTGGGTATCCAGGTAACCGGGGGCCGCGCAGGGGATGCTGAAAATGTTGCCCAGCGGCACAGCGATCAGTTGCGAATCCGGCAGCGCACCGTCCACGGTAATCACCACGTCATGCCCTTCGGCCAGCGGGTCGGGGTTGCGCTGCGACAGCGTCAGCTCGATCACCACTTCCGGGTATAGCGTGTTGTAGCCAGCCACCAGCGGCATCAGCAACAGCCCCATGCCGTGCGGGCAGTGCAAACGCAGATGACCGCGAGGCGTAAGGTGCGCCCCTCGCGCTTCACCCACGGCTTCTTCGGTCAACAGCATGATCTGGCGCGCCCGCTCCAGAAACCGCTCTCCCGCCTCGCTCATGCGCAAGCGCCGGGTGGTGCGATGCAGCAGGCGGGTCTGCAGCTGGTTCTCCAGCTCGGCGACGATGCGCGAAACCTGCGCTGCAGAAATATCCAGAGCATTGGCAGCTGCAGCGAAGCTGCCACATTCCACCACACGGGTGAAGGTACGCATGGCATGCAGCATGTCCATGAAGGGGTGCTCCTTGTTTTATTCCTGCATTAAAGGCAGGAATCTATCACGGTTTAGCCCATTTATTGTGGATGACCAATGAATAGATCATTAGCCATCCATTAAAAAAAGGAGCCTGTCATGAAACGCTCGATCGCTGTCCTTGCCATTACCGCTGCCTTCACCTCGTTCGGTGCTTTTGCCGGTGCAGGCGAAAACCAGCCCGCAAGCAGCACCTATGAATACGGCATGCCGCTGGACGTGGCCAAGGTCTTCTCCATCACACCGGCCAGCAACACCGCCGACTGCCAGGTAGGCACCGCACACATGGTGTACGTCGACCATCAGGGCCAGAAGCGCGAAATCGACTACCGGGAAATGGGCAACTGCTCGCAGCAGTGAGTCAGGCCAGCACCTGGGTGATCCAGCCCACCTGCTGATTGAAATCGTCGATCTTCGCCTGAGGCACCGCATCGCGGGCCCGCTGGAAATTGGCCAGGGTCTGCTGCTTCTGCCGCAGCATGCGCCGCCACTTGACCACAAACGCCTCGCTTTTTTCCTGCATCAACACGGGGCCGAAGTACAGCTGTTCAGCGCTATACACCCCCCTGCCCGGCTCGGCGACGATGATCTCGTAATCGAAGCGGTTCTCCCGCAGCAGCTCCTCGCTGACGATCTGGTAATCATTGCCCGCCAGCCACTGGCGCAGTTCGCGCTCACCGCCATTGGGCTGCAGTACCAGGCGCGTGACGCCGCCAAGGCGCTGCTTGCCGGCTTCGAGTATCTCGCACATGGTGTCGCCGCCCATCCCGCAGATGCTCACCACCGAGATACGGTCTTGCGGCTCGACCGCTGCCAGCCCATCGGCCAGGCGTACGGTTACCTGCGCTTGCAGGCCGTTTCTGCGCACATTGCGCTGGGCCGAGGCGAACGGCGTCGGTGCCACTTCACCCGCTACCGCGGCCTCGAGCACGCCACGCAGCATCAAGGCCACCGGCAGGTAGCCGTGGTCCGAGCCAATGTCGGCCAGGCGCGCGCCCTGCGGTACATGGGCGGCCACGCGCTCCAGGCGCCTGGACAAAGTCTGTTCGTTCAACGTAAACCCCTGGTTTTGCAATCGCCTGCGATTCTGACGGCGAACGCCGCGCATTTCAAACGCCGAGGCACGCTCGACCGGGCAGGTGCGCTCGCGTAGGCTTGCCGTTTTCCTTCCGTTGCAAGGCAGACACACCATGGCACATGCAGACATCATCTACACCCCGGACCCGGACGCCGAGTCGATTTCCTCGGACGTTGCCGAGTACAACGGCGTGCTGGTCACCACGCAAATCCCGACCCACGCCGACGGCAGCCTGGAACTGGGCGGCATCGTCGAGCAGAGCGAATGCACCCTGCAGGCGCTGAAAGTGGCCCTGGAAAAGGCCGGCAGCGGTATGGACCGCGTGCTGCACCTGACCATCTACCTGACCGACATGGCCGACCGCGCAGCGTTCAACGAGGTGTACCAGCGCTTCTTCAGCAAGCCCTGGCCGGTGCGTGCGGCGGTGGGTGTGGCTTCACTGGCCTTTGAAGGCATGCGTGTGGAAGTGACGGCGATGGCTGCCAAGCGCTGAGCTGCGCTTGTGGGGGTGCGCAGCGCCCCCGACATCGTTGATTGGCCGGAAAATCGCCCGGGGCCGCTCTGCGGCCCTTTCGCGACGCAAGGCCGCTCCCACAGTTGCGCGTACCCGCAGCCAATCCCGCACCTCTCGGCACCCCAATGATGCCGCCAGCCCGTTTCACCGCTACAATGCCCGCCTAAACCGTGACAGCCCGAAAATATAACGACATGTCCCTTCCAAAGAATCACCTGGAACTGCTCAGCCCTGCCCGTGACGTGGCCATCGCCCGTGAAGCGATCCTGCACGGCGCTGACGCCATCTATATCGGCGGCCCGAGCTTCGGCGCGCGCCATAACGCCTGCAACGAAGTCAGCGATATCGCCGAGCTGGTCGAGTTCGCCCATCGCTACCATGCACGCGTGTTCACCACCATCAACACCATCCTGCACGACAACGAGCTGGAACCGGCGCGCAAGCTGATTCACCAGCTGTACGATGCCGGCGTTGACGCGCTGATCGTGCAGGACCTTGGGGTGATGGAGCTGGACATCCCGCCGATCGAGCTGCATGCCAGCACCCAGACCGACATCCGCACCCTGGAACGGGCCAAGTTCCTCGACCAGGCCGGGTTCTCGCAACTGGTATTGGCGCGGGAGCTGAACCTGCAGCAAATCCGCGCCATCGCCGCCGAAACCGATGCCGCCATCGAGTTCTTCATCCACGGCGCGCTGTGCGTGGCGTTCTCTGGCCAATGCAACATTTCCCATGCGCAGACCGGCCGCAGCGCCAACCGTGGTGATTGCTCGCAAGCCTGCCGCCTGCCCTACACGCTGAAAGATGACCAGGGCCGCGTGGTTGCGTTCGAGAAACACCTGCTGTCGATGAAGGACAACAACCAGACCGCCAACCTGGCTGACCTGGTCGAGGCCGGCGTGCGCTCGTTCAAGATCGAGGGCCGCTACAAGGACATGGGCTATGTGAAGAACATCACCGCCCATTACCGCAAAGAGCTCGATGCCATCCTTGAAGACCGTCCTCAGTACGCCCGCGCGTCCAGCGGCCGTACCGAACATTTCTTCGTGCCCGACCCGGATAAAACCTTCCACCGCGGCAGCACCGACTACTTCGTGACCGACCGCAAGGTCGATATCGGCGCTTTCGACTCGCCAACCTTCACCGGCCTGCCGGTGGGCGTAGTGGAAAAGGTCGGCAAGCGTGACATGCAAGTGGTGACCGACGTACCGCTGACCAACGGCGACGGCCTCAATGTGCTGGTCAAACGCGAAGTGGTGGGCTTCCGCGCCAACATCGCCGAACCGCGTGGCGAATTCGAAGAAGACGGCCACAAGCGCTACCGCTATCGCGTCGAGCCCAACGAAATGCCCGAAGGCCTGCACAAGCTGCGGCCCAACCACCCGCTGTCGCGCAACCTCGACCACAACTGGCAACAGGCCCTGCAACGCACCTCCTCCGAACGCCGGGTCGGCGTGGAGTGGCACGCCGTCCTGCGCGAGCAACGCTTGATGCTTACCCTGAGCAGTGAAGAAGGCGTGAGCGTGCAGGTGGCCCTGGACGGCCCATTCGGCGTAGCCAACAAGCCGCAGCAGGCACTGGAGCAGTTGCATGACCTGCTCGGCCAGCTGGGCACCACCCTGTACCACGCCGACCGCATCGAACTGGATGCCCCGCAGGCGTACTTCATTCCCAACTCGCAGCTCAAGGCCCTGCGCCGCGAAGCCATCGAGGCACTGACTGCAGCACGCGTGCAGGCGCATCCGCGTGGCGGGCGCAAGGCCGAGACCACGCCACCGCCGGTGTACCCCGAGTCGCACCTGTCGTTCCTGGCCAACGTATACAACCAGAAGGCCCGCGACTTCTACCACCGCCACGGTGTGCAACTGATCGATGCGGCCTATGAAGCGCATGAAGAACACGGCGAAGTGCCGGTGATGATCACCAAGCACTGCCTGCGCTTCTCCTTCAACCTGTGCCCCAAGCAGGCCAAGGGCGTGACCGGTGTGCGTACCAAGGTGGCACCGATGCAGCTGATTCAGGGTGACGAAGTGCTGACCCTGAAGTTCGACTGCAAGCCGTGCGAGATGCATGTGATAGGCAAGATGAAGAGCCATATCATCGACCTGCCGACCCCGGGCAGCGCGGTGGCCCAGGTGGTGGGGCATATCAGCCCCGAAGACTTGCTCAAGACCATCCCGCGCGGACCGCACTGAGTTCGCCGGGCAGGGCCTCTTCGCCGCTAAACCGATGTGTGTCCACCCCGATCAGGTGTAGGAGCGGGTTTACCCGCGAATACGGTAGCCGCGACAACAGTGAACGGCGGGTGGACATTGGCCAGCAGGCCCGGCCCTTTCGCGGGTAAACCCGCTCCTACACAGGCTTGTGCTTTCCCTGTAGGAGCGGGTTTACCCGCGAATACGGTAGCGGCGACAGCAGTGAACGGCGGGTGGACATTGGCCAGCAGGCCCGGCCCTTTCGCGGGTAAACCCCTCCTACAGGGGGCTTGTGGTTTCCCTGTAAGAGCGGCTTCAAAGAGCGCCGCTCAGCGTATCTGGTGCTTGTGCAGCAACCGATAGAACGTCGGCCGTGAAATGCCCAGCACCTTGGCCGCCACGCTCAGGTTGTCGCTGTGCCGGTTGAGCACATCGCACAGCGCCTGGCGCTCGGCGCGCTGCTTGTACTCTTCCAGCGTGCCCAGCGGCTGTTGTTCCGGGTCGAGCAGCTGCAACCCCAGGTCCTGCGCCTCGATCTGCCGCCCTTCAGCCAGCACCAGCCCGCGGCGCACGCGGTTGGCCAGCTCGCGCACATTGCCCGGCCAGTCATGCCGCCCCATCGCCGCCAGGGCATGGTCGCTGAACGATCGTGGCCGACGCCCGGTCTCCACGCTGTAGAAATGGGCAAAATGGTTGGCCAGCATCGACAGGTCACCATGCCGGTCGCGCAACGGCGCGGTCACCACCTGCAAGACGTTCAGGCGGTAATACAAGTCTTCGCGGAAACGCCCTTGCTCGATGGCCCGCTCCAGGTCCACATGGGTGGCCGCCAGCACCCGAACATCCACCGGTATTGGCTGGCTGCCACCCACCCGCTCGATGTGCTTCTCCTGCAAAAAACGCAGCAAGTTGGCCTGCAACTCCAACGGCAAGTCGCCGATTTCATCAAGGAACAGTGTGCCGCCATCGGCCGCTTCGATACGCCCGGTCTTGCGCTGGTGGGCACCGGTAAAGGCGCCCTTCTCATGGCCGAACAGTTCGGACTGGATCAAGTGCTCAGGGATCGCCCCGCAGTTGATCGCGATGAACGGCTGCTCGCTGCGTTGCGACTGGCGGTGCAGTGTGCGCGCCACCAGCTCTTTGCCGGTGCCGCTCTCACCGCGGATCAGCACCGGCGATTCGGTGGGTGCCAGTTTACCCAGCAACTTGCGCAACTCGCGGATAGGCCGGCTTTCGCCGAGCAACTCATGGGTCGTCTCATCGACCTTGACGGTCCCCTTGCCGCGCAGGCGTGCCATGCCAAAGGCCCGGCCCAGGGTTACCTGCACGCGGGAGACGTCGAACGGCAGGGTATGGAAGTCGAAAAACCACTCACACACAAAATCACCGAACGCCGGCATGCGCAGTTGGTCGGCGCTGAGCACGGCAATCCATTCGGTGTTGCTGCGCTTGATCATGTCCTTGACCGCGTCCGGGTGCCTCAGATGCGAAGCCTGCAAGCGCAATAGCCCGACATCGCACGTGTGGTCCAACGCGGCCCCGAGCATACAGCTGTCCACATCCCAACCTGCGTTGCGCAGACCAGGTAGCAAGCGGTGACAATCGTCGCAGGGGTCGACGATAAGCAAACGGCGTTGAGCGGCAGGCTGCTGCATAACCGATCCTTGGCGCCAGTTTTTGGTTTTTTGAAATAAAACAGCAAGTTGTGGCGCCCGTTTAACAGTAGCAACGAAGTTGACGGTGCCCAGTACCGTCTGTCTGCCGAATCATTTTTTTACAAACCGCCATGGGAATTTTCGCACTTTATCGACATCCCATGGCGGCGCAGGCAAGAACAGCGTCAACCCTGAAAAAAAATTACAGCCAATGTGTGACTTACCCACGAACAACGAGCATCAGTAGACATAACCCCGCGCTGCACTTCGCGATCAATGAGGCGACTTTGAAGCAACGCGGACTTCACTTCGATGTTTGGGACCATAGAGAGACCGAACCATGAATGCCCCGCTCCGTGTCAACGAAGCACTGCTGATTGCCGACCACGCCTTCGAACCTTTCCAGTGCGTAGCCTGGGATGCACCCAACGGTACTGGTGAACTGAGCCTGGCAGTGATCGACCGGACCAGCACCCGCATCGGCGCCAAGCAAGTGTCGTCGCGCATCTACTCCGACCCGGCCCAGTGGGCCAGCCTGATCGAAGAAGTGCGCGCCGAATTGTCTGAAAAGGGCTACGACCTGCAACCGTGGTCGATGCCAAAGTAATATCGGCCGGCACAACAAGTGCGTGCATGGTCACGCACTTGTACAACTTCTCTGTTGCTGTTGTGGCAACTTTCCCAATTGCGACAGAGTGTCGCAACCTGCCAGTTCAATCCACCACCTTGAATTGTTGCAAGTGCTGGTAATCAGCCTGCAATTGTTCTGCCAGACGCTGCGCGCGTCCCAGGCGCACTGGCGCCAGTTCCATATCGACCAACAACGTGGCGCATGGCATCGGCTGCACGGTATTGCTGTGCTGCAGGCGACCGTCGGTGAACACCAGGCAACGCAAGGCCTCTTGCGGGTGGGCTCGCTGCCGCGCCTGTAGCCAGTGCCGCGCCTGTTCCAGTGCGGCGATCAGCGGCGTGCCCCCGCCTGCCCCCAAGGCCTGCAGCCAGTGTTGCAAGGCAGCGGATGCCTTCAGCCCGTGGCGCTGCCACTGCGGCGTGCGGCCGCTGGCAGTCAGCAGGGCCAGGCGGGCGCGCTGGCGATAGGCCTGGTCGAACAACGCCGCCAGCAGCCCTTTGGTCTGCGCCAGCGCCTGATGGCGCCGGGTTGAAGCCGAGGCATCGACGATCACCAGCCACAATTCTGCCGGCCTGCCTTGGCGCTGCTGCCAGCACAGGTCCTGTCGCTGACGTGGCCGTCCTTTGAGCAAGGTTGGCAGCCAGGCTACCCGGCCGGCCGCCGCACTTCGCACGAGGCCACGGCGGCTACCGTTCTGCTTGCCTATGCCCGCTCTGGCATCCGCCCCTTTGGCTGGTGGCTGGGGGATGCTCAGGGCTTTTTTGCCCAGTTCGGCACCTCACGGCGCGCGCCGCTGGCCACCGGCTGTGCCGGTAATGCCCCCCAGTCGCCCTGCCCACCCTGTTCACCCGGGTTGCCGGCACCAGGCTGCTGGTCAGGCGACTGTGGCGCCGACGGCGGATTGGCCTGGGGCGTCATACGGCGGCGATGGCGCAAGGCGAATTCGGCCACCGCCTCGACATCCACTTCTTCGATAGCTGCAGCCCCCCGCCAGGCACAGTGGGCGCGCGCAGCGCGCAGCCACACCAGGTCGGCGCGCAGGCCGTCCACGCCGGCGGCGTAGCAGCGCTCGGTGATCCAGGCCAGCGCCTGGTCATCCAGGGCAATGTCGGCCAGGGCCTGGCGCGCCGCCTGGCAGCGCTCGCGCAGTTGCGCCTGGGCCTGGGCCCAGTGTGCGCAGAACGCCTGCGGGTCACTGTCGAAGGCCAGCCGGCGGCGAATGATCTGCTGCCTGGCCTCGGGCTCCGGCAACCCCTCCAGCGCCACGTTCAGGCCGAAACGGTCGAGCAACTGCGGGCGCAGCTCGCCCTCTTCCGGGTTCATGGTGCCGATCAGTACGAAGCGGGCGCTGTGCCGATGCGAGATACCGTCACGCTCGATGCGGTTTGTGCCGCTGGCAGCCACGTCAAGCAACAGATCGACCAAGGTGTCGGGCAGCAGGTTGACCTCATCGACATACAGCACACCGCCGTCGGCCTGGGCCAGCACGCCCGGGGAAAACTGCGCCTTGCCCTGCCCCAGCGCGGCATCCAGGTCGAGGGTGCCGACCAACCGCTCTTCACTGGCGCCCAATGGCAAGGTGACGAACGGGCCTTCGCCAAGCAGGTCGGCCAGGCCACGGGCCAGGGTACTCTTGGCCATGCCACGCGGCCCTTCGATCAGCACACCACCGATCCTGGGGTCGATGGCGGTCAGGCACAGCGCCAGCTTGAGGTCGTCTGCACCGACCACGGCCGCCAGCGGAAATTGTACGGGTTCACTCATTTCAAGCCTGTTCCTCGCCGTCGAGCAATTGTTCCTCAAGGGCTTCGCGGTAGTCGCCCGGCGCCTGCCACAAGCCGCGCTGCTGGGCCTCCAGCAGGCGCTCGGTGAGGTCGCGCAGGGCCTCGGGGTTGTGCTCGCGCATGAAATCGCGGGTCGCCGGGTCGAGCACATAGGCATCGGCCAGCCCCTGGTAATGATGGTCGTCTATCAGGTGCGTGGTGGCGTCGAAGGCGAACAGGTTGTCGACTGTCGCGGCCATCTCGAAGGCACCCTTGTAGCCGTGACGCTTGACCCCGTCGATCCACTTGGGGTTGAGCGCACGGGCGCGGATCACCCGGTTCAGCTCTTCCTTGAGGGTACGGATGCGCGGTCGGTCGGCCTGGCTGTGGTCGCCATGGTAGCTGGCCACCACCGCCCCGGACAGGGTTTCCGAGGCCGCCAGCATGCCGCCCTGGAACTGGTAGTAATCGTTGGAATCGAGCAGGTCGTGCTCGTGGTTGTCCTGGTTCTGCAGCACCGCCTGCACCTTGGCCAGGCGCTGGGCGAACTGGGCGCGGGCCGGGGTGCCGTCGTCGCTGCCGCCATAGGCATAGCCGCCGTGGTTGAGGTAGACCTCTGCCAGGTCGTCGCGGCTGTGCCACAAACGCCCGTCGATGGCGTTCTGCACCCCGGCACCGTATGCGCCGGGTTTGGCACCAAACACCCGCCAGCCAGCCTGGCGTGCGGCCTGCTCGGCATCCACACCTTGAGCCTGCAGCGCGGCCCGCTCGCTGCGCACACGGGCAGCCAGGGGGTTGAGGTCGTCAGGTTCGTCCAGCGCGGCCACGGCCTGCACGGCGGCGTCGAACAGGCGGATCAGGTTACCGAAGGCATCGCGGAAGAAGCCGGAAACGCGCAAGGTCACGTCCACCCGCGGGCGGTCGAGCAGGCTCAACGGCAAGATTTCGAAGTCGTCGACGCGCTGGCTGCCGGTGGCCCAGACAGGCCGCACGCCCATCAGCGCCATGGCCTGCGCGATGTCGTCGCCGCCGGTGCGCATGGTTGCCGTGCCCCACACCGACAGACCGAGCTGGCGCAAGTGATCGCCGTGGTCCTGCAGATGGCGCTCGAGGATCAGGCTGGCCGAGGCGAAGCCCAGGCGCCAGGCTGTGGTGGTGGGCAGGTTGCGCACGTCCACGGTATAGAAGTTGCGGCCGGTGGGCAGCACATCGAGGCGCCCTCGACTTGGCGCACCACTGGGGCCGGCGGGCACGAAGCGCCCGGCCAGTGCCGCCAGCAGGCCATGCATTTCAGCCGTGCCGCAGGCGTCCAGGCTGGGTGCGACCGCTTCACGCAGGGCTTGCACTACAGCGTGCACCGGTTGCCACTCACTCAGGTCGGGTAACTGTGCTGTGCCTTCCAGCGCCTGCCCGATCACCTGCAGTGCCAGCAGCTCAAGGCGCTCGCGGGTGTCGCCACAGGTGCGCCAAGGTTCATTGCTCATGGCCTGCAGCTGTTCAGGGCGCATGCCCTGCCACGGCTGCCCAAGGTCGCAATCGAGCGGGTCCCAGCCCGGTATCAGTGCCTTGGCCAAAGCCCGCAGCAAGCTGGCATTACCGCCACGGCCGTCGCCACGCTCAACCCGCAACAATGCCAGCAGCGTATCCAGGCGTAGCCGCCCTTCAGGTGACTGACCAAACACGTGCAGGCCATCGCGAATTTGCGACTCCTTCAGGTCGCACAGGTAGGTATCCAGGCGCGGCAGCCAGAGCGCCGCATCGTCCAGTTGCCCTTCCAGTTGCAACTCACGGTCAATGTGGTTGGCCTTGACCAGTTCGAGGATGTCACGCTGCAACTCGCGGGCACGCCTTGGGTCGAGCAACTGCGCTTCGTAGAATTCGTCGGCCAGTTGTTCCAGGTGGCGCAGCGGGCCATAGGTTTCGGCACGGGTCAGCGGCGGCATCAGGTGGTCGATGATCACCGCCTGGGTACGGCGCTTGGCCTGGGCACCCTCGCCCGGGTCATTGACGATGAACGGGTAGATGTTCGGCAGCGGGCCCAGCAGCGCGTCCGGCCAGCACTGCGCCGACAGCCCGACGCCTTTGCCGGGCAGCCATTCGAGGTTGCCATGCTTGCCGACGTGGATCACCGCATCGGCGGCAAATGCGTGACGCAGCCAAAAGTGAAATGCCAGGTAGCCATGCGGTGGCACCAGGTCAGGGTCGTGATACACCGCGCTGGGGTCCACCTGGTAGCCCCGCGCCGGCTGGATACCGACGAAGGTCAAGCCAAAGCGCAGGCCGGCAACCATCAGCCGGCCGCTGCGGAACATCGGGTCCTGTTCGGGCGGCCCCCAGCGTTCCAGCACTGCCTGGCGGTTGGCCTGCGGCAGGCGCTCGAAGGCCACCTGGTAATCGGCCAGGCTCAGGCTCTGGGCACAGGGGCGCTGGTCGAGGTGGTCGAGGTCGTTGGTCACCCCACCGAGCAACTGGTGGATCAGTTGCGTACCGCTGCCCGGCAATTTGGCCAGCGGGTAACCTTCGGCCTGCAGCGCCTTGAGGATGTTGAGTGCGGCGGCGGGCGTGTCCAGGCCGACGCCATTGCCAATGCGGCCATCCCGGGTCGGGTAGTTGGCCAGCACCAATGCCACGCGCTTCTGGGCGTTGGGCAGACGGGCCAGCTCGACCCAGCGGCGGGCCAGCTCGGCGACAAAGTCCATGCGCTCGGGGTGGGCGCGGTAGCAGACAACGTCGGATTGGCTGCGCTCGCTGCGCCAGGCCATGTCCTTGAAACTGACCGGGCGCGTGATGATGCGCCCGTCCAGCTCCGGCAATGCAATGTGCATGGCCAGGTCGCGCGCGCCCAGGCCCTGCTCGCTGGCTTCCCAGCCGGGCTGGTTGTCCTGCGCGCAGATGGCCTGCAGCACCGGGATGTCGCGGCGGAACGGGCGCAGGTTGGGGCGCTCGGGGCTGGACAAGGCGAAACCGGTGGTATTGACCAGCACTTCGGCGCCGGCCTCGTCCAGCCAGGCTTCGACCTGTTCCAGGCAAGCGCTTTCCTTGAGGCTGGCCACGGCGATCGGCAACGGGTTCAGGCCGGCAGCCTGCAGGCGCTGGCAGAACACGTCGATGAAGGCGGTATTGGCCGCTTGCAGGTGCGAACGGTAGAACAGCAGCGGCGCCACTGGCTGCTCGGGGTGCCAGTGTGGGTACCAGTCCTCGAGTGTCGCGCTGCCCTTGGCGGGGTGATACACCGCCGTGCGCGGCAAAGGCTGCGGCTCGTCCCAGGCATAGTCGCGGCCCAGCCATTGGCTGGCCAGGCAGTTGAACAGGTTGATGGCGTTGGCCTTGCCGCCCTGGCGCAGGTAATGCCAAAGCCGCTCGGCCTGCTCACCGCGGACGTTGCCCAGGCTGGTCAGCTCCGGGTCCGGGCGGTCATCGCCCGGCACCAGAATCAGCTGCACGCCACGGGCGGCCAGCTCGACCAGTTGTTCGACGCCGTAACGCCAGTAACCAACGCCACCGTGCAGCGACACCAGGATGACCTTGGCGTGGCGCAGCACCTGGTCGACATACAGGTCGACCGAGGCATGGTTCTGCACCTGCATCGGGTTGGCCAGGCGCAGGCTGGGAAAGTCTTCGGGCAATTGCTCGGCGGTGTCGGCGAGCAAGGCCAGGTGTGAATCGCCGCTGCAGAGAATCACCAGCTCGGCGGGTGTCTGGCCGAGGTCGGCAATGCTGTCATCCGGTACGAAACCACCGGGCTGGGTCCGCAGCAGGTGCATGGGTCAGGCGCCCAGTGCCTGGCGCAGGCGCGCTTCCAGTTGGGCAGCATCGAGGTCCTGGCCGATCAGCACCAGGCGGGTGATGCGCGGCTCGTCGGCGCGCCAGGCGCGGTCGAAGTGCTTGTCGAAACGGGTGCCCACGCCTTGTACCAGCAGGCGCATCGGCTTGCCCGGGATGGCGGCGAAGCCTTTGGCGCGCAGGATACCGAACTCCACCACCAGCTGGGTCAGCGCATCGAGCAGCAGGCTTTCGTCGGCTTCCGGCAGGTCGATGGAGATGGAGTCGAAAGCGTCGTGGTCATGATCGTCATGATCGTCGCCGTCGTGGTGCGAATCGTGGTGGGTTCGGCGGCCATCGATATGCGCCTCAGACTCGGCACCCACGCCCAGCAGCACCTCCAGTGGCAGCTTGCCGCTGCTGGCCTCGATCACTTTCACCGCCGGCGGCAGTTCTTCGGCCACCTCGGCACGCACCTTGGCCAGGCCTTCGGCGTCGATCAGGTCGGCCTTGTTCAACACCACCAGGTCGGCACTGGCCAACTGGTCAGCGAACAGCTCGTGCAGGGGCGATTCATGGTCCAGGTTAGGGTCGAGCTTGCGCTGGGCATCGACGTGGTCCGGGTAGGCAGCAAAGGTGCCAGCGGCCACGGCCGGGCTGTCGACCACGGTGATGACCGCATCGACGGTGCAGGCGTTGCGGATTTCCGGCCACTGGAACGCTTGTACCAATGGCTTGGGCAGGGCCAGGCCGCTGGTTTCGATGAGGATGTGGTCGAGGTCGCCACGGCGGGCCACCAGCTCACGCATCACCGGGAAGAATTCTTCCTGCACGGTGCAGCAAAGGCAGCCGTTGGCCAGCTCGTAGACGCGGCCGCTGGCTTCTTCCTCGGTGCACCCGATGCTGCACTGCTTGAGGATTTCGCCATCGATGCCCAGTTCACCAAACTCGTTGACGATGACCGCAATGCGGCGGCCCTGGGCGTTGTCGAGCATGTGGCGCAGCAAGGTGGTCTTGCCCGAGCCGAGGAAGCCGGTGACGATGGTGACGGGGAGCTTGGCCAGTGTTTTCATGTCGCATTGCCCTTGGCAGTGTGGCGCGGGCATGCAGGACGACAGCCGCAGGCCAGGCCGGCCGGGCTTGTTCGCCACCGGATCACCCCGCCCGGTTGAAAGTCGAAAACGTGACGAGGCAGGTCTCCTGGCTTGCACCGTTCCATGTCCCCGTTCAGTCGAACAGCGGGCTGGCGGGATGACGCCTTCCCGCGCGCTGGCGCAGTGGCTGTGTCGATCCGTTGTCGGTGCTTACAGTTGCGGGGGCAGCCGCGGCTTGTACCGCGTTCCCGTCTTAGCTTCGGCCAGGCCGAAGAACCTCGAAGTGGGCAAGGCTACGCAGTGGCTGGCGGGTGGTCAACCATTGCTGCCGGCTGGTCGACCATAAGGGGAGCAACTGCGCTACAGTGGCACCTTTTCAACGGACAAGGACGCACCATGCCCCTCGCCCCCGCCATACCTGTCCTGCGCATATTCTCGATCGACAAGGCCAAGGAGTTCTACCTCGATTTCCTGGGTTTCAGCCTGGACTGGGAGCACCGCTTCAGCCCGGACTTGCCGTTGTACATGCAGATCCATCGTGATGGCCTGATCCTGCACCTTTCAGAGCACCATGGCGATGCCTGCCCTGGCTCGACCGTGTTCGCCCGCCTCGACGACCTGCACGCGCTGGAGCGTGAATTGCAGGGTAAACAGTACGGTTTCGCCCGGCCCGAGGCCGAGCGCCTGGATTGGGGCCTGCAGATGCAGGTGTGGGACCCGTTCGGCAACCGCCTGCGCTTTTGCCAGCAGATCGATGACGAGGCCAACCCGTGAAGGCATTGGGCAAACGCGAAATGGGCCGCCTGGAGCGGGAGTTGGTCGCGTGCCTGACCGATGCCTGCGAAGCCGCCAAGGCGGAGATTGTCGGCTTCAGTTGGCTTACCCATCGCCTCCACCCCGAGGACTTTCCGGGCAGCCTGCGTATTACCTGGGTATTCGGGCAAGAGGCTGACAAGGCAGCGGCCGTGGTCGGTGATGCGAAGGCGCGCATGTTGGCACTTACCGCTCTGGCGCTGGAGCAAGCCGGCATTCAGCTGGACCATCCGGCCTGGCATGTGCGATTCGACAGTGAAGAAGCCTGCTCGCACGGCCATGGCGGAGACTGGGCCAAGCGCTTGCAGACGCAGCGCTAAGCCTCAACCGGCAGCCGGTGCTTTACCCGGCCCCAGACGGTCCGTTAGGCTACGCATTCTCTAAATTACGAGGTGTTCGTCCAATGCGCCATTGATGCCGCCGTCCGTTCGACGGCCAGTCTTCAGCCTCCGGTTCGTTCCGGAGATGTCGCGGCATTTGTGGAGTTGTGCATGACGAACACGTCGATTCTGACGCTGGACAGCGTCTCCTTGGCCTTGCCTGATGGCAGGCCGCTGTTTAGCAACCTCAACGAAACCTTCGACCAACGCCGCACCGGCCTGGTCGGGCGCAATGGCGTGGGCAAAATCCTGCTAGGGCAGATTCTTGCCGGCCGGCGTGAACCGAGCAGCGGCCATTGTCGGCGCCGCGGGCCTGTCCATTTGCTGGACCAGCAAGTCATCGCGCGCAGCGCCACGCTGGCCGACCTGGCCCAAGTGGGGCCGGTGATTGCGGCGCTGGAGCGCATCGAGCAAGGCAGCATCAAACCCCAGGATTTCGACACCGTTGGTGAGCGCTGGGATATGCGCGAGCAATTGCAGCTGCAGCTTCAGGGCCACGGGCTGGGTCAACTCGACTGGCGCCAGCCCGCACGAACCCTGAGCGGTGGCCAAGCCATGCGCGTGGCGCTGATTGGCGCGTGGCTCAGCGATGCCGATTACCTGATCCTCGACGAGCCAAGCAATCACCTGGACAGCAACGCCCGAGCCCAGTTGCTGAGCATGATCGAAGAATGGGACCGTGGCTTGCTGGTGATTAGCCACGACCGCAGCCTGCTGGCGCACATGGCACGCATTGTCGAATTATCCAGCCTGGGCTTGCAGGCCTACGGTGGCAACTACAGCCTCTATAGTGCGCAAAAAGCCAACCGAACGGCGCAGGCGCAGCAGCAACTTGCCCGGCTGAAGCAGGAGCAGCAACGCCAGGCCCGTGAACTGCAGCGCCAACGCGAAGACCTGGAGCGCCATCAGGCCCGGGCCGGGCGCCAAGCCAAGCACGCCAACCAGGCCAAGATTCTGGTCGACCGCAAGCAGGAGCGCAGCCAGGCCACTGCTGGCAAGCAGTGCCGCGACCATCGCGATGCTCGGCAAACGCTACTGGGCAAAGTGCGTGACGCCGCCCGCGAGGTGGAGCAAGACAGCGCCATTACCTTGCACGCGCCCGCACCTCAGCGCCATCCGGGCCGTGAAGTGTTGGCCTTGCAGGCACTTTGCTTGCCCCATGGCACCCGCAAAGCGCTTGACCTGCGCTTGTGCCTGGGCCAGCGCGTAGGGCTGATCGGCGCCAATGGCAGTGGCAAGTCCACCCTGCTCAGGCTGCTGAATGGGGAATTGCCGGCATCGCCCGACAATGTGCACCTCAGTGGTGAGACCGCCCTGCTCGACCAGCACTGCAGCACACTGGCAGGCAACCGCAGCGTGCTCGAACACCTACGCCAAGCCAACCCGACGCTGGCCCAGGGGAAATTGCGCAGCCGCCTGGCGCAACTGGGCCTGGATGCGGCCCGTATCGAACTGCCCAGTCGCCTGCTTAGCGGCGGCGAGCGTATGAAGGCGGCGCTGGCCGCCGTGCTGTACCGCGAACGGCCGCTCGATCTGTTGCTGCTGGACGAACCCGGCAACCACCTGGACCTGCCATCGCTGACAGCCCTGGAACGTATGCTCGGGCAGTTTCGCGGGGCGCTGATAGTGGCGTCCCATGATGCAGTATTGCTGGAAAACCTGGCGCTGGATGAGTACTTGCTGTTGTAGAAACCGAAAAAAAAGCATCGCAGCCTATCAATTCGTGACTGGCCGTTCCCGATCCGCGTGGGATGTATTAAGGTGGCATGGTGCGCATACAACAGCAGCCCGAGCGATCGGGCACTTGCAAGACAATGAGGGTGTCATGAGCAACGAAAGCATTAATTGGGACAAGCTGGGTTTCGACTATATCAAGACTGACAAACGCTACCTGTCCGTATGGCGCAATGGCGAGTGGGACAAGGGCACCCTGACTGAAGACAACGTACTGCACATCAGTGAAGGCTCCACGGCCTTGCACTATGGCCAGCAGTGCTTCGAAGGCCTGAAGGCCTACCGTTGCAAGGACGGCTCGATCAACCTGTTCCGCCCGGACCAGAACGCCGCCCGCATGCAGCGCAGCTGCGCACGCCTGCTGATGCCGCACGTGCCGACCGATGTGTTCATCGAAGCGTGCAAGCAAGTGGTCAAGGCCAACGAAAAGTTCGTACCACCGCACGGCAAAGGCGCCCTGTACCTGCGCCCGTTCGTGATCGGCACCGGCGACAACATTGGCGTGCGCACCGCCCCCGAGTTCATCTTCTCGGTGTTCGCCATCCCGGTTGGTTCGTACTTCAAGGGCGGCATGAAGCCGCACAACTTCCAGATTTCCAGCTTCGACCGTGCTGCCCCACAGGGCACCGGCGCGGCCAAGGTCGGCGGCAACTACGCTGCCAGCCTGCAGCCGGGCGCTGAAGCGAAGAAGGCCAACTTCGCCGACGCCATCTACCTCGACCCGCTGACCCACACCAAGATCGAGGAAGTCGGTTCGGCCAACTTCTTCGGCATCACCGCCAACAACGAGTTCGTCACCCCGAAATCGGCCTCGGTACTGCCAGGCATCACCCGCCTGTCGCTGATGGAACTGGCGCAATCACGCCTGGGCCTGACCGTGATCGAAGGCGACGTCGAAATCAGCAAGCTGGACCGCTTCATCGAAGCCGGCGCTTGCGGTACTGCTGCGGTGATCACCCCGATCGGCGGTATCGAGTACAACGGCAAGCTGCACGTGTTCCACGACCTGGAAAAGGTTGGCCCGGTTACCCAGAAGCTCTACAACGAGCTGACCGGCATCCAGAGCGGCGATGTTGAAGCACCGGCAGGCTGGATCGTCAAGGTCGACTGAGGCGCATCAGATGTATGAAAACGGGGCATGCCAGCGATGGCATGCCCCGTTTTTCATGGGTTTACGCGGCCACCTTGAGGTGCGGGTTTACCCCGACGGCAACGGTGAACGGCGTGTAGAGATTGGCCAGCAGGCCCGGCCCTTTCGCGGGTAAACCCGCTCCTACGACGGCCTGTGCCCAACCCCGACCTGTGCCCACCCCCGATCAATGAACCGCGCCGGGTGGCCGAATCATGCCAGGCGCCGCTGCACCAGCAGGTGCCGGGCTTTGTCGAACGCCCAGTTGTACAGCACCGTGTAGGGCAGGATGATCACGAAGAAGCCCAGCTCCACCATGAACGCCTGCAGCAGCGAAATCTCCAGCATCCAAGCCGCCACCGGCAGGCACCACACCACCAGGCCGGCTTCGAAGCCAAGACCGTGCACGAAACGCGTACTGGCCTTCCAGTTGATGCGTTCGGTTTGCACCCAGCGATCGACCAGTGCGTTGTAGACCATGTTCCACAGCATGGCGATCACCGACAGGGTCACCGCCAGCGCGCCCGCCGTTGCCAACGACTTGCCCATGATCCAGGACAGCAGCGGCGCACACAGCAGTACCGCAAAAACTTCATAGCCAACGGCGTGGACCAGGCGTTCGGTGAAAGACACGTTTTTCATTGCAAATTCCATCCATTGCGGGAGTCGTACTTCCCATTTTCTTTGATAGAACTGATACTCGCGACATAGCTACCATCGGTTTTATCAATACTATGCGTTACTCTCCCGAAGCTCTGGTCGCCTTTACTGAAGCCGCCTCGCTAGGTTCGTTTTCTGCGGCGGCGCGCAAGCTGCACAAAAGCCAGTCCACTGTCAGCATCGCCATCGCCAATTTCGAGGCCGATATCGGCTGCCAGCTGTTTGACCGCAGTGGCCGACACCCCACGCTCAATGAGGCGGGCAGGCAGGTGCTGAGCCATGTCGAAGCAATTCTCGACGCCAGCGCCCAGCTCGATGCGCTGGCAGTGCGACTGGCGCAAAATGTCGAGGCGCTGGTATCTGTGGTGATGTCGGACAGCTACAGCGTAACGTTCCAGGGGGCGGTGATGACTCGTTTCGCCCAGCACTACCCTCATACCGAGCTACGCTGCGGCCCGGCGGAGGACGCTGATGTGATCGAGATGATCCAACAGGGCCTGGCCCATGTCGGCATCCTTGCCACACAGCCCGGCTACCCCGCCGACGTGGCCGTGGCGCGCTTGCCGGAGCAGGCAGAGTTCGGCGTGTATGTCGCCAGCGAGCATCCGCTGGCGAGCCTGGCGCAGGTAAAGGCGCAGCACCTGGAGAACGCACGACAGCTGTATATCAAGACCTATGCCCCCAGCCTGCACCATGGCCGTGGCCAAGCGTGGTCGGCACCGGATTACCTGACCCTGCTTGAGTTCGCCGTGCGCGGGTTTGGCTGGGCCGAGCTGCCCAGGGCGCTGGTAAAACGGTTTGGCAACGAGCTGGTGGAGTTGCAGATAGCGGGCTACCCCCGGCGGGTGGATATGGATGTGGCCTGGTCGAGCCGACGTGCCTTGGGGCCGGCCGGGCAATGGCTGGTGCGACAGATGTTGGGCCAATAGTTGTGTCGCCTGCCCGAACTTGAAGTGCGCCCAGACACAACAACCGGTACACCCAGCGACAAGCCTTCCCCCCACCCCGCCCCTTAGCCTGTCACCACGCGCCGCCCCGCTGCGGCACGCACCCAAAAAAGCACAAGAACAAACGTTGGTGACCTATGCAGACAGTAGATCCGATCACCCTTGCGGTTGTCCGGGGTGCGCTGGAGACAGCGCAACGCGAAATGACCCTGACCCTGGAAAAGACCGGGCGCTCCAGTGTGTTCAACCTGGCCCACGACTATTCCAACTCGCTGTTCGACCACTTGCCGGAAATGATCCTGCAGGGCCAGGACATTCCCATCCACCTGGGCTCGCTGATCCCGGCCATGAAGTGCGTGGCCGAGTTCTTCGGCGACGACATCGCCGAAGGCGACGTGATCTACCACAACGACCCCGCCTACAAGGGCAGCCATATTCTCGACTGCTGCATGTACAAGCCGGTGTACTACCAGGGCGAACTGGTGTTCTGGACCGTGTGCAAGGGCCACCTGACCGACATCGGCGGCCCTGTACCCGCCGGTTACAACCCCGACGCCAAGGAAATCTACGCCGAAGGGCTGCGCATTCCACCGGTCAAGCTGTGGGAAAAGGGCAAGCGCCGCGAAGACGTGATCAACTTCATGCTCACCAACATGCGCGCCCGCCCCTATCAGGAAGGCGACCTTAATGCCCAGTACGGCGCCTGCAAGGTCGGCGAGCGGCACTTGCTGGAGCTGCTGGACAAGTACGGCGTGGCCCAAGTGCGTGCCTGCATTGCCGAGCTGAAGAACATGGCCGACCGACACATGCGGGCGCTGTTGCGCGATGTGCCGGACGGTGACTACAGCGGCACCGCCGTTCTTGAAGATGCCGGCCACGGCCTGGGTGAACTGGCCATCACCGCCCATGTGCGGATCCGTGGCGACCAGGCCCATGTACGCATCGAAAGCCCGCCGCAGGTGCCGTACTTCATCAATTCCTATGAGGGCAACTCGGTATCCGGGGTATACCTGGGGCTGATGATGTTCGCCCAGGTGGCGCCGCCTTACAACGAAGGCCTGTATCGCTGCGTAACGGTCGATGTCGGCCCCAGGGGCACGCTGTGCAATGCCGAGGAACCCGCGCCCCACGTCAATTGCACCACCACGCCGATGGAAACCCTCGCCGATGCCGTGCGCACGGCGCTGGAACAGGCCTCGCCACAGCGGGTAACGGCCTCCTGGGGGCACACCAGCGGCATCAACATCGCCGGCCACGACCCGCGCAACGGCAACAGCGAGTACGTGACGATGGTGCTGGCCTCGATCATTTCCGGTGCCGGTGCCAACCAGGTGATGGATGGCTGGCACGCCTGCGGCCCGCTGTGCTGCTTCGGAGCGCTGATGAGCGGTGACATCGAGCTGCTCGAACACGCTTATCCGGTGCTGATCCACCGCTACAGTCTGATGGCCGACAGTGGTGGCGCCGGTGAGTTGCGCGGAGGTTCGGGCACCCGCCTGGAGATCGAACCGCTGGACCACGCCATGACCGTAGTCGGCTTCGGCGAGGGCCGCCAGTTGCCCACCGCCGGTGCCGCCGGGGCTCGCAATGCCCTGCTTGAGCCCAAACTGGGCCGGCTGATCCATCGCCACGCCGATGGCCGCGAAGACCACTACACGCAGAACCCCATGCTCACCCTGCAGCCCGGCGAACGCATCATCAACATCAACCCCGGTGGTGGTGGCTACGGCGACCCGCTGCGCCGCCCGGTCGCAGCAGTACTGGAGGACGTGCGCAACGGCCTGGTCTCGCCACAAGGCGCAGCCCTGGAATATGGCGTGGTCCTCGATGCCGATGGCCAACTGGACGAAACAGCCACCCGCCTTGCCCGCGCCCCGCGCTAACCGGAGAACCATCATGCGTAACCAATATCGCCTGGGCATAGACGCTGGCGGCACTTTCACCGATTTCATCCTGGCCGACCGCGACGGCGGCGTGCAGCTGTTCAAGGCTCCCTCCACGCCGCAGGATGGCACCCTGGCCATTCGCGCCGGCCTGGCACAGATCGCTGACGCCACCGGGCGCAGCCCGGCCGAACTCATCGCCAACTGTGACCTGTGCATCAATGGCACCACCGTGGCCCTCAACGCGCTGATCGAACGCACCGGGGTCAAGGTAGGCCTGCTGTGCACCGAGGGGCACGAGGACAGCCTGGAAATCCGCCTGGGCCACAAGGAAGAAGGCCACCGCTACGACGCCCATTACCCGCCGGCACACATGCTTGCCCCACGCCACCTGCGCCGCCCGATCGGTGGCCGAATCCTTGGCGATGGCCGGGAGCACAGCCCGCTGGACGAAGCCGCCATCCATGCCGCCATCGACTACTTCCGTGCCGAAGGCGTGCAGGCCGTGGCCATTTCCTTCCTGTGGGCGGTACGCAACCCCAGCCACGAACAGCGGGCCGCCGAGCTGGTACGGGCTGCCCTGCCCGAGGTGTTCGTCTGCACCGGCTGCGAGGTGTTCCCGCAGATTCGCGAATACACCCGCACCTCCACCACCGTGGTCAACGCCTACCTCAGCCCGGTAATGGCACGTTACGTGGCGCGCATCGACAGCCTGTTCCAGGAACTTGGCGCACAGCAGCCGGTACGCTACTTCCAGTCCAACGGCGGGCTGGCGCCCGGGCACCTGATGCGTGAGCGCGCCGTCAACGCGATCAACTCCGGTCCGGCCTCAGCGCCACAAGCCGGGTTGGCAGTAGCGAGGCCGTTCGGTATCGACAACGTCATTACCGTGGACATGGGCGGCACCTCGTTCGACATCACCCTGACCAACGCCGGACGCACCAACTTCAGCAAGGACGTGGACTTCCTGCGCCAGCGCATCGGCGTGCCGATGATCCAGGTGGAGACCCTGGGTGCCGGCGGTGGCTCCATCGCCCACCTGGACGAATTTGGCATGCTCCAGGTCGGACCGCGCAGCGCCGGCGCCATGCCTGGGCCGGTGTGCTACGGCAAGGGTGGCCACGAACCCACGGTCACCGACGCCAACCTGGCACTTGGCTACCTGCCCGACGGCGCACTGCTGGGCGGCAGTATCCGCCTGAACCGCCAGGCCGCGCTGGACGCCATCCAGAGCAATATCGCCGAACCGTTGGGCATCAGTGTGGAACGCGCGGCATTTGGCATCACCACTCTGGTCAACCTGAACATGGTCAACGGCATCCGCCGCGTATCGATCGAGCGCGGTCACGACCCGCGTGACTTCGCCCTGATCGGCGCGGGCGGTGCGGCGGGCATGCACGTGGTGCGCCTGGCCGAAGAAATCGGCATGCACACCGTGCTGATCCCCAAGGTGGCCTCGGGCTTGTGTGCGTTCGGCCAGATCCTGTCCGACGTGCGCTACGACCAGCTCACCAGCCTGTCGATGCGCCTGGACGCCGGGCACGTGGACCTGGCGCAACTCAACCACACCCTTGCCGAGCTGCGTCAGCAAGGCCTGGCCAACCTGCGCGAAGACGGCTTTGGCGACCAGGCCAGCAGCTGCCACTACACCTTGGAGATGCGCTACCTGGGGCAAGTTCACGAATGCAGTGTGGACCTGCAGCAGCACAGCCTGGACGAGGCAGGCCTTGCCGCGCTGATCAGCCGCTTCCACAGCCGCCACCAGACGCTGTACTCGTACAGCGAACCCGACAGCCCGGTGGAGCTGGTGAACCTGGAGTGCTCGGTGATCGGCCACCTGCCACGCCCGCCGCAACCCGAGCTGCTGGGGCCGGCCGAGCCCCCCGCCCCCACCGCGCAATCCGTCCGCCCGATGCTGTTCAGTGCCGACGGTGAATGGCAGCCCACACCGGTGTTCAACGGTAACCACCTGTTGCCAGGGCAGACCGTGCATGGCCCCTGTGTGATCGAGGAAGACACCACCAACATTGTCCTGCCACCCGGCTGGCAGGCTCGCCTGGAGCCTTCGGCCACCTACCGGGTGACACGCGGGGGTTGATCTTGCGGTCGGCGCGCGCCGATCATGGGCCTGATAACCGCCCGGCAGTTTTGCGCTGCCGGGCGGTTCGTACAATAACAAGAGCTGCTTGAGTAGCTTGCCTGCAGTTCCTTTTTTCAATGCTGCCCTCTTTGAAAAAGGACCCACCATGCCCACAGAACTCTCGACCCACGGCTGGCCACAACCGGAACGCCAGGCACGCTGGGCCGAAGCCATCAGTGACACCTATTTCCCCTTGAGCCTTGAATTTGCTGCCGGACAGCCGTTCGATGGCCACCTGCAGCGCTGGAGTACGCCGAGCACGCCACTGAGCCTGTCGCGCTTGCGGTCCAGCCAGCTGGGTTACTCGCGCAGCAAAGCGCATATCGGCCAGGACCATGAAGCGTTCTACCTGGTGACCGTGCCGCATGGCAGCGAAGTGCACTTCGAACAGGACGGCCACCAGATCAGTTGCAGCCCGGGCGGTTTCATCGTCGAGCGCGGCGATGCACCCTACCGCTTCCACTACGGCACGCAGAACGACTTGTGGGTGCTCAAGCTGCCCGAGCGTGCGCTCAAAGCCAACCTGCTGGGGCACAAGCGCTATACCCGGCATTGCTTCGATGCCCGTCAGGGCCTGGGGCGCATCTTCGTCGAGCAACTCGACCTGTGTGCCCGCCATTTCGACACCAGCCCCGCGGCAGCCCGGCATTTACTGCTGGAACAGGCTTCTGCCACCCTGCTGCTGGCCTTGCAACAGGATGAGCGCGTGCTGGGCAGCGAAGGCAGCAACCTCAGCACCCTGCACCTGACGCGGGTCGAGCAGTACGTGCAGCAAAACCTGGGTGACCCCGAACTGTCGCCACAAACCATCGCCAGCGCCTGTGGGCTGTCACTGCGTTATCTGCACAAGCTGTTCGCGATCACGCCCTACACCCTTAACGAGTGGGTACGCCTTCAACGCCTGGAGGCCGTGCACCGGCAACTGCGCGACCCGCATTGCCACCTGGCCATCGGCGAACTGGCATTTCGCTGGGGTTTTGCCGACCAGGCGCAATTCACCCGCGCGTTTCGCCAGCAGTATGGGTGCACGGCGAGCGAAGTGCGGGCTACGCGTACGCACTGATAAAAGCAACGGAAACGTGCCCGCTTCCACAGGGACCGCAGCTGCGTTGGCTGTGCGGGCTCAATCCCCCGCCGCCACATCCACCACTTTCCAGCTGTCATCCGGGTCGAAGCGTTTCATCTCCTTCGCCAGCCTGTCGCCATTCGGCCCGAGGTCTTTTTCGAACACTTGGCCGTCATGGCTGATCATGAAGCTCATCACCCCGGTGTCGTCGTATTTGGCCGGCCAGGCGACCATGGCGAAGCCACGGCTCATCTGGTTACCGATCAGGTAGCTGTAGGCACCGCCCGGGGCGGACGGGCCCTGTGCATCCAGGATGCGGAAGTGGTAGCCATACCAGGCGTCACCGACCACATCCTGGCCGAACAGCGGGCCCAACGGGCTGACGTCACCGTCGCCATCGTCATCCCAATACAGCCCGTCATGCTTGCCCGGCGCGCTGAAAATCTTCTGTGCGTACTCCAGCGCACCATTGCCGTTATGGTCCTGGGTGGCGTAGTCCATTTGCGCATCGTGATAGGCCAGCAGCGACTGCAGAACACCCAGCTCGTTGCGCCCGATACGACGGGCGCGGATTTCGGCACTGCCCGCCTTGAGGTCGAAGCGCCAGCCCTGGCTGGTTCTGGTCAGCGGTATGGGCAAGGTCCAGTGACCGGTGCCCACCGCCAGGATGGCCTTGCCCTCGCCTGACATGTCGATGCTGTGCTGTGCGCGATACTGCTCGAGGAAGGTATCCACATCGCTGCGTTGCACACCACCGCGCGGTATGTAGGTGCGCCAGTCATCGCCCAGCAACTGGGCCAGGCGGGCTTCATCAGGTTTTTCCTGGCCCAGCGCCGCGACAAAGGCTTCCACGGCCTTCTCCGGCGTTGAGAAGGCTTGCTGGGCAGCGGCCATGAACGACCAGGCCAGACCTGCCGTCAGCAGCAATGCAGCGAGTGTTGGGCGCTTCATCGACGGCCTCCTGCGCCGCGACGTGCGGGCGCACTGGGCCGGGAGATCGGGTGCCCGGCGGCACGCGACGCACCAGGCCGCTGAGCGAACGACTGGCTGGTACGGCCGCGGTTGGCCTGCGCGCTGGTGCGCGACGGTGAGCGCACGCCGTCGAAAGCATTGTTGCGGGCACGGCCTGCCGTATTGGCAGGACGGCTCTGCGCCGGCTGCCGCGCCTGGCCGTCGCCCTGCCGGCGTTGATTGGCCAGGTTGCCGTTCTGCTGGCGGCCTTGGTCATTGCGGGTTTCCTGCCGACGGTCAGTAGCCCGCGCGCCATCATCACGGGACGGCATGCGGTTGCCGCCAGGATTGCCTGCCTTGACCTCGCGCATTTGTTCGCGGGCCTGACGGTTACTGGTAGCCGGCCGTTCGATACCTGCGCGGTCCATCGATGCCCTGGCTTTGTCTCGGGCCTGGGCCCGTTGGGCGTCGTCGCCACGGAACGCGGTGCGCTGAGTCGCACCGTCCAGCTGGCGGCCATACTGCTGACGGCTGCGAGAATCGCGGTATGGCACCCCGTCCCGGTTGGCGGCATTGTGCTGCCATTTGTTCTGGTTGTTGGTGATGCGGTTGTTGACGTTGAGGTTGTTGTAGCGGTTGACGTCAATGTCGATGTCATTGTTGTCCCAGTCGCAATCGCCCCACAACGAGGCAACGATCGCCACGCCGGTACCGAAGGCCAGGCCGGCCACCAGCGCGGAACCGGGGTAGTACATGGGCGGCGGCGGATAATACACCGGCGGCGAGGCCGGGTAGGCCCAGGTGCCATAGGTGGTGGTCGGGTTATAGCTGGGCACATACACCACTTGCGGGTCGGCCGGTTCGATGACGATGGTGGTGGGCGGGCTGCTGGCCGCTGCCCCTTGGGTGCTACTGCCGCTGGCGGCTGGCGCAGGTGCGGTCTGCACGGTTACGTTCTGGTACTGGCTGCTCTGCAGATTGCCGGCGGCCTGCGCCTGGTGGCGCAAACGCTGCACGCTGCCCATGACATCATCGGGCTGGGCGAGGAAAGCATCGCCCAGGCGCTGCACCCAGACCGGGTCCTGGCCAAGTGTTGCCAGCACCTGCGGGAAGGCCACCAGTGCCTGTACGCTAGGGTCCCAAGGCTGCTTGGCCACTTGCCTGACTGCATCGTCGCCGGTGGCCTTGGGGTTGGCCTTGGACCAGGTCACGGCTTCATTGACCTGCCCCGGGTAGGTTGACGCCATCAGCACCTGAGCCAGCAACTGATCAGGGTACAAGGCAATGGGGGCCAGCATCTGGTCCAGTTGCTCCTGGGAGAACACCGGGTCCTTGGCCACGGGCGTGGCAGCGGATGGCGCCGGATCCGGCGCGGGCACGTCTTCGGCCAGCACCAGGCCCGGAGCAGCGCTCAGGCAAAGCAGTGCCGACAGGACAGCAAACAATGGCATGCGCATCGCTTATCCCCACAAGGTCAGACCGCGTGGGTTAAGGGTAGCAATGGCGGTGCCGTTGACCAGACGAGGGGACGCAAACTTTTCGCGCTTCAACGGTGGGATGGTTGATGCGTTTGAGTCTAGGTGGGCTTCGCCGGAACCGTCGATAGTCACTATCGAGCAGGGCAATTTCTACCGAGCACTGTGGCCGCATAACCTAGCGCCATCCCCACGCTACCTCCTAGACCGCCCTGGAGCTAACCGATGAATACCTTGGCCCGCCAGCTGTCCGCCACCCTTGTCGTTTTTGCCATCGCCGTGATCAGCGGCTGTGCCAGCCACCCTGAACTGCGCCCGTACACCGCAGAAGAAACCCGCCAGTTGCAACTGGAAGCCTTACAGCGCCGCGGCCTGTCGCTGGACAATTACGAGCAGCAACGGCGGGTGATCCTGCGTGCCGACAAGCTGCCTGTAGTGACCGAGACCGCCGACGCTGAACGTTCGACCAAAGGCTGAACGGGCTAGCCGGCGGTTCCCTCCCTCCACTTGCGCAGGTATTCTCTACCGCTCAACCGCAAGCCTTCCAGGACGGAGACCATGATCAGGCCCCTTCTGTTGCTGAGTGCTGCACTGCTTTTCAGCCCCGTGTTACCAGCCCAGCAGATGAAACGCCAGCTGGGCGATTTCGACTTCACACTCGGCACCACTCCCTCGCGCAGCATGGCGCAAGGGCTTATCTCCCCCAGCGCCGTCGGCGCGTTCCATGGCGGGCTCGACCTCAGCCACCCCAGTGGTTGGTACCTGGGCCAGTACGCCCCAAGCATGGGCGTCACCCCCAACTCGACCCTGCGCCTGGACAGCTACCTGGGCTACAAGCACCATTTCGACAGCAGCCTGGGCTACGAGGTAGGGTTGATCCATTACAGTCAGCCCAATATCGCAGGCCCCGACAGCTACGCCCTGTATGGGGGGATTTCGGTGCTGGGCAGCCGCCTCGGCGGGGCGCTGCGCGACAACCCCGACAACCGCACGGGCACGCTGTTCGCCGACTTCGGCCATCTGCCGATGTTCGACGTCGACTTTACCGTCAAGCTCGCCCACCACCGCCTGGGCACGCCGTTCACCATTGGCGATGGCAGCCAGGTGAATACCTTTTCCGATTGGTCACTGGAGCTGTCGCGGCCCTGGCTGGGCATCGACCTGAACCTGATCTACAGCAACTCCAGCCTGAGTGGCGCGAGCTGCGATGCCTATGCGGGCATCAATACCTATTGCGACAGCGTGGTCACACTCAAGGCCCAGCGCAGCTTTTTTTAACGGCGCGGCGCCAACGCCAGGGCAATACCGCCCAACACCACCACACAGGCGATCAACAAACGCAACGACACCGACTCGCCGATCAGGGCAACCCCGCCCAGTGCAGCAATCACTGGCACGCTGAGCTGCAGGGTCGCCGCCTGTTGCGCACTGATCTGCCTGACCACGCCATACCAAACGGCATAGCCTGCGCCAGAAGCCAGCACACCGGAACCCAAGGCATACAACAAGCCAAGTGGCGTGAAGTGCGGGTCGGCCCCCAGCAACAGCATCGGTAGCAGCAGCACCAGGCACGGCAAGCTACGGGCAAAATTGCCGGCAGTGTCGGCCAGCGGCCTGGGCGAGCCTTTGCCCAGTAGCGTATATACCCCCCAGGCCACACCGGACAGGGCCATCAGCAAGGCACTGGCCAACGGCGGCGCGGAAACGCCGGGCAACAGCAGCACCAGCAGGCCGGCAAAGGCAATCAGCATACCCAGCAGCATGCGTACAGTGATGTGTTCGCCCCTGTACCACGCGAAGCCGAACATGGTGATCTGCACGGCACCGAACAGCAACAACGCCCCCACCCCTGCCCCCAGTTGCAGGTACGCCGCAGAAAACAGGAACGCGTACAGGAACAGGGCCAGACCGCCCCACCAACTGCCGCCCATGGTATGCACCGGCCTGCGCAGGCGAATCAGCAACAGCAGAAACAGCGCACCACTGGCCAGGCGTACCACGGTGAAGGACACCGGGTCGATCGCCCCGTCCTTCAGCGCCAGCCGGCAGAACACCGAGTTGGCGGCAAACGCCACCAGGCTGAACAGAGCAGGCCAAAGCCAGGCCCTGGTCTTGCGGTCGGTAAGCGTGGTCGTGCCTGAACTCATGGTGTGGTCACCTCTGAGTGGGATTGTTGTTATAGCGGCATTTAGTCAGGACCGGCACCGATATACAAGGAAGAATCCACCGTGAGGATGGCACCGGCTACGCCGGTGTTCGCGGGTAAACCCGCGCCTACGTGCGACCGCGCCGGCTTTTCAGGTTTTAAGCAAGACAGTTGCTTCCACCGGTGCAGCGCGTACCTAAAACTTTCGCGATTCTATGCATGCCCCAACACACAAATTCGCTCTATGAGCTATCTGAAACCTGACTAAACGTAATATACTCGCCCCCACCTGCTGCAATAGAGTACCCAGACCCGCTGACCACTACAAATCAATCAGAACGCCAACTGGTAGCCCCCCTCTTATCACGAATTCTGCGGAGTGCACGTGAAATATTATCTGCAACCCTGTCAGCCGTTGAATGCGCCGGCTGAAGTTTACTACCCCTAAGCGCTCCCCGCACATTAATACCAGCAGCCATAGCATCGATCGTAATGGTTCGCAGCTCACGAGACTTCTCTAGATCCAAACCCCAAAAAACATACCTACTCTTAGCATTGAAGCTCCTAAGTTCTTCAATATCGGTGTTATCAAGCTTCTGGCGCCTATAGATCCAGCAGTCCGAAGCCACCGTACCTTTTCCTGCTCTCATACCAGCCATCGAGGATGACGTTACCTGACCAGAGCTTGATGCCTGACCACGCTGCAGGCTACCTTGTACAGGTGCGCCTGAGGTGTTCCAACCCGGCTGCCCATTCAATATGTCTTGCACTGTTTCATCCATGAGCGATGACGACATGTAAAAGCCTTCGCTACTACGTCTTGGCCTTTTTTCAACCCTCCCCGACACAATGCGATTCATCTTCGCCTCTGACTTGAGCCCAGGCAGGCTGTTTGACCTCAATCTTGGTGAATGCCCATCGGGGTCACTGACGTTGACCGGATCGTTCATACAGTAGGCGTAACAGTTCAATCCACCTGCGCCAAAGGGGCAGAAACTGTCCGGACTGTAAAAACGCATCAAGGCAGGGTTATAGCTGCGATAGCCATTACCGAGTAAATACTGGCTGTTCACCAGCAAGTGCCCATTGAATGCTGGCCGGTGCGGAGGAATGTCATGGGGGGTGTGATAGCCATAAGCATTGTAGGCAACCGACTCACGCTGCGCCTGAGACTTGACCACGACCACTGTCTGCACTCCGTCTGTAGCCAATAACGCCGTGCGTGTAGATTCTTGCTCTAGCCGCGTTTCGGCTAATACCTCAGGTTGCGCTCTAACGCACACCATGGCTGATGTACCCGATAAAGCTGTATGAACTTTATCCTGTTGTAAGAAAAAGTGCGTAACTTTGTCAAAGTCGACCATCTGTTAGCTCCCGCATGTCGCTCTGAATCTTAGGCGCTGATACAGATAAAACAACTGGTAAAACTAACAGGGCACTGCCTTATGGCACCGGCTACGCCGGTGTTCGCGGGTAAACCCGCTCCTACGGGCGACCGCGCTGGCTTTTCAGGTTTTGAGCAAGACAGCGGCTACTGCTTCGATCTCCACCAGCATGCCGTCCAGTGCCAGCCGGGGCACCGGTATCAGCGTGCAGGTCGGTTTCATGTGCGCCCCCCAGGCCCTGTCGGCTTCGGCCACCCATTGGTGCAGCCGTGCTTCGGAGTGTTCGACAATCAGCAGGGTCAGCTTGAACACCTGGGCCAGGCTGGCACCTTTCGACGCCAGGGCCAGCTCCAGGTTGGCCAGCGCCTGGCGGGCCTGTTCGGCGAACACGGGTGACAACTGGCCCTGGCTATCCTCCCCACCCTGACCGGCGATGAACAGCAGACGGCTGTCAGCGCGCACTTCGGCGACATGGGAGTAGGCATTGCCACTGGGGTCGTAGAGGCCTTCGGGGTTGCTTAGCTGGAATGCGTTTGATGGGGTCATGACAAGCCCTCGCTCGGTGGGAAGAGCGCAGGAGTATCGGACCTTAAGTTAACTCGAGGTCAAGCGCAAAGTAGGACATTTCGTACAAAGCATCGTCATGCCAGAACCACGCGTGTGTTTGCGCCGTGGCTGTCAGGCCGTAGATTGCAAAGCCCGGCATGGAGGCCTGTAACCAACGGGGAATACCGATGAGCAAATTTGATTTTCAGCTGGCTTACACCATCAAGCCACACAACCCTGCATACGATGAAACCGATGCGGCACAGGCACGTCTGCACCTGCGGGAAAAGCTCGGTCTGGACACCGTTGAGCACATTGAGACCACGCTGCTTGGCATGATCACGCTCAATGGCCCCACCCGCGCTGACCGCAAGCGGGAAGCTGAAAAGCTGGTCCGCGATTACATCCATGACGCGCTCAAGGAACTGCGCGTACTGTCTACCGTGAAGTTCTACGGCTGCCTGATGGTGGACGGGCTGGGTCCTGCCATGCGTTTCGACATCCTGCCCAAATGACCCTCGACGGCCTCAGGCGCCCCCGCGCCCGAGGCCGCAAACCGTCATTTTTCCTGCAACACCGCCCTGCCCTTCACCGCCCGCGGCCCGCGCCAGGCCCAGAACAGCAAACCTGGGAATGGTGCGTAGACCACGAAGACGATCCACAGCATCTTGCGCTCGGCGCGCCGTTCACTGCCGATGATGTGCCAGATGGCCCAGATCTCCAGCAGAATGACCAAGGCCGCGATGATGATCCAGATCGTACCGATTTCCATGAGCGCTCTCCCAATGGCATGTATTGGGTTGGGTTGCTGCAAGCGCTGAGGGTTCAGATTGATTTGACTCACCGCGCCTCTTTGCAGACGCGGCGATAGGCCTCATTGCCGTGGTGCATTCTCCAGTGCAGCCTTCAACGCTGCTGCATCGGTGAACGCCCGTTGGCTGACCAGCACGCCCTGCTGCAGTTGCAACCACTGCACCTGGCCCTCCTGCCCGGGGTAACGGCTGGCCACTCGCCCATCACGGTCGAGCAGCACCCGGTAGCTGTAATCGCGCATGGCCGGGACCGCGAACAGTTTGCTGATCAGCGCAGGCATGCGCTGAATGTCGGCCACGAATACAGCGGCCCGTGCTTCCAGGTAGCCCTTGGGCTGCTCGGCCAGTGCCGCCTTGACCAGCTTGGCACCGTCCATATCGCGCGCCACTAGCAGAATCTGCGTGTCGGCAACAAGGCTGTAGGCCTGGTCGTACTGGTCGAGCAGCGTGAACGGGGCGAGCTTGTCGCCCTGCTCCAGGGCGTTGGCCAGCAACGGCAACAGGCTGAGCAACACTACAGCGGCATATCTCATCAGGGGCATCCTCAATGACGGAACGTCAGCATAGCGGTATGGCACCAGGACAGGCTGGTTTGCCTGAACACGACCTGTAATACGACACAGCCACCCGGGAGATTGTCTTTCCTCCGGGCACCGTCCACACTCTGCGAGCCAGCCAGGAAGCGGAGTTCAGAGTGCCCACGCCACGCCAGTTCAGCCAAAAGACCAGCACCAGCAACATGCTACGGCTCAAAACAAGCAGCGCCAATGCCCAGGCGCCCTATCGGGTCGACTTTATCCTGCTCGAACACTTCTCGATGGCCAGTTTCACGGTGGCCATGGACGTACTGGTCACGGCCAACCTGCTACGTGCCGACAGCTTCCGGTTCACCCCGCTGTCGCTGGACGGCGACCGGGTGCTCAGCGACCTGGGACTGGAACTGGTAGCCACCGAGCTGTCCGCTGCGGCGCTGAAGGAACTGGACCTGTTGGTGGTCTGTGGCGGCTTGCGCACACCACTCAAGTACCCGGAACTCGATCGCCTGCTGAACGATTGCGCTGCCCACGGCATGGCCTTGGGCGGCTTGTGGAACGGCGCCTGGTTCCTTGGCCGTGCCGGGGTGCTGGACGACTACGGTTGCAGCATCCACCCCGAGCAACGTGCCAGCCTGTCGGAGCGCAGCCCGCAAACCCGCATCACCCCGGCCAGCTTTACCCTCGACCGTGACCGCCTCAGCGCCGCCAGCCCCAATGGCGCCATGGAGCTGATGCTGGGCCTGGTGCGCCGGCTGTACGGTGATGGCCTGGCCGAAGGCGTCGAGGAAATCCTGTCATTCTCCGGTGCGCGCTACCGCCAGGTGGGTCCTGGGGCGAAGAAGTCCATGAGCCTGCACCTGCGCACCATTGTCGAGCTGATGGAGAACAACCTCGAGGAAACCCTCAGCCTCGACCAGTTGGCCGCCTACAGCGGGCGCTCGCGGCGACAGATCGACCGCCTGTTCCAGGCCCAGCTGGGCACGTCGCCCCGGCGCTATTACATGGAGCTGCGCATCACCAAGAGCCGCCGGCTGCTGCAGTACTCCGACCTGTCGGTGATGGAAGTGGCGGTGGCCTGCGGGTTTGTCTCGGTGTCGCACTTCAGCAAGTGCTATGCGGCGTATTTCGGCTACCCGCCGTCGCGCGAGCAACGGCTGGGCGAGTGACCCAGGCTTCGAGTCAGCCCAGGCGCTCGAGCAATCTCAGGTACGGGGCTCGAGCTGGATATACCGCAACACCGCATCACAGATCATGGCTTTGTGGCGCAGCTTTATTTGCTCATCAGACAGGTCGATCTGGAAGATCTCGCCAAACGTATGGCGGTTCGACACCCGGTAGAAGCAGAACGAGCTCATCAGCATGTGCAGGTCGATGACCTCGATGCCGGCGCGGAACACGCCTTCCTGAACGCCACGGCGCAGAGTGTTGCCCAAGGCCTCCAGCACCAGGCTGCTCATTTCGCGAATGGCCGGCGACTGCTTGACGTACTCACCATAGTGGATGTTTTCGGTGCAGATGATGCGCACGAAATCGACGTTGCGGTCATGGTGATCGAAGGTGAACTCCACCAGCCGGCGGATCGCCTGCTCAGCCGGCAACGACTCCAGGTCCAGGCTCTGCTCGGTCTTGCGGATATCCCCGTACAACTTCACCAGGCACTCGCAATACAGCTGCTCCTTGCTGCCGAAATAGTAGTAGATCATGCGCTTGGAAGTGGCGGTGCGTTCGGCAATGGCGTCGACGCGGGCGCCGGCCAGCCCCTGCTGAACGAACTCGCTGATGGCGGCCTGGAGGATGTCCTCGCGTGTTTTCTCAGGGTTGTTCTTGCGCGTTTTGCGCACCCCTTCGGTTTCAGGCTGGCCGAGGCCGACTACGGAATCACTCATACCCACTCACAGGCTGTTTATTGGAATGCGGGGGATTATCCGTTAGCGCGGCCATGCAGGGAAGCACGCTGTTGGTCGGGTAGCCATCATGCCTTGGCCATTGGCAAGCCTTTCGCGCCCCATAACCCCTCCTGCAACGATAGACGCCAAGCCAAAAAACAAAAGGATATAAAAATAACAAATCAATCTAACAAATCGGAATATATAAATTGAAAGCCAAACGCCACCTCCTTAGTCTGGGCAGATCGCCTCTCACCCGATTCAAGGAGCAATGCCCATGCCCAAACATGCCTTCTCCCCACTACGCCGTCTGCTGATCGGCGGTTTACTGGCCAGCGTCGCCAGCGCCCTGCTGCCCTGGTCCGAAGCCATTGCCGACGACGCCAGGACACTGCGCATCGGCTACCAGAAATTCAACAGCATCAACATCCTCAAAGGCAGCGGCGCCCTGGAGAAGGCCCTGGCACCGCAAGGTGTGAAGGTCAGCTGGCATGAGTTCGCCGCAGGCCCCCAGCTCCTGGAGGCACTGAGCACCGGCGCCATCGACCTTGGCCACGCAGCCGATGCGCCCTCGGTGTTCGCCCAGGCCGCAGGCAAGCCTGTGGTCTACCTGGCCGCCGAACAACCCTACCCACGCGGCATTGGCCTGGTCGTGCGCGAGCAGGACTACCTGGCCAGTGTGCAGGACCTGAAAGGCAAGCGCGTGGCCACCGGCCGCGGCTGGAATGCCCAATACCTGCTGGCCGTAGCCCTGCAGCAGGCTGGCCTCAGTTACAAGGACATTACCCCCGCCTACGTCAACAATGCCGCCGATGCCGTGGCCGCCCTGCAATCGGGCAGTGTGCAGGCCGTGACCCTTTGGGACCCGTTCCTCGCCGCCGCAGAAAGCCAGCCAGGGTTGAAGAACCTGCGCGACGGCAGCGGTCTGTCCAACAACCGCACCTTCTACCTGTCCACAGCCCGCTATGCCGACCAGCACCGTGCACTGCTGAAAACCTTCTTTGCCGAGCTGGGCAAAGTCAGCCAGTGGGCCAACGCCAAGCCCGCCGAAGTTGCCGCGCTGCTGGCACCGCAGCTGGGGATCAGTACCCAGGTGCTGGAAGTGGCCAGCGAACGGCGCAACTACAACGCCGTCGCTATCACCCCGCAGATCGTTGCCGAACAACAGAAGCTGGCGGACACCTTCCAGGGCCTGGGCCTGATTCCACGCAAGCTACAGGTGGCCGACGCGGTCTACCCGGCTTCCGTGTTGCCTTGAACGGAGCGCGCTGACCATGCCTCGCCCGATCCGCTTCAACGCCTTCAGCATGAACGCTGCCAGCCACCAGTCCCCTGGGCTGTGGCGCCATCCGCGCAACACCAGTGTGGCGTTCAACCGCCTGAGTTACTGGACCGACCTGGCCCGCCTGCTCGAGCGCGGCCTGTTCGACGCCCTGTTCATCGCCGATGTGCTGGGTATCTACGACGTCTATCAAGGCAGCCCGCAAGCCGCCCTGCGCGGTGGCGTGCAGGTGCCGGTCAATGATCCGCTGCTGCTGGTGCCGGCAATGGCCGGGGTGACCGAGCACCTGGGTTTCGGTGTCACCTTTTCGCTGACCTACGAACACCCCTACCCCTTCGCCCGGCGCATGTCCACGCTCGACCACCTGAGCAATGGCCGGGTCGGCTGGAACATCGTCACCGGGTATCTGGACAGCGCTGCGCGCAACCTCGGCCTGGCGCGTCAACTGGGCCACGACCAACGCTACGACCTGGCCGAGGAATACCTGCAGGTGCTGTACAAGCTGTGGGAGAAAAGCTGGGACGACGACGCCGTGCTGCTAGAGCGTGCAAGCGGGCGCTATATCGAACCCTCGCGGGTACACCCGATCAACCATGTGGGCGAGCACTTCCAGGTGCCCGGCATGCACCTGTGCCAGCCGTCGCCGCAACGCACCCCGGTGTTGTTCCAGGCCGGGGCGTCGGTACGCGGTCAGCAGTTTGCCGCACGGCATGCCGAATGCGTGTTCATCAGCGGGCCAACGCCGACGGTGCTGCGCCGCTACGCCGACGGCATCCGCCAGGCCTGCGAAGCGGCCGGGCGTGGCCGTGACGAAGTGCTGATCTACGCCCAGGCGCTGTTGATCATCGCCCCCACGCGGGAAGAGGCCCAGGCCCGCTTTAACGACTATCGCCGCTATGTCGACCTGGACGCTGCCCTGGCGCTGCTGTCAGGCTGGACCGGTATCGACTTTGCCGGCCTCGACCCTGATGCACCGATCGAGTACGTCGAGAACGATGCTGGCCGTGCTGCGCTGGCAGCCTTTACCGCCGCCGACCCCACTCGCCGCTGGACCGTACGCGAAGCCGCCGAGTTCGTTGGCCTGGGCGGTCGCGGCCCCGTGCTGATCGGCGCTGCCAGCGAGGTGGCCGACCAGCTGGAAACCTGGCTGGACCATACCGGCATCGACGGTTTCAACCTGACCTACGCCGTGCAACCGGACGACCTGGCCAATGTAGTCGACCTGCTGGTGCCCGAGCTGCAACGGCGCGGCCGCTACCCGCTGAGCTACACCGAGGGCCCCCTGCGCCACAAGCTGTTCGGCCGCGGCGGCCAGCTGCCCGAACGGCACGTTGGGCGCCAGGTCAGCATTCAGTGATCAAATACCGGGTATTCCAACATTTAATTTGTGGATGGCACGTACTCGACCCTATTCTGTGGCCACATCCCCTGCGCCGCACCGGCCGGTGCGGTTCAAGGCATGGGGAGAGAACAACAAGTCGAGATCGTCCATGTCGAACCATTCGTACTTCGCCCCCCACGGTGGGCACCCGGCTCAAACCGAGCTGCTGACTGACCGTGCCATGTTCACCGAAGCCTATGCCGTCATCCCCAAAGGCGTGATGCGTGACATCGTCACCAGCCACCTGCCCTTTTGGGACAAGATGCGCATGTGGGTCATCGCCCGCCCGCTGACCGGTTTTGCCGAAACGTTCTCCCAGTACATCGTCGAACTGGCCCCGGAAGGCGGCAGCGAGCGCCCTGAGCTGGACGCCGATGCGGAAGCCGTGGTGTTCATCGTCGAAGGCGAACTGGACATCACCGTCGAAGGCAAACACCACACCCTGGTACCTGGCGGCTACGCCTTCCTGGCCCCAGGCGCCGAGTGGAGCCTGCGTAACAACAGCAAGTCCAACGTCACCTTCCACTGGCTGCGCAAGCACTACCAGAAGGTTGAAGGTCTGGACGTACCGGAATCCTTCGTCACCCACCGCGACAACGCCACCGTCATCGAGATGCCGGGTACCGAAGGCCGCTGGAAAACCACCCGCTTTGTCGACATGGCCGACATGCGCCACGACATGCACGTGAACATCGTCACCTTCCAGCCGGGCGGTGTGATTCCGTTCGCAGAAACCCACGTGATGGAACACGGCCTGTACGTGCTGGAAGGCAAGGCGGTGTACCGCCTGAACCAGGACTGGGTCGAAGTGGAAGCCGGCGACTTCATGTGGCTGCGCGCCTTCTGCCCGCAAGCCTGCTACGCCGGCGGCCCAGGCAACTTCAGCTACCTGCTGTACAAGGACGTGAACCGTCACGTACACCTGACGCTGAACCCCAAGCGCTAAGCCCAGGCTGATGCCCGCAAGCCCGCCAGCCTGGCGGGCTTTCTGTTTGCCGCGCATACTGAAATACCCACCCTTGCAGGGTACCGGCCATGAACCGCTGCCTGCTGATTGCGACCTTGCTGCTGTGCACCTCTGCCCTGGCCACCAATGGCTGGAATCTGGCCTACGACCGCGAAGGCATTCGCGTGTACCTGAAAGACCCAAGCGCCTCGCCCTACCAGCAGTTTCGTGGTGTCAGCACCATGAAAGCCAGCGTGCGCACGCTCACTGGCCTGCAGGATAACCTGCGCGTAGCCTGCAAGTGGCTGTACGCCTGTGACCAGATGCGGCTGCTGGATGTGGAAGGTGACAGCACCTGGATATACCTGACCACCAACCCACCATGGCCGACGAGGCCGCGGGACATCGTGCTGAAAGTGACCAGCGAACGCCTGGCCGACGGTACCCTGGTGCGTCACCTGAGCGCCGAGCCCGACAGGATCCCCAACGTTGACGGACTGATCCGGGTACGGCACCTGAGTGGCAAGTGGCGGATGAAGCCGCTGGGTGAACGGGTGACCGAGGTGACCTACCAGTTGCAGGCCGCCCCTGCCGGGGATGTGCCGAGTTGGCTGGCCAACCGGTTCATGGTGGATACAGCGGTGGTCACGCTGCGTACGTTGCGCGCGGTGGCTGAGCGCCAACCTTGAAGTGCCGGCAGGCCGCAGACCGACTGCAGCAGGGCCGGCAGCCTTTTATGCAGTACACCTGGCAAAAGGCCTGGCTCAGCGGTCACATCTTGTAGGTCGAAAGCAGGATGCTGGTCTCGGTGTTCTCGATATGCGGGATCGAGCGGATGGCGTTCAGCGCCCGGTCGAACGCTTCGAGGGTGTCGGCGCGCAGCTCTGCCATCAGGTCCCAGCGGCCATTGGTGGTGTGGATGGCCACTACATTGGGATGCCCGCGCAGCGCGTGCTTGACCTCTGCGGCATGGTGGCCGCTGATGCCGATGCTGGTGATTGCCCGCACCCCCTGGTCCAGCGCATCGGAGCGCAAACGTACCGTGTAACCGATGATCACACCTTGTTCTTCAAGCCGGGTGATGCGGTTGTGCACCGTTGCCCTGGCCACCTTCAGCTTCTTCGCCAGGGTCAGCACAGGGGTACGTGCGTTGTCCCGCAACAGTGCAATCAGTTCCCGATCGATCGTGTCCATAAGCCTGCCAAATAATCAGATTGCTACGTTGGGTTAGCAGATTGTCCAGAAGCCTGACAAAACTGACAACCTGCATGCTTCCGATTGACGCAACCTGTCATCAAAATGTTCATGCGGCTTCACTTCGATAATCCCAAGCGCTTACCCCGCACTGCTGGGCAAGCGCACAATAACAAGGTGCAAGAGCATGACGTATTTCATTGATGTTCCAACCATGTCGGACTTGGTGCATGACATTGGCGTAGCGCCGTTTATTGGCGAGCTTGCCGCTGCCCTGCGGAACGATTTCAAACGCTGGCAGGCGTTTGACAAGTCCGCGCGCGTTGCCAGCCACTCGGAAGTGGGCGTGATCGAACTGATGCCGGTCGCCGACAAAAGCCGCTATGCCTTCAAATACGTCAACGGCCACCCGGCCAACACTGCACGCGACCTGCATACGGTGATGGCCTTCGGTGTGCTGGCCGATGTCGACACCGGTTACCCGGTGCTGCTGTCCGAACTGACCATCGCCACCGCCCTGCGCACCGCAGCGACTTCGCTGATGGCAGCCCAGGCACTGGCCCGCCCGAACGCGCGCAAGATGGCGCTGATCGGCAACGGTGCGCAAAGTGAATTCCAGGCCCTGGCCTTCCACAAGCATCTGGGCATCGAAGAAATCGTCGCCTATGACACCGACCCGCTGGCCACCGCCAAGCTTATCGCCAACCTCAAGGAATACAGCGGCTTGACCATCCGCCGGGCCAGCTCGGTAGCCGACGCAGTGAAAGGCGTGGACATCATCACCACGGTGACGGCCGACAAGGCCTACGCCACCATCATTACCCCCGACATGCTGGAGCCTGGTATGCACCTGAACGCCGTGGGCGGTGACTGCCCAGGCAAGACCGAGCTGCACGCCGATGTGCTGCGCAACGCGCGGGTGTTCGTCGAGTACGAACCACAAACCCGTATCGAAGGTGAGATCCAGCAGCTGCCAGCGGACTTTCCGGTGGTCGACCTGTGGCGCGTACTCTGCGGAGAAACGGAGGGCCGCCAAAGCGACAGCCAGGTCACTGTGTTCGATTCGGTGGGCTTCGCCCTCGAAGACTACACCGTACTACAGTACGTACTACAGCAAGCCGAAAAGCGCGGGATGGGTGCCAGGATCGACCTGGTGCCGTGGGTTGAGGACGACCCGAAAGACCTGTTCAGCCACACCCGAGGCCGCGCTGGCAAAAGGCGCATCCGACGGGTTGCCTGACATTGAATCGGGCTGGACGAAAGTGTGTGGGCTTTGTTTCATGTGCAAGCGCATCGCCCACAGATCGTCAGATCCCACCGCCCGCCAGCAACTGCGTCATCACCTCAGCCAACGCCTTGACCATCACATCCGCCGTCGGCCGATGCACGATGACGATCTCATAGCTGTCGACCTCCGGCAGCCCTTGCCCGCCCCCCAGCACCCTGTGCTCGCCGGTGGCCGCCCTGGGTGGCAGCAGGCTGATACCCATGCCATCGGCGACCGCAGCCTGGATGCCACTGAGGCTGGAACTGGTAAAGCTGATGCGCCAGCGCCGCCCCATGCCTTCGATGGCGTTGATCATGTCCTCGCGGTACAGGCCGCGCGGCGGAAAGGTGACCAATGGGATCGGGTCCAGCTCGAAGGCGGGCGTGCGCGCGCTGTCGATCCACTGCAGACGCTCTGGCCAACAGGCCACGCCCTCACGGCTGTTGCGCCGCTGCTTGAGCAGCACCAGGTCAAGTTCGCCATTGTCGTAGGCCTGGCTCAGGTCACGGCACAAGCCACTGGTCACTTCGAGCTTCACCTGTGGGTGCAGCCGGCTGAATGCCGACAGCGCATTGGTGGTACGCCCGCCAACGAAGTCCTCGGGCACGCCAAGGCGTACCGTGGTACCCACCATCGCCCCGGCCAGGGCTTCAAGCATCTGGTCGTTCAGGGCCAGCATGTGCCGGGCATAGCCGAGCAAGGTCTGCCCGGCGTCGGTCGGCAGCACGTCACGGTTGCCCCGCACCAGCAGGCGGTGGCCGACCATGTCTTCCAGGCGGCGCACCTTCTGGCTGATCGTCGACTGGGTCGAATGCAGCCGCGCGGCAGCGGTGGTAAAGCTGCCGCAGTCTGCCACCACGACAATGGCGCGCAGCAGGTCGAGGTCGAACAGAGCCCTATTCGATTTAACGCTGATAGACATCTTGGTATTCAACTACTGAATGGCAAGTCTGCGTTCTATCACGGCTAGTCACCGAGGGCCACTCCTTCCCGCCGAGGATCGGCACCGCCTGACCAACCCTCGCCGCTGCGCTGGATGATCTGCATGCCGCTGGTCATGGTCATCGGTGTCACCTCATGGCCCCAGGCTGCCAACTGGCGGATCAGCGCCGGGCTGCTCAGCCCTGCTTCCACTTCGGTGCCGGCATTGCGGCTGCCGAAGTTGGGCAGACCGGCGGCCTGCTGGGGGTCGAGCTGCCAATCCAGCAGGCCGATCAGTGCCTTGTTCACGTAACCGATGATCTGCGAACCACCCGGCGAACCGAGGCTCGCGACAAACTCGCCCGTGGCACGCGAGAACACCAATGTTGGCGCCATGGCCGACAGCGGCCGTTTGTCCGGCTGCACCCGATTGGCCACCGGCTTGCCGTGCTCGTGGGGGATGAACGAGAAGTCGGTCAGCTGATTGTTGAGCAGGAAGCCCTTGACCATCAGGTGCGAACCAAATGCGGCCTCCACCGAGGTGGTCATGGCCAGGGCCTGGCCGCTGTCATCCACCGCACTGAGGTGAGAGGTGGAGATGCGCAGTGGCGAGCGGTCGGGCGCAAGCGCCAGGTCCGCTCCTTGCGGCTGACCCGGGTGGGCGCGCTTCATGCTGTGCTCGCCGATCAGCGCCGCGCGGCTGGCCAGATAAGCAGAATCGGTCAGGGCCTTGACCGGGACGGGCACGTAGTCGCTGTCGGCCAGGTACTGAGCGCGGTCGGCGTAGGCCAGGCGCTCGGCCTCGGCGATCAGGTGCACGGCCAACGGCGGGGCCTCCAGGCGGGCGGGGGACGACGTGGCCAACGGTCGCAGCGCTGCCAGGTCGCGTTGCGGCGCGGTGCGCTGCACGGCTTCGAGCAGGCCCAAGGTCTGCAGCACGGTCACCCCACCCGAAGACGGTGGCGGCATGCCGCATATTTGCCAAGCCTTGTAGGGGCCGCACAACGGCTCGCGCTCCTTGGCCTGGTACTGCTGCAAGTCCTGCAACGACAGATACCCGGCATTGGCATGGCCACGCACCTTGGCGACGATGGCTTCGGCAATTTCACCGCTGTAGAACACCTCGGGCCCCTGAGCGGCGATCTGCTCCAAGGTATGTGCCAGCTCAGGGTTGCGCAGGATCGTACCCACGGCCAGCGGCCTACCCTGTTCATCCAGGAAGTAACGGGCCATTGCGGGTGAGCGGGCAATATAGGGGTCCCCGGCCAGTAGCGTGTGCAGGCGCTCGGAAACCGCGAAGCCGTTGCGTGCCAAGGCGATGGCCGGGGCGAACAGGGTGTGCCAGGGCAACTTGCCGTGCTGCTCGTGGGCCTGTTTCAGGGCACGCAGCACCCCGGGCACACCCACCGAACGCCCACCGATCTGCGCCACCCGGAACGGCATGGGTGTGCCATCGGCTTGCAGGAACAGTTTTTCCGTCACCGCCGCAGGTGCTGCCTCACGCCCGTCGAATGCCTGCACGCGCTTGCCATCCCAGTACAGGATGAACGCCCCGCCACCGATGCCACTGGACTGCGGCTCGACCAGTGTCAACACCATTTGCATGGCGATGGCGGCGTCAATCGCACTGCCGCCGGCACGCAACATCGCCCGCCCCGCTTCACTGGCCAACGGGTTGGCTGCGGCGACCATGTGCCGGCTGGCGGGCACCGGCTGCAAACCGCTGCGGTAGCCGGAGGCCAGTTCCGGTGGGGCGGGCAATACCTGGTCGGCACCGGCCCAGTTACTGGTAACCAGCAGGCACAGAGCGCCGATCAGCGGGGTGGGGTATTTCATCGTCATGCATCCTGCCATCACCTGTTCAGCGAAGCACTGTCGGTCATACCCAGTCTCGACTTCAAGCCTTGGTGTAATTACCGGCAAGCCATTCGCTGACCAATGCAGCCCTTGCTCTCTGCGTGAGTGCCAGGTATGCGCAATGACAGATCAGGTCACTTCTTCGAACGGCAGCCCCACATAGTTCTCGGCAATGTTCGCCAGGCCCGCCGGCGAGGTCAGGAAGTACTCGCGGTCAGCTTCCTGCATCTTCTGGTCCCAGGCATCCTTGTGGCTTCCGAAGTCATGCAGCAGTTGGGTCATGAACCAGCTGAAGCGCTCGCCCTTCCACACGCGGCGCAGGGCCAGCGGCGAGTATTGCGCAAGCAGGTCGACGCGCCCTTCGTGGTACACCTTGACCAGAATGCGGTACAGGTAGTTGACGTCCGAGGCCGCCAGGTTAAGGCCTTTGGCACCGGTAGGGGGAACGATGTGCGCCGCGTCACCCACCAGGAACAGGTGACCATACTGCATGGGTTCGACCACCAGGCTACGCAGCGGCGCAATGCTTTTTTCCAACGCGGGGCCTGTGACCAGGTCCGCCGCCACCTCGGCGGGCAAACGGGCTTTCAGTTCGTCCCAGAAACGCTCGTCAGACCACTCCTCGACACGATCCTGCAAAGGTACCTGCAGGTAGTAGCGGCTGCGTGTTTGCGAGCGTTGGCTACACAGCGCGAAACCGCGCGCATGGTGGGCGTAGATCAGCTCGTGATTGACCGGCGGTGTGTCCGACAGCAGGCCCAGCCAGCCAAACGGGTAAACCCGCTCATACTGCTTCAGCACGCCCTCCGGAATGCTCTGCCGCGAGATGCCGTGGAAGCCGTCGCAGCCGGCGATATAGTCGCAGTCAACCCGCTGCACCCGGCCATCCTTTTCGAACGTCAGGTAGGGCTTCTCGCCTTTCAATTCATGCGGCTGAACGTTGGCGGCTGAATAAATGATCGGCGCACCACTGGCTTCGCGGGCCTGCATCAGGTCACGGGTGACTTCGGTCTGGCCGTAGACCATCACCGTCTTGCCACCGGTCAGCGCCTTGAGGTCCAGGCGTTGACGGCGCCCGCCAACCAGCAGCTCGACCCCCTCGTGCACCAGGCCTTCACGGTCCATGCGCTCGGCCACGCCGGCCTCGCGCAGCAGGTCGACCGTGCCTTGCTCCAGCACGCCGGCGCGGATGCGGCCTAGTACGTACTCGGCGGTCTGGCGTTCGACGATGATGTTATCGATACCGGCCTTGTGCAGCAGTTGGCCCAGCAGCAGGCCAGACGGACCTGCACCAATAATTGCAACCTGAGTTTTCATTGTTGTTGTCTCTGTTCGGACGATACCGGCCTAGGACTGGCAGCGGGGCGGCATCTACTGTTAGGGTTTGCCATTGCATTTTTACTGGCAGAAAACGCCGCTTAAGTGTGCTATTCCATAAAAAACCTGCACTTTTACGAAAAGCGTTCGATTAACGGACAGGTCAACCCTGATGAAATCCACCCTCCCCGGCGTCCCGTTGTTCAAGCTGTATGGCGAAAATCAGGCCTGGCCCGGCACCGACCTGCTGCACTGCGAATCGATCCCGGCACGCAGCCGCCTGCATCACTGGGAGATCAAGCCGCACCAGCATGCCGAGCTGTTCCAGCTGCTGTATGTACAGCGTGGCCAGGCCCAGGTGGCGATCGAGGGGGTGCGCAGTGCCATCGGCGAAGCGGCGATCCAGGTCGTGCCACCGATGACCGTGCATGGCTTTCGCTTCAGCGCCGATATCCAGGGCTATGTCCTGACCTTTGGTACTGCCCTAGTAGCGAACCTGGAACAGCGGTTGGGCGCGCCACTGACGGTGCTGGCACAACCTGCGTGTTATCCGTTGGGCCCTGACCGCGTGCACCTGCGCAGCCTGGTCGACACCTTGCAGCGGGAGTACCAAGGCAACGCCCCGGCACGCGCAGCGATGCTGGAAGCGTTGGTGACCGCGCTGATGGTGTGGATCAGCCGCCGTCAGCAGCAAGGGCAGGCACCGCGTAACCGTGATGAACGTGACCGGCAGTTGCTGGGGCAATACTTGCGCTTGGTCGAAGCGCATTACCGCGAACATCTGTCGGTTGAAGACTTTGCCGCGCGGCTTAACGTTCCGAGCTTGCAACTGAACCAGCTGTGCCGGGCGCTGAGTGGCCAGACTGCGTTGCAGGTGGTGCACCAGCGGTTGTTGCTGGAGGCGCGGCGCAACCTGATCTACACGCGGATGAGCATCGGGCAGTTGTCGGATAGCCTGGGGTTTACCGACCCGACCTACTTCGCCCGGTGGTTCAAGCGCTTGAGTGGGCAAACGCCCAATGGGTATCGCAGATCAGGGTTGTCGGAATAATCCTTGGCGGCCTCTTCTTGACGTATACGTCAACCTGCCCTCAGGATATCCGCACACCCCACGCCGAGCCCGAGCATGAGCACTCAGACCTACAGCATCTCCGACCTGTCCCGCGAACTGGACATCACCACCCGCGCTATCCGCTTCTACGAAGAACAGGGCCTGCTCAGCCCTGAGCGTCGTGGCTTGGAACGTATCTACTCACCGCGCGACAAGGTCAGCCTGAAGCTCATCCTGCGCGGCAAGCGCATCGGCTTTTCCCTGGCCGAGTGCCGCGAGCTGATCGAACTGTACGACCCCACCAGCGGCAACCTCAAACAGCTCAACAGCATGCTGGCGAAGATCGCCGAGCGCCGCGCCCAGTTGGAGCAGCAGATGCTGGACATTCACCAGATGCAACTGGAACTGGACACCGCCCAGGAACGCTGCGAACAAGCCCTGGCCGCCACCCTGAACAACAAAGACAACCGCTGAACGCCACAGGAAACCCGCCATGTCCTTGCCCAAACACGTCCGCCTGGTCGAAGTCGGCCCCCGCGACGGCCTGCAGAACGAAGCCCAGCCCATCAGCGTCGCCGACAAGGTACGCCTGGTCAACGACCTCACCGAAGCGGGCCTGACCTATATAGAAGTGGGCAGTTTCGTGTCACCCAAGTGGGTGCCACAGATGGCCGGCTCTGCCGAGGTATTCGCCGGCATCCAGCAGCGCCCCGGCGTGACTTATGCCGCACTGGCGCCGAACCTGCGTGGCTTCGAGGACGCCCTGGCTGCCGGGGTGAAGGAAGTAGCGGTGTTCGCTGCAGCCTCCGAAGCGTTCTCGCAACGCAATATCAATTGCTCGATCAGCGAAAGCCTCAAGCGCTTCGAACCCATCATGGACGCTGCGCGCAGCCACGGCGTGCGCGTGCGCGGGTATGTGTCGTGTGTGCTTGGCTGCCCTTACGAGGGCAAGGTCAGCGCCGAGCAGGTGGCCCCGGTAGCCCGCGCCCTGCACGACATGGGCTGCTACGAGGTCTCGCTGGGTGACACCATCGGCACCGGTACCGCAGGCGACACCCGACGCCTGTTCGAGGTGGTGTCGGCCCAGGTACCGCGCGAGCAGTTGGCCGGACACTTCCATGACACTTACGGCCAGGCCTTGGCCAACGTCTATGCCAGCCTGCTCGAAGGCATCAGCGTATTCGACAGCTCGGTAGCCGGGCTGGGCGGCTGCCCTTACGCCAAGGGGGCTACTGGCAATATCGCCACCGAGGATGTTGTGTACCTGCTGCAGGGGCTCGGCATTGAAACCGGCATCGACCTGGGCCGGCTGATAGCCGCCGGCCAGCGCATCAGCGACGTGCTGGGCCGCGACAACGGGTCGCGGGTAGCACGGGCGTTCAGCGCACGATAGGTCACACGGGTGTCACATTGGTGTGGGTGAAGTGTTACCTCCCGCACATTTCACAGCAAAAAATCGGGTAACAGGGAAACAAATCGGCAGAATTTCAGGCTGGGCGGTGTCGACCAAAATTCTTAACTCATTGATTTTAAAGGGTTTTCAAAAGTTGGCACGCACCCTGCTATATCTCTGGTACAACAACAAAAAAAACGCGATACCCAATAAAAACAACAGGTAACGGCTCTGACATAACAAGAACAACACGGCAGAGGCGTAGCAAGCAGATTTTTTTGGAGTCGACACGCTTTTCAGGGGTTCGCCCCGCGGTCTGGCACAGAACAATAAAAACTACCTCAAGGTAGCGGCAGCCAGGTTCGGATCAGCAATGATGAAAGCAGGTCAGCGCTCAAAAAAATACGTTTGCTCTTGACCCCGCATGGGGGTCGCCCGCAACACCAGGACAAGCCGACAAAAACAACAATAGGCCGGTCCCAATAATAAAAAAAGAGCAGGCAACAACGCTTTGAGGGGAGCTTCGGCTCCCCTCAGTGCTTCCTGCCCTCTTCCTCCTTCTGCTTCTCCTCATCCTGCCCTTCGACCTTCTCCACCAGCAACGGCATCGTGCCCAGTACCAGCAGGGCCAGTACCGTGCTGATCAACGCCGTGGCTTCGCGCCCCATGCCAGCCGCCGTACCGATGGCAGCTGTCATCCATAGCCCGGCAGCGGTCGTCAGGCCCTTCACATGGCTCGTGTCCTGGCCGTTACCCTTCAGAATGGTACCCGCACCGAGAAAACCGATACCGGCAACGATGCCTTGGATCACCCGACTGAGTGCCTGTTCGTCGGACCCCGCCATACTGGGCGACAGAACGAACAGGGCGGCCCCCAGCGACACCAGCATATGGGTACGCACCCCGGCAGACTTGCCCTTGTGTTCGCGCTCGAAGCCCAGTACTGCGCCGAGCACAGCAGCCATCAGCAAGCGCACAAGGATTTGCGTGACCTCGCGCTCATCGGTGACATCGGCGAATTCCGCCTGGATTGCTTGCCAGATGACGTCCATCGCAGTTGTTTCCCTTGCTTGAGCTCTATGAATCCGCCTGCCACGTCGGCAGGCCTGCCCTATGCAAGGTTGACCGTCACACGTACTGCAAAGTGCCGCTCAGCTTGCTGATGCAGCAACTGGCCCCTGGCCGTGGTCCACCCTGTAATCACCCCGGGAGGACCCCACCATGCCCATTGAAATCGACGAAACCACCCGCCGCTGCACGCTGATCGGTGAAGACCTGCGCATCGAGGGCGAAGGCCCGGACATCGAGATCATCACCGACGAGCAGTTGCGCATGTCGGTGGCCATACTGGCCGGCCAACGCGTGCCCATTACCGAAACCGAGGCCGATGCACTGACCGTGGCGGGTGCGGTGGATAGCCGCAGGCATCTGAAGGCCAGCGCGCCAGGCTCGGTGATATGAGGCCTGGCGGGGGCATGCGGCAAATCTGATATGGTTTTTATCGTAAAACCTGAACCTGTGCTGATAACAGCTTCAGCGCCATAGTGCTCATGCCTGATCGAGGCCTGATGAGCACCGAACCATGAACGATAGAATCCCTTTTACAGAGATCGCCACCGCCCCAGCCAGCATCCAAGCGCGACGCACCGACAGCGGCATCCATACTCGCAGCTTTACCGGGCTTTACCGTAACCTGCGCATCGGCTTTGCCGGCGCCCTGTTCGTGCTGTTCTTCGGCACGGCCTGGCTGAACTGGAACGGCCGCCAGGCCGTACTGTGGGACCTGGGCAACAGCAAGTTCCACATCTTCGGCGCCACCTTCTGGCCCCAGGATTTCATCCTGCTGTCGGCGCTGCTGATCATCTGTGCCTTTGGCCTGTTCGCCATCACCGTCTACGCCGGGCGCGTCTGGTGCGGTTACAGTTGCCCACAAAGTACCTGGACCTGGCTATTCATGTGGTGCGAAAAGGTTACCGAGGGGGACCGCAACCAGCGCATCAAGCTGGCCGCGGCGCCCTGGAGCCTGAACAAACTGGCCCGTCGCACGCTCAAGCACAGCCTGTGGTTGGCCATTGGCGTGCTCACGGGTCTGACCTTCGTCGGCTACTTCACCCCGATCCGGCCACTGGCCGCAGAATTGCTCACCTTGCAACTGGGCGGTGTGGCACTGTTCTGGGTGATGTTCTTCACGGCCGCTACCTATATCAACGCCGGCCTGCTGCGTGAAGCGGTGTGCCTGCACATGTGCCCGTATGCGCGCTTCCAGAGCGTGATGTTCGACAAGGACACCCTGGCGGTCGCTTACGACCCGCGTCGTGGCGAGGCCCGTGGTCCGCGCAAGAAAGGCAGTGACGTCGGTGCCCACGGACTGGGCGACTGCATCGATTGCACCCTGTGCGTGCAGGTGTGCCCCACCGGCATCGACATCCGTGATGGCTTGCAGATGGCTTGCATCGGCTGCGCCGCGTGCATCGACGCCTGTGACGGGGTAATGGACAAGATGGGTTACGCCCGCGGCCTGATTGGCTACAAGTCCGAGCACAGCCTGCAAGGCGGTACCACTCACTGGCTGCGCCCGCGCCTGTTGGGCTACGCTGCCGCTCTGCTGGTCATGATCGGGGCACTGGTGGTGGCCCTGCAGATGCGCCCGATGGTATCGCTGGATGTGATCAAGGACCGCGGCCTGTTCCGCGAAAACGCCCAAGGCCAGATCGAGAACATTTACCTGCTCAAGGTCATCAACAAGACCGAACGTACCCAGCACTATCAATTGCGCCTGCTGGACGCTGACGGTTTCTCCCTGCAGGGCAATAACGCACTGGTCATCCCTGCTGGCGAAATGAGCGAAATGCCGGTGTCGGTGGCGATGCTCGCCGAGCGCCCGACCAGCAGCTCGCAGACGCTGAGCTTTGAAATCAGCGAGCGAGACGACCCCGCTATCCGCAGCGTCGCGCACAGTCGCTTCGTCGCCCCCATGAACCGCTGATCCCTTACACTCACGCCACCGTGCCTGCCAGGCTTGGACAGAAGGCCAGAATGAAACGCTACGAACGCTTCGCCGATGACATTGCCGAACTGATCCGCTCCGGGGTGCTGGGCCCCGGCCAGCGCGTACCGTCCGTGCGCTACGCCAGCCAGACCCATGGGGTCAGCCCGTCCACCGTTTTCCAGGCCTATTACCTGCTGGAACGGCGCGGGCTGATCCGCGCCCGGCCGCGCTCCGGGTATTTCGTCAATGCCCACGTCCCGCGCCAGTTCAGCGAGCCGCAGGCGCTGCAGCCGGTGAGCGAGTCTACCGATGTCGACGTTAGCGCCTTGGTATTTTCGATCCTCGACTCGATCAAGGACCCCAACACCATTGCCTTCGGCTCAGCCTTTCCCAGCCCTGAGCTGTTCCCGCTGCAACGCCTGTCACGCTCACTGGCCAGTGCCAGCCGCAGCATGGACCCGCGCATGGTGGTGACCGATCTGTCCCCCGGCAACCCGCAGCTGCGCCGGCAGATCGCCCTGCGCTACATGGTCGGTGGGCTGATGCTGCCGATGGAAGAGCTGTTGATCACCAACGGCGCACTGGAGGCTCTGAACCTGTGCCTGCAGGCCGTGACCCAGCCGGGCGACCTGGTCGCCATCGAGGCCCCGGCTTTCTATGCCTGCCTGCAGGTGCTGGAGCGGCTCAAACTCAAGGCCGTGGAAATCCCCGTGCATCCGCGTGAGGGCATGGACCTGGGGGTGCTGGCGCAGACCCTGGAAAAGCACCCGGTAAAGGCCGTGTGGTGCATGACCAACTTCCAGAACCCGGTAGGTGCAAGCATGCCAGAGGCCAAGAAACAGGCCCTGGTGGAGTTGCTGGCGCGCCATCAGGTGCCGTTGATCGAAGACGACGTGTACGCCGAGCTGTACTACTCGCAACAGGCGCCCAAACCCGCCAAGGCCTTCGACACCCAGGGCCTGGTCATGCACTGCGGCTCGTTCGCCAAAAGCCTGGCACCGGGCTATCGCATTGGCTGGGTGGCCGCCGGGCGCTTTGCGCAGAAGATCGAGCGGTTGAAACTGATGACCTCCCTTTGTGCCTCCATGCCGGCCCAGGCGGCCATCGCCGACTACCTGCAACACGGCGGCTACGACCGCCACCTGCGCAAGCTGCGCTACGCGCTGGAGGGCCAGCAGGCCAACATGCTGGCAGCCATCGCCCGCCACTTCCCGGCGCAGACACGGGTCAGCCAGCCCTCCGGCGGCTACTTCCTGTGGCTGGAACTGCCCGAGCAGATGGACGCCCTCAAGCTGTTCCACATGGCCCTGGCCCAAGGCATCAGCATCGCCCCTGGGCCAATCTTTTCGCCCACCCGGCGCTTTGGCAATTGCATCCGCCTGAACTACGGCAGCCCCTGGCATGACGGCGCCGAACAGGCCATGGAAACCCTCGGGCGGATCATTCGCTCGTTCTGATAGCCGGGGGCCCGAGGGGCGACTATAGTTGCTCGATCCGATCATCAGGCCCTCGTCATGTCGCCAGATACGCTTGCGCCCTTTGCCCAGTTGCAGGCGCGTGTCGCAGAACTGGAAGCACGCCTGGCAGAGCGCGAAGATAGCGTTCAGGCGCATGACAGGCTGCTTGGAGAACTGCTCGACAACAGCGTGGCCAACGTGTTTGCTGCCGACCGCAGGATGCGCCTGTTGGCCATCAATCGCACGGCGCGCGAAACCTTCAAACGTTACCGAGGCTTCGTACCGCAGATTGGCGACTACGTACCCCAGTTCCTGACCGATCAACCCGACATCATGGGCCGCCTGGCCCCGATATGGCCGCGCATACTGGCAGGGGAAGCGTTCATCGACACCGTCACCTTCGGGCTGGACGACGCACCACGCCACTACGAAATTCGCTACCACCCGTGGCTCGATGCTCAGCAGCGAATTCAGGGCGGCTACCTGTTCGCCTATGACATCACGCAGCGCGTGACCGAACAGGAGCGCCTGCAGCAGGCCGAAGAAGCACTGCGCCAGGCGCAGAAAATGGAGGCGGTCGGCCAGTTGACCGGCGGGATTGCCCATGATTTCAACAACCTGCTGGCCAGCATCCTTGGCGCCCTGGAACTGGCCGGGCAACGTCTGGTGCAGCAACAGCTGACGGATACTGCGCAGCTGCTTGAAATCAGCCGGCATAATGCGCAACGCGCCGCAGCCTTGGTGCAGCGCTTGCTGGCATTCTCACGGCAGCAGACGCTGGTCCCGCAACGGGTCGATGTGCAGCAACTGGTGGCCGGTATGCACGACCTGATCAGCAGCTCCACCGGCCCCTATGTCGACTACCACGACCAGACACATGCCGGACTATGGCCTATCCGAATAGACGCACAGCAACTGGAAAACGCGCTGCTCAACCTGTGCATCAACGCCCGTGACGCCATGCCGCTTGGCGGCACCTTGAGCATCGGTTGTGCCAATGTCGAAGTGCAAGGCGCCGAAGCCAGGCAACTGGACCTGACCGCTGGCCGGTTTCTGCGTATCCGCGTTGAAGACACCGGCATGGGCATGTCCAAAGCAGTGATGCAGCGCGCCCTTGAGCCCTTCTTCACCACCAAGCCGCTCGGCCAGGGCACTGGCCTTGGGTTGTCCATGGTCTACGGCTTTGTGCGGCAATCCGGTGGCCAGCTGGTCATCGATAGCGCGCCTGGCCAGGGTACGGTCATCAACCTGTATCTCCCCCACGATGAAAGCATAGACGCCGCTTCACCCAGCCCCGACGTCGAGGGGCCTGCCCCTGCGGTCTCACATCAGCGGCGCGTGTGCAAGGTGATGCTGGTGGAAGACGAGCCGGCCCTGCGCCTGGTCATGCTGGAGGTATTGATAGATCAGGGCCATGAAGTTCAGGCATTCGAAGATGGCCGCCAGGCCTTCAAGGCCTTGCAGGAAGCCCCAGCGCCGGACTTGCTGATCACCGATGTCTGCCTGCCAGGGGGTATCGATGGCCACCGACTCGCGCAAGCCTGTCGAAGTATTGCACCACATGCAGCGGTGCTGCTGATTACAGGCCCTGACGCTGCGCACAGTACGGCAAAAGCGCGGCCCGACCGGCGCACAGAACTGCTGGCCAAGCCATTCGATCTTCAAACACTTGCCCAGGCGCTTGAACGGCTGCTGGGGAGCACCGCCCAGTCGCACTGAGCGGCTATTCGCCTACAGGTGAACACGTTAAAGTCATCACTTTCATTTGCCGGACGCAGGCATGTCTTCTAGTGATCTGAACTCACTGCGCCAACAAGTCGAAGACCTCCAGCGACAGAACACACTGCTGGAGCAACGGCTTGCAAGCAACCAGGCGCACGACCAGGACTTCTATCGCTCACTGTTCGACACCATGGACGAAGGCTTCTGCATCATCGAGTTCTTCGATGGCCCTCATGGCCCCCTGAGTGACTACGTGCATGTGCTGGCCAACGCAGCCTATGCCAAACACGCCGGCATCCCTAACGTGGTCGGGCAAAAACTGCGCGAGATGGTGCCCGATGAGGCGGATGACTGGGTGGCCCGCTATGGCGCGGTGCTTCGCACCGGCGAACCGCTGCACTTCGAGCAGGAACTGATTGCCACGGGCCACGTGCTGTCGGTGACCACGTTTCGCATAGAACCTGCCGAGAAACGTCAGGTAGCGGTACTGTTCAAGGATGTCACCGAACGCCGGCGTGCAGAGCAGGCTCTGCAGCGCCTGAACGAAGAGCTTGAACAAAGGGTGAATGCAGCGCTGGCGGAGCGCCGCTTGTTTGCCGAGCTGGTCGATCACAGTGTGGTCAATGTGCATGTGGTCGACAAGGACCTGCGCTGGCTGGCTGTCAATCGCCAAGCCAGGCATGACTTCCACCTGCTGTACGGGAGGACACCCGAAATCGGCGACTACCTGCCCGGATTGTTCGAGGATGGCGCCGCCGGCCAGACGCCTGTTCTGCCGATGTGGCAGCGCGCCCTGGCAGGCGAGCAGTTCATCGAGATCGGCACCTTCGGCAAGCCCCCCGCGCTGCGCCATTATGAGTTGCGCTTCAACGCCTTGCGCGACCCAGAAGGCGAGGTACATGGCGCGTTTCTGTTCGCCTATGACATCAGTGAGCGAGTACAAGAGCAGGAACGCTTGGCCAAGGCAGAAGCGGCGCTGCGCCAGGCACAGAAGATGGAAGCCGTAGGCCAGCTCAGTGGCGGCATAGCCCACGACTTCAACAATTTGCTGGGCGGCATCCTGGGCGCCCAGGAGCTGATGCGGCAACGCCTGGAGCAGTCACGCTTCGACGCCCTGGCGCCTTTGCTGGAGCTGTCCAGCAGCGCGGCGCAGCGGGCCTCTTCGCTGGTGCACCGGCTGCTGGCGTTCTCCCGCCAGCAGACCCTGCAACCCTGCTCCACGCAAGTGGCCACCTTGGTGGCCGGCATGGAAGACCTGCTGCGCCGCACCATCGGCCCGGCGATTACCCTGAGCAGCCGCTTCGCCAGCCAGCTGTGGCCGACCTTCATCGACCCTCCCCAACTGGAAAGCGCCTTGCTCAACTTATGCATCAACGCGCGCGATGCCATGCCTGCCGGTGGTGTGATCGAGATCATTGGCGACAACCTGCAGCTTGACGACAAGCAGGCCGTGGCACTGGAACTGCCGGCCAGCGAGTTCGTGCGGCTGAGCGTCGTCGACAACGGTAGCGGCATGTCGGCCGAAGTTGTCGAGCGCGCTGTCGAGCCGTTCTTCACCACCAAGCCGATGGGCCAGGGCACCGGCCTGGGTCTGTCCATGACCTATGGCTTCGTGCGCCAGTCGGGTGGGCAATTACGGGTGCTGTCGGTGCCTGGCGAGGGTACCCGCATCGAGCTGCTGTTACCCCGCCACCACGAGCAAGCCCAGGCGCCAATCAGCAAAGCTCCGCGCGCGCCCTTGCGAAGAAGCAGCGAGAGTGCAAAACGCATTCTGTTGGTTGAAGACCAGACTGCCTTGCGTCTGGTGATTGGCGAAGTGTTGGAAGAGCTGGGCTATCGGGTGGACGCCTTCGAGAACGGTCCGTCTGCCCTCACCCACCTGCAAGGCGGCGAACGGCCAGACTTGCTGCTGAGCGATGTCGGCCTGCCTGGCGGCCTGAATGGCCGCCAGTTAGCCGAACGCTGCCGTGAGCGCTACCCGGACCTCAAGGTGCTGTTGATCACCGGCTACGATGAGAGCGCGGCGCTCAGCGACGGCCAACCGCTGCAAGGTACGTTGGTGTTGACCAAGCCGTTCGAACTGGAAGCACTGGCAGAGCGGGTTCGCGAGCTGCTGGAACCTTGACGGGCGCTCAGCGCCCGCCGCCCAGGTCGATGAAGCTGCCGGTGGCATAGGAGGCTTTGTCCGAAAGCAACCAGAGGATGGCCTGGGCCACTTCCTCGGGATACCCTCCTCGGCCCATGGGCAAGCCAGGTTCAAGCTTGCTGACGCGGTCCGGGTCGCCCGAAAGCGCATGGAAACCGGTATGGATATAGCCTGGTCGTACGCCATTGACGCGCACGCCCTCGCCTGCCACTTCTTTGGCCAGGCCGATGGTGAAGGTGTCGAGCGCGCCCTTGGAGGCGGCATAGTCGACATATTCGTTGGGCGAACCCAGGCGTGCGGCGACCGATGATACGTTGACGATGGCCCCGCCTTGCCCGCCATGCCGGCGTGCCATGCGCAGCAGGGCGTGCTTGGCGCAGAGCATGGGGCCGACGACGTTGGTCTTCATGACGTTCAGCAGACGGAACTCGGACATGTCCTCGACCCTGCTCTGCTGGCCGATGGTGCCGGCGTTGTTGACCAGTGCGGTGACCGGGCCGAGCTCATCGTCGACGCGCAGGAACAGCTGGATGATTTCATCTTCGACGCTGACGTCGGCGCGCACCGCGATGGCCTCGGCGCCCAGGGCGCGGACCTGGCTGAGGATGGCTTCGGCGGCCTGGTCATCGGCGTGATAGTTGATGCAGATGCGGTAGCCCTGGCGGGCGGCCAGCAGCGCAGTGGCGGCGCCGATACCGCGGCTGCCGCCGGTGATGACAATGACGTTCTCCATGGGTTTGCCAATGGTTTTGAGAAGGGAGCATCGACAATAGGCGAAATGGCGCTGCGTTGGAATGACGAAGATCAGCACAGCCAACCCTCTGCTGTTGATCTAGCTTTTGATCTTGATCTTGATCTTGATCTTGATCTTCGCGACTTCAGGAGGCCGAACGCAGGCCTTGCGGAGGCAGGTGACGGGCATGGATGCCCGTCAAGCGCTGAGGCCCCAGGATGGGGCCTTCGGCGCGGTCCTGCCGGGAGCAAGGCCGGAGTGAGGGAACCCCGGAGCGTAGCGCAGGGGCCGGATGTAAGTATCGCTTCTTGGCGTCCGTTGTCACGGGGCAGGCCCATGGTTACTTTTTGTCGCGTTTGACAAAAAGTGACTCGCCGTAAGGGCGAAAAGGTGAGTCAGCGTCGCCATCGCGAATGGACTGTTCGCTGAGTCAAAACAGACGAGTTTGCTTCTTGCTTCTTGCTTCTTGCTTCTTGCTTCTTGCTTCTTGGATGTGGGCATTCACATCGAGTAGGTATTCATTCACGCA